>NZ_QKRS01000042.1:1317-2371 GCF_024261405.1 Pseudomonas sp. FBF18 | reverse complement strand
TTCCCCCACTGACGTTACAAAAAAACTTGAAGCGAAAGGGCGTACTACTTTGCTAGGTCTTGGCGGGCGCGCAGGGGAATACTCAGCAACTGAAAAAACACGGCGGAAAGGTTAAGTATGAATATCTACAATTTTTTTGTGGCTCACCCAGAGCCAAATAGCGATCTAGATGTTGCGCAAGCATATCCTGAACTAAGAGACTGGATTTCAGTTCGGGGTAGGCTTGAACGGTGCGGGGGGAGGGCTGGTAAGGTCATAAAGTTCAATGAAAAAAAATACTCAAAGGAAATACAGCTAGGGTTGATAGATGCAGTAGAGCTTTTTTCAGCACGTAGGTGGGATAAGGATGATTGTAGGGAAATTTTGAATTGTGACTTTTCAGCGATTTTGTCGAAAGAAAAATTATTGCTGACTGGTAGTGTGGAAAAAATAACTTTGCAGCAGCTTACAGAATCTTTTTTTGAACTGGCTATGATTTCAGGTACGCAAGACTATGCCTATGGGTATAAAGAAAGTCACGCTTATGGCTTCGGATATGCTGTTGGTATTCATATGGTTGATGAGGGTCATCCACTAATGTGGCCCCGCCGCTCAGAAGCCGGAGCATGGGTGAAGCTGCAATGGGCTGGAAAAACCGATCTCTTCATTAGAGATATATATCCGGTAAACTTATTTTCGACTCGAAAGATTTCTGCCCTTCCTCCTAGAAAAAGGCAGGCTCTAGAGTGTGCTATGGGAAAATTCGGCGGGTGCGAGACACGAGGTAAGTTTACAGTGTGGGCGTTAGATGATCATGAGCTTGAAGACGTGAGAGCAGAGCTGAAATCTGTTGAGTTGCTAGCCTCATATTGTTCGTGATATCTGTGGTTTTTGCAGATCACTGTACGGCCTGCTTGTTGTTCGACAAATGGCGAAGGAATATTAACTGGGTGGCCAGTACGATGCGGTTGGCCAACTGACCTACCAGTACGACCCGATTGGCCGCCTGTTGCAGGCCACCAGCCGCCTGGGGGTGGAGACCTTCGCCTTCGACCCGGCCGGCAACCTGCTGGAT
>NZ_QKRS01000042.1:0-1292 GCF_024261405.1 Pseudomonas sp. FBF18 | reverse complement strand
ATCAGTTACTTTGGTGGGTTGAACCTGTTCATATATGCGCCGAATCCGATTGACTGGATAGATCCATTTGGGCTGGCTAAACGGGGACCTAAGACCAATGGTGAAGGGCCGCATAACCAAGTCATTCATGCTTGGGGGCGAGAGGTTCAAGCATCAGGGGGTACCGTTCTAGCTGGAGGTGGCGTTGAAAAAGAAAATTTAATTAAAACTCCTGGAGGTAATAAAGAGGGACGCCGGCCGGACATTATCTATAGAGATGCTGATGGCAAAGTTGTCTATGGGAATGTAGGGAAAGTCAAAGCTGATGGGAGCACACCAGTCCCGCGCGAGCAAAAAGCTATGGAAGACTTACGTACCAAAACTTTAGGTGTCGATAGACCAGCTGATGTTCAATTTCGACCTTATAACAAAAATTGTCCGTCGAGGTGAGTCATGGAAAAAACAGTTTTTATGGATTTTCAAGAGTACATTGGAGTGGTTAATGAGTTGAGGGATGAAACTGGGTTTGGAGTGTATATCTCATACCGAATGAATGAACCATTTCTACTTGTAAAAGATAGGGGCTTTGTAAGGCTCGATTCATTTGAGCTCTTTCCTCAGATGAAAATAATAATGGGCTCAGATCGCGACTTCTCCTTCAAGGGGAAAGCCCAGATTGAAGTTGACAGGAAGGATAAAGTTGGTTTTGTTCGTGCTTGCTATGGGGGGGAAGACGAATATGCTATTGGAGCAACAATTTTTAGTGGTGATAAATCTGAGTCTGAAAAAGTTATTGATCGTGTACTGACAAGAATTTTGAAGAAAATAGCACGCAAAGGTGTTAAGGACTCAGGGGGGAATGTTAGTTATGTTACCGATCGATATTACTGGACCGAAGGAGCGTTTGTTTCAGGGAAGAACTGGCATTTGTTCCTTGGGCGGGGAGTGGATAGGCCGAAAAACTCTTGTCCTGGATACTTCCCGAAGTAGCAAGTTTTTGGGGTTACTTGATTTTATGGTCGCGTAGGCTTGCTTTTTAAGATTGGTTCCTCTCTATCCGTCCGGGAATCTCAGCCGCCAACTGCACAGGAGTACGCAGGTAGGTCACTTAGTACCCATTTGGCTGTTTAAAAAGATGCGGCGACGGCAACCACAAGGCCGAGTTCATCTATAACGCCCTTGGGCGGCACTTGCACAAGCATTCGGCGGCGCATTACTGGAACAAACCTGAAGCCGGTACTGGCTGGAACCAGCTGGAGCGAGCCAAGCGCCAGCGCGAGATGAACTGTGGTTTCACCCTGTTCGGTTGGGAT
>NZ_QKRS01000041.1:0-2404 GCF_024261405.1 Pseudomonas sp. FBF18 | reverse complement strand
CGTTCTTGCGCTCATCCCGGAACAGCCACTCCGAATTGCCGTCCGGATGACGGATGCGGTAGGTGTAGCCCTGGATGTCGTAGTAGTGCCAGGTTTCCTGGCCATGGGCGTCGGTCACATAGGTGAGGCGGATACGCTCATCCCACTCCAGGCGCACTTCGAAGCTGCCGTCATCTGCCCACTCATGGATGGCCCTGGCATGCGGGCCGTTGCCGTCCCACTCCAGGTTGAAACCGCGCCCGGTGCGGTCGGTGTAACGGGTGATCAGATGATGCTGGTACTCATAGTGCCAGGCGGCACCGTTTTCATCCTGAGCCGCCACCAGGTCACCCGCGCCGTCATAGTGATAGGCGCACAGTTGGCGCAGCGGCTTGCCGTCGACCACGTGCCAGAGACCCTGGATATGCCCGTGCGCGTCGAGCCGCGTTCCCAGTTGCAGGTGTACCTTGCTGGGGTCGTCGTCCTGGTAGGTGTTGATGTCGGACAACACCGGCTGGCCGTTGTGGCGATGCTCGTAGTGCAGCATGGCGCCCGCGCCGCTGCGTAGCTGAATGTGCGTCAGATAGAAACGATCGCCATGGCGCGCATAGGTCTCCCGGCGATCCAGGCCACGCAGCAGTACCAGTTGCTGTTCGCCGGTGCGCACCAGGGTGAGGTACTCGACAGCGTCGTAGTGGGGCTTGCCCTTTTCGGGCATTGGAAAATCGTGACTGCGCCCATCGAAGTCAAGCAGCACCAGGCCCTGGCCGACCACGTCGATGCAGGTGGTGAACTCGGTGAGCCAACGGGCACCGAGGCTGGCGTTGTCGAGGCGCTCGAGACGCGAATTGTAAGTACGGGTCCAGATGACGGGAAACGGGCCTGGCAGGCTGAAGTCGGTGTGGTCCAGCGACTCGCTGCCAAGGGCGAAGTTGATACGGTTGCAACTGCTGGCACAGGTGCCGTTCTTGCTGTCGTTGGCCGCTTGTTTGGCCGACGCCTGCCGGGTAATGGCCTCGGTCTCGCCCTTGGCATCCTGATGCCTGGCCTGGGTGGTCTTGTCGCCCTTGACCGTGCTGCCGAGTGCCTTGGGATTGCGCTTGTGCCAGAGCACACTGCTGTTGTGCAGGATAAGGCGCATGCTCTCGATGGATTGCGGGTTGGCTGCACTGGTCATGCTCATCAGTTGCGTACGCATCTGTGGCGCCAGGCTACGCAGGGCCCGGGTACGGGCCAGCACTTCATGCTGTACCCCCTCGGGCACGGCATTGCGCATGATCATGTTGGCGGCGCCCTTGCCCATCGCGGCGTAGGCATCGCTGAGGGCGGCGAAGGCGTTTTCGAAGACCACCGAGGGGTCGGAACGCAACGCGTTCTTTGCTGCAATGGCGCTGCGCCCAGCAGCCTCCATATTCGCGGCGCTGTCGAGCTTGCCGGTAATCACGGCATCGATCGCGTTGGCCGTGTTGTTGACCAGCTTCTCACCGACGTCGGCGCACTCCTTGAGGATCGCCTCCAACTGCCCTTCTGCGTCAGCCAGAAAGGCATCGATTTCGCCAAGCAAGGTGGCATTGAGGTGGCCGACGATGATCTCGATCAACGAGTCGCCGAGCATCTGCTTGCCTTCCTGACGGGCCAGCACCAGCATCGGCCGCAGGCTCTTGCGCGCAGCCGCCATGGTCGGTGGCGTGGGAATCACGCCGATCAGGTTGATGCCCAGGCTGACCCAGTCGAGCGGGTCGGGCTTGTCGCTGGAGGCCAGGTTGACAACGTCGCCGACCGCATCGACCAGGGCGATGATGTTGCCGATGACCGGCAGCACCTCAGCCACCTCCTTGAGGCGCTCGAGGTTGACGTAGCCACCGCTGATATCCCGCAGCCAGGCGTCGAACACGGCGGCGCCGCTACTCACGTCCTCGATGCCGATCTGATCCAGGGGAACGACTGCGGCCTGTGGTGGCCGTTGTTTGGCGGGGGTGTTGTCGCTCATGAGATCAGTTCACCTGGCAGCAGATCGGTAACGGTATTCAGGCCTGGAGCCTTGAGGTCGGTCAGTGAGAGGGCCGGCAGCGTGGGCAGGCTGGCCCTGGCGCCCTTGAGTGCAGCGCCCGCCTGGTCGGCCACGCCCAGGGCGACCGAGGCAGCAGGCAGGGCAGAGCTGGCGGCACTGACCAGTTGCCTGGCACTGCCAAAAAGGCTGCCCTTGCCATCGTTGGGCAGCACCAGCTTGTCGACCAGCGTTGCCACTACCGTGGGCGAGTGGCTGGGGTCAGGTAGCTGCAACGGCCAGTTGACCAAACCGATGTAGCTGCTCGGTGTCCACGGCGGGGTCGGGTCGCGTCCGAACCTGACCGACGCCGGCCCCGGTGCCACACCGGATACGGCATTGAACCCCTGGCCATCGAGGCTGCCCTTGAGCACCGTA
>NZ_QKRS01000040.1:0-2476 GCF_024261405.1 Pseudomonas sp. FBF18 | reverse complement strand
GTAGCGCCCGGCCGAATGCCCTGGCGTCTGGCCGGCATAGCGTTGCAACACTTCGCCCAGCAGCTGCGAGTTGCTCCAGCCGTCCATCAGGATGTGGTGGCTGGTGTAGATCAGGTGATGGTGATCGACATCGGTACGGATCACCGTCAGGCGCAGCAACGGCGCATCCTGCAGGTCGAAGCTGCGCTGCAGGTCGGCCTCGGCCCAGCTGTCCAGGTTGGCGTGCAACGCCGGCTGCGCCCGCCAGTCCAGCACGGCGAACGGCATTTCGACCTGCTTGCGAATCACCTGCAGGGGCTGTTCGAAGCCGGTCACGAAACTGGCGCGCAGCACATCGTGACGGTCCAGTGCGGCCTGCCAGGCGTTCCTGAAACGTTCCACGTCCAGCCCCTTCACATTCATCCGCAGTTGGTTGATGTAGTTGCCTGCGCCCTGTTCGTACAAGGTGTGGAACAACATGCCCTGCTGCATCGGCGACAGCGGGTAGATATCGTCGATCTCGCTGGCGGCAATCGGCAGGCTGTCCAGCTGCACCTGGGTCAGCCTGGCCAGCGGGAAGTCCGAAGGCGTCACGCCAACGCTGCCTGGCTGCACGCAATGGGCAACCAGCGCCTCGAGCTCCTCGGCATAGGCGCGGGCCAACGCCTCGATGGTCGCGGGCGCGAACATAGCGCGGCTGAAGCTCCAGTTCAGCGTCAACTCGCCGCCATACACCTGGCCGTTGATCGACAACCAGTTGCCCAGCGGTGCTTCGGAGCTCTGGCTGTCACCGGCAGGCTCACCCGCCGGGCTGAAGAAGCCGCCCTGACCCTGTTCGTCGGCAAAGCTGGCGTCGAACTGGCCCAGGTAGTTGAAGGTGATGCGCGGCACCGGCAACGCGGCCAGGGCTTCACGGGCCTTCGCGTCGCCCAGGTAGCGCAGTGCGCCGAAACCGATGCCCTTCTCGGGTACCGAGCGCAGTTGCTCCTTGATGCGCTTGATCGAGCCGTCGAGGCTGTCGGCGGGGCTCAGCTTGACCGGGAACAGGCTGGTGAACCAGCCCACAGTACGGGTCAGGTCGATGTCGTCGAACAGTTCTTCGCGACCGTGGCCTTCAAGCTGGATCAGCACCTCATCGCGCCCGGTCCAGCGCGCGATCACTCGCGCCAGGGCGGTCAGCAGCAGGTCGTTGACCTGGGTGCGATAGGCCGCCGGGGCCTGTTGCAGCAGTTGCCGGGTACTGGCCTTATCGAGGCGCGTCTGTGCCTGGGCGGCGTGGACAGCCTGCACAGACCCCTGCGGGTTGTCGCACGGCAGCTCGGCGCTGGCGCCCGCCAGTTCGCTGCTCCAGTAGGACAGTTCACCTTGCAGGTCGGCTGCGTGCGCCTGCAGGCGCTGCGCCCAGGCCTGGGTCGAACTGGTCTTGGCTGGCAGGCTCACCACCTGCCCGGCCGCCAGCTGGGTATAGGCGCTCTGCAGGTCTTCGAGCAGGATGCGCCACGACACGCCGTCCACCACCAGGTGGTGGATCGCCAGCAGCAGGCGCTGGCTGCCATCGGGCAGGGTCGCAAGCACCACGCGCAGCAGCTCGCCCTGCTCCAGGCTCAGGCTGCGCTGGGCCTTGTCGCACAGCGCCGGCAAGGCATCGGCAGTCTCAAGCTGCACAGCCCACACCACCTCGGGGGTTGCCTGTACCGCGCCATACTGCGCCCACCAGCGGCCATCGGCCTGCCGGGCATAACGCAGACGCAGCGCGTCATGATGGGCCATCAGCGCCTGCATGGCCTGTTGCAGCCTGTGGGCCTCCAGCAACTGGCCCGGCTTGAGCAGCAGTGCCTGGTTCCAGTGATGGCGCTGGGGTATTGCCTGATCGAAGAAGTACTGGTGAATCGGCAGCAGCAACGCCTGGCCGGTCACCGGCCCCTGGTCCGACTGGCGCTTCGCCTGGCCGAGCGTCGCCACGCTGGCCAGGCCCTGTACCGTCTGGTGCTGGAACAGCGCCTTGGGGGTGAAGTGGATACCGGCCTGGCGTGCGCGGCTGACCACCTGGATCGAGATGATCGAGTCGCCGCCCAGCTCGAAGAAGTTGTCGGTCAGGCCCACCTGCTCAAGCTTGAGCACCTGCGCCCAGATCGCCGCGATGCGTTGCTCGAGCTCGCTCTGCGGTGCCACATAGGCCTGCTGCAACTGGCTGGCATCGGGCCTGGGCAACGCACGGCGGTCCAGCTTGCCATTGCCGGTCAGCGGCCAGGCCTCCAGGAACATCAGGTGTGCCGGCACCATGTAGTCCGGCAGCACGGCCTTGAGGTGCTCGCGCAGGCTGGCGAGCCGGTCGGCCGGTGCAGCCTGTTCGTCGCTTGCAATCAGGTACGCCGCCAACTGCTTGCCATTCGGTCCTTCGATGTCCAGCACCACCGCTTCACGTACCGCCGGGTGCCCCTGCAACTTGGCCTCGATCTCGCCCAGTTCGATACGAAAGCCGCGGATCTTCACCTGA
>NZ_QKRS01000039.1:0-2747 GCF_024261405.1 Pseudomonas sp. FBF18 | reverse complement strand
TGCGCAACTTCTTGCACAGTACTGCGCAAGAAGTTGCGCACTTTTTCGGGTTTTCTCGCGTAAAAGTGCTCAAAAAACGTACAGCAAAAACACAAGCTACTGATTAACAACAACTAAATTTCAGTTGGCACGGGTCTTGAACTGTCTCCTTGCAGCCGCACGGCATTTTTCGCCTGTCCGGCTTCACTTTTTGCAAGGAGCAAACCCCCATGGCAACACCTGCCTACATGTCCGTCACCGGCACCAAACAAGGCCTGATCACCGCCGGTGCCTTCACCGCCGATTCGGTCGGCAACACCTACCAGGAAGGCCACGAAGACCAGGTCATGGTCCAGGGCTTCAACCACGAAGTGATCATCCCGCGCGACCCGCAGTCCGGTCAGCCGACCGGCCAGCGCGTGCACAAGCCGGTGGTCATCACCAAGGTCTTCGACAAGGCATCGCCCCTGCTGCTGGCCGCGCTGACCTCCGGCGAGCGCCTGACCGAAATCGTCATCCACTGGTACCGCACCTCGGCGGCCGGCACCCAGGAGCACTATTTCACCACCAAGCTCGAAGACGCGATCATCGTCGACATCAAGGACTACATGCACAACTGCCAGGACCCGGCCAACGCGCACTTCACCCACCTTGAAGACGTGCACTTCACCTACCGCAAGATCACCTGGACCCACGAAGTGTCCGGTACCTCCGGCTCGGACGACTGGCGTACCCCGGTCGCCGGCTAAGCCTGCGTTAGTTCACTGCCCCGGCCAGCCAGCCAGCATGGCCGGCCGGGGCAGCCTGTCACCCCAGTTTTTGCAGCGGGAGGAACATCGGATGTTCTCAGCGGCCAACCAGCCCCATTTCACCCTGACCCTGGACGGGGTCGACAGCGACTTTCAGGTGCTGTCGTTCAGCGGGCGCGAAGCGCTCAGCCAGCCGTTCGAATTCGAACTGGAGCTGGTCAGTGAACGGGCGTCGCTGAACCTCGAATCCCTCCTGCACACGCTCGCCTTCCTGCAGCTGTCGCCCAGCGGCAGCGGCATTCACGGGCTGGTCTACAGCGCCGCGCAGGGCGAAGCGGGGCGGCGCCTGTCGCGCTACCGGCTGGTGCTGCGCCCGCAGCTGGCGTACCTGGCACACCGCATCAACCAGCGCATCTTCCAGCACAAGACGGTGCCGCAGATCATCGCCCAGGTGCTCGAGGAGCACGGCATCCTCGCCAGCGACCACCGCTTCGTGCTCGGCGCGGTGTACCCCGAGCGGGTGTACTGCGTGCAGTACGACGAGTCCGACCTGCACTTCATCCAGCGCCTGTGCGAGGAGGAGGGTATCCACTACCACTTCCAGCACAGCCCGCAGGGCCATGCGCTGGTGTTCGGCGACGACCAGACCGTATTCCCCACGCTGGCCCCGGTGGCCTACCAGCAGGACACCGGGCTGGTGGCCGACGTGCCGGTGATCAAGCGCTTCGGCCTGCGCCTGGCCACGCGCACCAGCCGCACCACGCGGCGCGACTACGACTTCACCAAACCGCGCATCCAGCTCGAAAGCGACGCCGACAGCGGCGCCGCGCCGGACCTGGAAGACTACGACTACCCGGCGCGCTTCAGCGACCGCGCGCGCGGCAAGCACCTGGCCACCCGCGCCCTGGAGCGCCACCGCAGCGACTACCGCCTGGCCGAGGGCCGCAGCGACCAGCCGAGCCTGGTCAGCGGGCATTTTCTGAGCCTGACCGAGCATGCCAACCCGGCGTGGAACGACCTGTGGCTTCTGACCGAAGTGCTGCACGAAGGCAAGCAGCCGCAGGTGCTCGAGGAGGTGATCAGCAGCGACGTCACCGACCTCAAGGACGACTTCCACCAGGGCTATCGCAACCGCTTCTGCGCCACGCCGTGGGACGTGCCGTATCGGCCGCCGCTGAGGCATCCCAAGCCCAAAGTGCTGGGTGCGCAACGTGCGGTAGTGACCGGCCCCGAAGGCGAGGAGATCTATTGCGACGAGTACGGCCGGGTCAAGGTGCAGTTCTTCTGGGACCGCGAAGGCCAGTCGGACGACAAGACCACCTGCTGGATGCGCGTGGCCTCCAGCTGGGCCAGCCAGAGCAGCTTCGGCGCCATCTCGCTGCCGCGTATCGGCATGGAGGTGCTGATCACCTTTCTGGAAGGCGACCCCGACCAGCCGCTGATCACCGGGTGCCTGTACCACGGCGCCAACCTGCCGCCGTACCGGCTGCCCGATTTCAAGACCCTGGCCACGGTCAAGAGCAAGGAATACAAGGGCAGCCGCAGCAACGAGCTGCGCATCGACGACACCACCAGCGAGATCAGCATCGCCCTGCGCAGCGACCATGGCGCCAGTGCGATCAACCTGGGCTACCTGACCCACCCGCGCCCCTCGGGCGGCCAGCCGCGGGGCGAGGGTTTCGAACTGCGCACCGACCGGCATGGCGCCGTGCGTGCGGCGGCGGGCCTGCTGCTGACCACCGAGCCGCGCCATCACGAAGCCAAGCACCACAAGGACCTGCCCGAGACCGCCGAACGCCTGGCCACCGCCAGCGAGCAGCAGGACGGTTTTGGCCAGCAGGCGCGCGAGGTGCAGGCGCAGGAGGCGGGCGATCAGGACGAGGTGGCCAAGGCCCTGCATGCGCAGCACCAGGGCATCGTCGGCAGCGGCCCGACCAACCAGAGCGCCAACGAATTTCCCGAGTTCAGCGAACCGCACCTGGTGCTGGCCAGCCCGGCGGGCATCGCCCTGACCACGCC
>NZ_QKRS01000038.1:0-2900 GCF_024261405.1 Pseudomonas sp. FBF18 | reverse complement strand
GCGAGCGCCGCGAGGTCAAGGTGCGCAAGGAGAAGCTCAAGAGCCGCGGCGACTACATGCGCGAGGCGCAGCAGGCGTTCAACGCCTGGGTTCGCCTGCGTGACGCCGATCAGCCGTGCATCAGCTGCGGGCGGCATCACCAAGGCAAATATGACGCTGGCCACTATCGCACGACCGCTGCCTGTCCTGAGCTTCGCTTCGATCCGCTCAACGTGCACAAGCAGTGCTCGCCCTGCAACACGCAGCTGTCGGGAAACATCGTGGAATACCGCCTGGAGCTGATCCGCCGCATTGGCCAAGAACGGGTCGATTGGATCGAAGGGCCTCATGAGGCCAAGCGCTACACCATCGAAGACTTGAAGGCCATCAAGGCCCTGTACAGGCAGAAGCTCAAAGACCTGAGGAGGGCAGCGGCATGACCGAACAAATCAAGTTGGCACCTTGCCCATTCTGCGAAGGCCCCCCCTGCATTTCGGCTTTTGACTTCGTCACTAACTCGCCCGTGGCGATCGACAGGCCGCAGACAGAGCATTTCGACGAGGACTACTCGGCGCACGTTTGGTGCCATGACTGCGGTGCGCAGGGGCCAAACATCGATTCGTGCTCCCTGAGCACCTTCGAGCACATTTTCGACCTTACCGTACTTGATGTTATGCGC
Source organism: Pseudomonas sp. FBF18 (assembly GCF_024261405.1). Lineage (NCBI taxonomy): Bacteria > Pseudomonadati > Pseudomonadota > Gammaproteobacteria > Pseudomonadales > Pseudomonadaceae > Pseudomonas > Pseudomonas sp. FBF18. Next base: position 2,242 of record NZ_QKRS01000038.1, on the reverse strand, counting down.
ATTGCTGCCGAGCGCTGGAATGATCGCCACGCCAAGGCTCGGAGCCTGTATGACGCAGGCGATAACGAGCGGCTGAACCTTTTCCCGCGCAATGACGAGCCTGAGGAGACAGCATGAACTGGACCATCACCGATACGGCCTGCATCTTCCTGCTGGCCATGGCAATCGCTTCGACCTGGTGCCTTGGGCGCGGCCAGTTGATCGCAATGAAGCGCAAGCGCGAGGAGGGTGCCCGATGAAACTGAACAGCGCACGCCAGGCATGGCACGACTGCCTCTACACGGCTTGGGATAGCCAGGGTGCATTCATCGAGCAACTGGGCCTGCTGGGAGCAATGGTGCAGACCACCGACAAGCAGCGCAGTGCGAGCCACGCGGTGCACCAGGCGCTTGCCGGGCGAGTGCAGTCGGCGATCGGCAAGCTGCACAGCCAGGTCCGCTCCTTTGGCAACTTCATGTACAACCCGCGCCTGGATGACGACACCCGAGAGACAGCAGAGGAAGTGATCTTCAGCCTGGTGCAGAGCAAGTCGCCGCGCATGACCGCCGCCAAGCGCGAAAAGCTCGAGTACGTGGTGAAGGGAGTCATGACCCGGTACCGCTACATGCACCAGGGCGGCCAGTCGGCCAACGATGACCCCCTGGCGTCGCCGGAAGGTTTCAGGGCCTGGCTGGATGCTCACTACGGGGTAAGACTGGAATCAGCCAACTGGGAGCGCGACTGGGGTGGGTTCGTGCGGCTGGCGTTCGACTGCTGTGAGGATGTGGATCGGATGGCGCTCGGACCAGTTGCGGCCGTAATTTACGAAATGAAGAGTGCCGCTTGAGGGCCTATTGCGTTCCCGTGCGGCTGGTGATACCGTATCGCCACTGTTAGAGTTTTGCCTTTGGCAAATTACTCTTAAGATTCAACATAGCCCCGCCGTCGTGCTGGGCTTTTCGTTTATGCGGCTTGCAAGCAGCACGACACAGACGAACCCCGACCTACAAATCGGGGTTTTTTGTTATTGAGGGGCTCACTCTCACGTCTGAGATACCGAGCTCCTTCGCCAGCTGAATGTGATCCAGAGCTGAGGTGCGAGGCAGATCGACGCGCAATACCTGGTCCTCATAGGACATGTGGAGCGTGATGAGTGCGAGCAAAGCATCATCGAGCGATAGGGTGTCAGTTGATGCCTCGCAGCACCACCATCGCTCCTTTCCCCTCAGGAAATAGTCAATTCTAAATCTCATCACGATTCCTATCATGTCGGTCTGGGCTGCAGTCTAGGCAATGCCGAGGATCTTGGCTGTGTCGGCCGTCCCGTTTTATGCAGATGACACGCCCAGGCAGCTGGGCTAAGTCGGTAGTGGCATTGATCAAAGCCGTGCGCTCCCTGATCGGTTACGCGATGAGAGGCTGGGGTACGTGACCCAGCGATCCAGCCCATCAAGCCGGGTAAGCACCGGCCCTCTGCACCCTTGAAATCAAGCCCCGAGTTGCCCACACATTTCACTGAGCGCAGAATGCAGCTTTGAGTGAAGGAGCGTTCAGCATGGTGTTGCGTGGCATGGCGCAGATGCATTTCGATGACTTGGCTGAGAGGTTCCAAGATCTGGTTCGCACTTTCGGTGGCTCTGAACCGGTAGAGTTCGTATGGGTTGTGTTCTACCAAGGTCGGGTGTTTGGCGCTTATCCGCTCGCAGAGCAGGCCCTTGTGAAGATCACCGAAATTGAGCACTGCATCAGCGTTGATGAAGTTCCCGCCCCGCAAGCGTAAAGCTTTATCTGCGTTGAGCTTTTGCGGTTCACCGGTGACCCGCGTCTCCAGCTGACGTAGCGGATACAGCGATTACATGGCAGTATGGCTATCCGAACTGCACATGCTCGTGGCAACACGGGTCGGCAAGGCGGTTCGGGATGCCCGGTCGAAAGGCCGGGTTTTTTTATTGAAGCCTCGGCATTTGCCGGGGCTTTTTCGTTTCCGGAGTTAAGAATGGACCCAACCGACCTCGGCCCAGGCACAGCTACCTGGCTGGGCGGCACGGGCACCGTATTGCTGGGTGGCTTCCTCTGGCTGCGTAAGTTCCTCTCAAAGGATGCCGCTGACCGCGCCATGGACAATGCCGACATAGGCACCGTCCGCCGGCTGAATGAGCTGCTCGACTCGGAGCGCGAGGCCCGCAAGCTTGCCGAGGCCCGCGCTGACCAGTTCGCCAAGGAGCGCAATGACCTGGCCGCAACAGTCGGCCGCATGGAAGGG
>NZ_QKRS01000037.1:0-3098 GCF_024261405.1 Pseudomonas sp. FBF18 | reverse complement strand
CGGCATCGGACCATCAGCGGCCGAGCAAACCAGGATAGCACCATCCATCTGAGCAGCACCGGTAATCATGTTTTTTACATAGTCGGCGTGACCCGGGCAGTCAACGTGCGCATAGTGACGAATGTTCGAGTCATACTCGACGTGCGCAGTATTGATGGTGATGCCACGTGCTTTTTCTTCCGGGGCGCTGTCGATCTTGTCGAAGTCAACCTTGGCAGAACCGAAAACCTCGGAACAAACGCGAGTCAGCGCGGCGGTCAACGTCGTCTTACCATGGTCAACGTGACCAATGGTGCCGACGTTCACGTGCGGCTTGTTACGTTCGAACTTTTCCTTAGCCATCGAGACTGTCCCCCGGTAGAAGTAATAAGCAGATCAAACCGACCATTAAAACAAAGGCAGATATTTTCATATCTGCCTTGTCATATGGAGCTCTTGAGCGGATTTGAACCGCTGACCTCACCCTTACCAAGGGTGTGCTCTACCAACTGAGCTACAAGAGCGTAACACTGTGCAACAACAGCAAACCTGGAGCGGGTAGCGGGAATCGAACCCGCATCATCAGCTTGGAAGGCTGAGGTTCTACCACTAAACTATACCCGCGGAGCTTGCAGCTCTCGCTAAACTGGTGGAGGGAGAAGGATTCGAACCTTCGAAGTCGTAGACGTCAGATTTACAGTCTGATCCCTTTGGCCGCTCGGGAACCCCTCCAATGTGGCCGGCATTTTCTACTCTTGCCGTCCTGCTGTCAAGCTTTTTCTCATTAAAATCTTGAGGTTAGCTACTTTGACAACTGCTTCACTGCGTTACCACCTAGTGGTCATCGCTGTGGAGCGGGCGCCATTCTATGCAAACTATTCGATAGTTGCAACGCCTTCGCACAACATTATTTTATCTTTTAAGTCTTTGAAATCATGAGAAAGTCCGGCGAGCACCGTTGCGTCCAGCAAGCGACGGCTTTCAGGCGCTATCTGCAGCCACCACCCCTGACTGTCTGGCAGCCTCCCCACTACCTTGCGCGCCCGGATATCCAGGCTGATCAGACGCTGACGAAGGCTATCCAGTAGCTCGGGGCTAGCCAATGCCCCAAGGTAGAGACACTCATTGTCCTTCTGCGATGGCGCCTCGCGAGACTCGCTGAGCAGACGAATACCCTGCTGACTTCCCTTGTAGAGCGACAGCGATGTCACCTCTTTCGCCCTCAACGGTGCCTCCTGCTGGTGCCAGACGTAGTAGACGACATTGAGGACCAGCAATAACAGAAACAACCAGCGCATACACACCTCACTCCAGCGGACAGGCCATCGCCAGGCCTACGAACACCAGGTCGGGAACGATTCGGGCTTGCGGTACCACCTGGTGCAACAGGCCTGCGTCGCCACCGGTAATGAACAGGGTAAAATCCTCACCCCACAATGAGCGCGCCTGCTCGAGCTGAGTCAACACAAATCCATGCAGCATGAGCGTACAGCCGCGCTCTACCGCCTCGACGGTAGAGCGCCCAGGCTGCAGACTCGACAATGCACGCTCGGCGGACTCGTCGTCATAGCGGATACGCCGGGTATGGGTACGCAATTGATTGCGCATCAATGGCATCCCAGGGCAGATGAAACCTCCCAGGTGTTCCCCCTGCGCCGATACGAAATCCGATGTGACAGCAGTCCCCAGATCGATGACCACGCATGCCCTTCTGGCCAGATGGTACCCGCCAAGCAAAGCCAGCCACCGATCGAGCCCAAGACGCTCGTAATCGTCATAGCCATTGGTAACCCCGGCCAATGCAGTTGCCGAGCGCGCGCGCACTATCGACAGCCCGAACGCCTTCACCAGGGCATCACCAAGATGATCGGTCTCTTCTTCTGTACGCACACTGACCAGGCGGCAACGGGCCGGGGTATCGCCCGCAAGCGCCTCAACAGCCTCGATCAGCGCCTGGTTGGTATCGACGATGCCGCCGCCAACAACCGATGCGTCGGTGCGGATAACCCGCCACTTGATAAAACTGTTACCGCAATCGAGCTCAAGAATCATCGCGTAACCTCAAACTGAGCTCACCACCACTAAAGCTCTTCTCAACACCTTCGACCTGAAGACGCAGCGCGCCCTGACGATCGATACCGAGCACAACGCCGTCGACCCTGGTGACGCCGGCTATCAACGATACTGCACACCCCTGCCACAGGTGCCCTTGCTCCCACTCCGCCTGCAAGTCGGTAAAACCCGACTGACGATGTCGCTCCAGGTAAACCTGCAGATTCTCATTGAGCAGCGCAACCAGCTGGTTGCGATCAACCTGCTGCCCTGTCTCGAGCCGGACGGATGTCCATGCCTGATCGACCTCGCTGTTGGTCTGCATATTCACGTTCACGCCAATACCCAGCACCACATGACAGACATCAGCGGGATCCCCCACAAGCTCAAGAAGAATACCTGCGATCTTGCGACCGTTGGCCAGCACATCATTTGGCCACTTCAAGCCCGCAGCATTCACTCCGACGGACTGAAGGGTACGCATGACCGCCAAACCCACCACAAGGCTCAGGCCTTCCAATTGCCGCATGCCACCGTCGATACGCAGCACTAGGCTGTAATAGAGATTCTGCGCAAAGGGGCTTGACCAGTTTCTGCCACGGCGACCGCGCCCTGCGCTCTGATGCTCAGCCAGAACCAGAAAGGGTGCCTGGCGACCGGCACTGATCGCGCGCAACGCTTCGGCATTTGTCGAGTCAATCTCTTCATGGATGTGCATTGGCCAGAGCCGGCCTGTACCGGCACTCTCGATGGCGCTGACGTCCAACAGCGACAAGGGCGCAGCCAATCTGTAGCCCCGCCCTCGCACCTTGTACACCGGCAGACTCAATTCAGCCTCGAGATGCTGCAATTGCTTCCACACGGCGCTGCGGCTGATGCCCAGGGCAGCACCCAAGGCCTCGCCGGAATGGAATCGACCATCCTTGAGGAGTTTCAACAACTTCAGCATGCCAATCTCGACTCACAATGAGGCACGCATGATAGCTATGCGCTGAAGGATTGCATACCTGTTGTAGGACGCGTCCTTACGGAGAAATAGCTGCGTGATCGCAGCTTTTTCGGCCCAC
>NZ_QKRS01000036.1:0-3257 GCF_024261405.1 Pseudomonas sp. FBF18 | reverse complement strand
TATCGGGCTCGGGCAGTGCCTTGCGGTCGAGTTTGCCATTGGGCATCAGCGGCAACGCATCAAGCCACAGCAGGTGCGTGGGCACCATGTATTCCGGCAGGCGGACCTTGAGATGCTCGCGCAGGCTGGCCAGTTGCTCGGGATTGGCTGCCAGCCCGTCGCTGGCCACCAGATAGGCCGCCAGTTGCCTGCCGTGGGGGCCATCGACAGCCAGCACCACCGCTTCGCGCACCGCCGGATGCTGGTGCAGGCTGGCCTCGATTTCACCCAGCTCGATGCGCAGGCCACGGATCTTCACCTGGTGGTCGGCGCGCCCGAGGTACTCGATCACCCCATCGGCGCGATAGCGTGTCATGTCACCGCTGCGGTACAGGCGCGCACCGCCCTGGGAACTGGTGTCGAACGGATCCGGCACAAAACGCTCGGCCGTCAGCGCCGGCTGGTTGAGGTAGCCACGCGCCAGCGAATCACCGCCGATGTACAGCTCGCCCCTGGCAAACGGCGTCACACCCAGCGCATCGCTCAGCACATGCAGGCGCACGTTGGCCACGGCGCGGCCGATGGGTACCGTGCCCGCCTGCAGCTGCGCCGACAGCACGTGGAAGGTGCTGTCGATGGTGGCTTCCGTGGGGCCGTACAGGTTGACCAGTTGCCCGCCCCAGCCGGCTCGAACCTGCTCGCTCAACGCGGCGGACAACGCTTCGCCGCCCATCGCCAGCAACCGTACCGAGTCCATCTGGCCCGCGCCGCGATCCGGCAGCAAGGCATGCAGCAATGACGGCGCCAACTGCAGGATGCTGATGCGCTGCTCGCTCACCTGCTGCCAGAACCGCTGCGGATCCAGCACCAGCCCCGGCTCGGCCACCACCAGTTGCGCGCCGCCGATCAATGCCAGCCAGAACTCCCACACCGAGGCGTCGAAGCTGAAGGCGGTCTTCTGCAGCACGCGGTCTTCAGGCTGCACGGCAAAGGCCTGCTGCATCCAGTGCATGTGATTGGCCAGTCCGCCATGGCGCACGGCCACACCCTTGGGCTTGCCGGTGGAGCCCGAGGTGTAGATCACGTAGGCCAGGTGGTCCGGCTGCATGTGAAGCTGCGGCGCGCCGAGCTCGCAGCCGGCCAGCCAGGCAGCGCCCGGCTCCAGCATCAGGCGCTCGACAGCACTGCTGGCGGGCAACTGCACCGTCGGCTGGGTCAGCAGCAGGCCGATGCCACTGTCCTGGATCATGTAGGCCAGGCGCTCCTGCGGATAATCCGGGTCCAGCGGCACATAGGCGCCACCGGCCTTGAGGATACCCAGCAGGCCCACCACCATTTCCAGGCTGCGCTCCAGCGCCAGCCCCACCAGTACATCCGGCCCTACCCCGCGCTCGCGCAGTCGGTGTGCCAGCTGGTTGGCGCGCTGGTCGAGCTGCCGGTAGCTCAGCGTCTGCCCGGCAAACAGCACGGCGGGGGCGTCAGGGGTGCGCTGCGCCTGGGCGGCGATCAGCTCATGCACACAGCGCTCGCGGTCAAACCCCGCCTCGGTGCGGTTCCAGGCCTGCACCTGCTGTTGCTCCTGAGCATCCAGCAACGCCAGTTCGGCGATGCGCTGCTGCGGCTGCGCGACAACGTCTTGCAGCAACTGGCGCCAATGGCTGGCCAGACGCTGGATGGTCGATGCGTCGAACAACGCGGTGGCGTAGTTCAGCGAGGCGCCGATGCCCTGTTCGGTTTCGACCGTTTCCAGGGTCAGATCGAACTGTGCGCTGTGCTGCTCCCACTCCAGGCCTTCGACCGTCAGGCCCGGCAGGCTGTGACGCGCGTTCCTGCCCTGGGTCTGGTGGTTGTACATCACCTGGAACAACGGGCTGTGGCTGAGGCTGCGCTGCGGGTGCAGCGCCTCCACCAGTTGCTCGAACGGCAGGTCCTGATGCGCCTGCGCCGCCAGTGCGGTGCGCTGCACCTGGTGCAGCAGCGCCTGGAAGGTGGTGTCCAGGTCGAACTCGGCCTTGAGCACCTGGGTGTTGACGAAGAAGCCGATCAGGCGCTCGGTCTCCACCCGGTTGCGGTTGGCAATCGGCACACCGACGCGAATCTCGGGCTGACCCGAGTAGCGGTGCAGCAACGCCTGGAAACTGGCCAACAGCAGCATGAACAAGGTCACACCCTGCTCCCTGGCCAGGCCTTTGAGGGCACCGGCCAGGCCGGGCTCCAGTTCGATTGCCAGGCTCGCGCCCGCCTGGCTCTGGATGGCCGGACGCGGCCGGTCGAGGGGCAGTTCGAGCACCGCCGGGTCGCCACCCAGTTGCTCGGTCCAGTATCCCAGCTGGCGCGTCTGCTCCCCCGCCTCCATCCAGTGGCGCTGCCAGATTGCGTAGTCGGCATACTGGATAGGCAGTGCCGGCAGCTGTACCGGCTGGCCCAGGCGATAGCCTTCGTAGAACCGGATCAGTTCCTCGACCATCACCGGCATCGACCAGCCATCGGAGACGATATGGTGCAGGGTCAGTACCAGCACATGGTCATCGTCACCCAGTTTCAGCAGCTTGACCCGCAGCAACGGGCCGCTTTCCAGGTCGAACGGGCGCCGGGTCTCGGTTTCCACCCATTGCCTGATCAGCGCCTGGCGGTCTGCACCCGCCGGCACCTGAACCGCATCGACGTGCAATGCGAACGGTGCCGCAGCATGAATCACCTGCAAGGCCTGACCGTCAGCATGGCTGAAGGTGGTACGCAAGGTCTCGTGGCGCGCCACCAGGGCCTCGAAACTGCGGCGCAGCGCCTCCACATCCAGCGCACCCTTCAGGCGCAGCGCCGTCGGCACGTTGTAGGCGGCGCCCTGTGGCTCCAGCTGCCACAGAAACCACTGGCGCTGCTGCGCATAGGACAGGCGCAGTTCATCGAACAGCGCCTTGACCGCCGGAATCGGCAGGTTGGCGGCACTGATGCCCTCGGCCTGCATGCGTTCCCAGTAAACCTTGCGCTTGTCCGGCGCCAGCATGACGAAACGCTTGGCGACGCTCTTGGCGGTATCGGTGTTCATTGAGCATCCTCCAGGTCTTCGGCAAACAGGTCCAGGCGTCGTAACGTATCTTCGAAATCCACACTATTTCCTTGGTCCAGCTGCTCGCAGAACGCGGCCAGAACGGGGTATTGGAAGAGCACCTGCGGCTCCACCTTGAGACCGAGCGACAACTGCAGGCGCGACAGCACCGACAGCACCAGCAGCGAGTGCCCGCCCAGCTCGAAGAAGTTGTCGGTCAGGCCCACCTGCG
>NZ_QKRS01000035.1:0-3272 GCF_024261405.1 Pseudomonas sp. FBF18 | reverse complement strand
CATCGGGCTCGGGCAGTGCCTTGCGGTCGAGCTTGCCATTGGCGGTGAGCGGCAGGGCCTGCAGGTACATCAGGTGCGCCGGCACCATGTAGTCCGGCAGCGCTGCTTTCAGGTGCTCGCGCAGGTCGTTGCGCAGACGCTTCTGCGCTTCGTCGTCGGGCAGCGAAGGCGCGTCGAGCACCAGGTAGGCCACCAGTTGTCGACCGCTGGCGGCTGGCACATCGATCACTACTGCCTCGCGGATCGCCGGGTGGGCCTGCAACCTGGCCTCGATCTCGCCCAGCTCGATACGGAAGCCACGGATCTTCACCTGATGATCGATACGCCCCACGTACTCGATCACCCCGTCCTCGCGGTAGCGCGCCAGGTCACCGGTACGGTACAGCCGCCCGCCACCCTGCACGCTGGTGTCGAACGGGTCGGGCAGGAATTTTTCCGCAGTCAGTGCGGCGCGCCCGGCATAGCCACGGGCCAGTCCGGCACCTGCCAGGCACAGCTCGCCGGCAGCGCCCACCGGCACCGTGCCGCCCGCACCGTCGAGCAGGTAGACCCGGCTGTTGCTGACCGGCCGGCCGATGTTGGCGCGGCCCTGCGCTGTCCTGAGCGTGAAGGTCGAGTAGGTGGTGTCTTCGGAGGGGCCATACAGGTCGTAGACCTTTTCCACTCCGCCGGCCTGATACAACTGGTCGACCAGCGACTGCTTCAACGCCTCGCCGGCCAGGTTGATCATGCGCACGCTGCTAGGCAGCTGCCCGGCATCGTGCAGCGCCTTGATTGCCGAAGGTACCGTATTGATAAGACTCACCTGGTCGCGGGCAGCCAGGGTGGGCAATTCCAGCGCGTTGTTGGCCAAAATTGCGTAGCCGCCGCACGAGAGCGTGACGAAAATCTCCCACACCGAGAGGTCGAAACACACCGAGGTGGATGCCAGCACCCCGTGCAGATCACCGGGGCTGTACACCGACTGCGCCCAGGCGATCAAAGCCACGGTATTGCGGTGCTCGATCAGGACGCCCTTGGGCTGTCCGGTGGAGCCGGAGGTATAGATGCTGTAGGCCAGGTTGCCCGGTGCGGTCAGGTTCGGCAGGTCAGCGTCGGGGCAGTCATCCAGCACCAGTTGGTCGAGCAGTACGGCCTGGGCAAGCAGGCCTTCGGGCAGGCGTGGCAACAGGCTCGACTGCGACAGCAACAGCAAGGCCCGACTGTCATTGATCATGTAGGCCAGACGTTCCTGCGGGTACTCCGGGTCCAGCGGCACATAGGCACCCCCTGCCTTGAGCACCGCCAGCAGCCCCACCACCAGCTCGGGGCTGCGCTCAAGCGCCACCCCCACCATCACCTCGGGCCCCACACCCAGCTCGCGCAATCTGTGCGCCAGCTGGTTGGCACGCCGGTTGAGCTGCTGGTAGGTCAGTACCTGCTCACCATGCACCAATGCGGTGGCATGCGGGGTGCTGGCCACCTGTGCCTCGACCAGCTGGTGCACGCAACGATCGACAGGATATGCCGCCTCGGTACGGTTCCAGTCGCCCAGCACCTGCTGGCGCTGCCGGGGGTCCAGCAGGGGCAGCTCGGCAATGCGTCGTTCAGGCTGATCGGCAATACCCTGCAGCAGGTTGTGCCAGTGCCCCAGCATCCGCTCGATGGTACTGCGTTCGAACAGGTCGGTGGCATAGGTCAGCGTCGCCGCGATACCCGAGGCGTGCTCGACCGTGTTCAGCGACAGGTCGAACTGGGCACTGCTTTCCTCCCAGGCCAGCACCTCCACGGTCAGGTCCGACAGCAGGAGGGTCTGCTGCCGGGAGGTGGCCTGGTGATTGAACATCACCTGGAACAGCGGGCTGTGACTGAGGCTGCGCTCGGACTCCAGTGCATCCACCAGTTGTTCGAACGGCAGGTCCTGATGGGCCTGCGCCTCGATTGCAGCCTGCTTGACCTGTTGCAACAGCGCCAGGAAGGTCGTGTGCAGGTCGAAATCGGCCTTCATCACCTGGGTGTTCACGAAGAAGCCGATCAGGGCCTCGGTTTCGGCGCGGTTGCGGTTGGCGATGGGCACGCCCACGCGGATATCGTGCTGGCCCGAATAGCGCTGCAGCAGGCACTGGAAGCTGGCCAGCAACAGCATGAACAAGGTCACGCCCTGCTGCTGGGCCAGCACCTTGAGGCGCTGGGCCAGCTCGCCGGGCAGTTCCAGCCCAAGGTTGGCACCGGCATCGCGCTGTACCGCAGGCCGCGGGTGATCGGTGGGCAGCTCCAGCACCGGCTGGTCGCCGCCCAGTCTGGCCTGCCAGTAGGCGAGCTGGCGCTCCTGCTCGCCGGCCTCCATCCAGTCGCGCTGCCAGATCGCGTAATCGGCGTACTGGATCGGCAGTGCCGGCCGCTGTGCCGACTGCCCGCTACGGCTGGCTTCATAACCCTGGATCAATTCATCGACGATGATCGGCATCGACCAACCATCCGCAATACTGTGGTGCAGCGTCAGCACCAGCGCATGCTCGCGCGAAGCCAGACGCAGCAGCTTCACGCGCAGCAGCGGCCCCTTTTCGAGATCGAAGGGCCGTTGGGTTTCCTCCTCTACCTGGCGCTTGAGCAGTGGCTCCAGGTCAGCGCCCGGTGCGTGGTCCAGAGCCTGGACCTGCAACGAAAAGGCAGTAGCCGGTGCAATCAGTTGAACGGCATGATCGCCATCCTGCTGGAAAGTGGTGCGCAGGATCTCGTGACGATCGATCATCGCCTGGAAGCTCGAACGCAAGGCCTCCAGGTCCAGGTCGCCCTTCAGACGCAGGGCGACCGGAACGTTGTAGGCGGTGCTTTCGGGCTCCAGTTGCCACAGGAACCATTGACGCTGCTGGGCATACGAGAGCACTGCAGGCTCCCCCGCTCCCCTCGGGGAGATGGGGGCGACGCCGTAAAGATTCACGCCTTGACGCTTGAGCAGCGTGGCCAGCGCCTTGCGCTCTTTGGGAGACAGCGATTTTACGGAATCGAGCAACGCCTGCATTGGAATACCCCTTAAGAAATCAGCTCATCAAGTTCCTCCGTTGTTAGACGTTTGAGTGCCTCCAGGGATTTAGCCAATTGCGCCTGAAGTGGATCAATTCCAAGGTTTTTTTCCTCGAGGCTGCGCACGAACTCCCCCAGCTCGGGGTATTCGAACAGGTCCTTGAGTGCCACCTCGATGCCCAGCACTTCGCGCAGCCGCACCATCACCTGGGTTGCCAGCAGCGAGTGCCCGCCCAACTCGAAGAAGTTGTCGGTCAGGCCCACCTGTT
>NZ_QKRS01000034.1:0-4030 GCF_024261405.1 Pseudomonas sp. FBF18 | reverse complement strand
CGCTGAATCTGGTTGCCACGCTCGTCGTACGCGTAATGCGTACCGGCGTACTCACGCAGCAGGTTGTCCAGCAACTTGCTGCGTTTGGGGTCCTGGTCCAGCGGGCGGTGCGCCTGCTGCACGCTGTCGTCGCGCAGGTTGCCTGCGGGGTCGAATGCAAAGGTCTCCACACCGAGGCGGCTGGCAGCCTGCAACAGCCGCCCCACCGGATCGTAACGATAGGCCAGCGGCCCGCGCCGGGTATCGTCGATGTCGGTCAGTTGCCCGGCCGCGTCATACACATACGCACGCTTGAGCAGCGTGCTGTTGTCATCGCTACGGCCCAGCAATTGCTCCTGCAGACGCCCCACCGGATTCCAGCGCTGGGTCTGCAGCAAGTGATTGCCTTGATGACGCGCCACCTCACGGTGCAGGTCGTCACGTTCATAACTCAACAGGTCATGGTCATCCAGGCGCAAGCCGAGCAAATGACCACTGCCGTAGGTCAGCCAGCTGACGCGGTGCCCGTCCGGGCGCAACGTCGCCACACGCTGGTTGAGCACGTCGTACTCGTGCTTCCACACTGCAACCACCGGGGCCTGCAACCCGAGGTAATGCTGGTGCTCGCGCACCAGGTTGCCGGCCGGATCATGGAACCACTGCACACGGCTCTGATCGTTGCTGGCCATGATCAGCTGGCCGTTACCGTCGTAGGCGAACGTCTCTCGCTGGCTCAGGTTGCCCTGGCTGCTGAGGCTGGCGCTGCGCTCGGTAAGCCGGCCCATCGCATCGAAACGCAGGCTGATGCTGCGCTCGCCATCAAGGGTGCTGTGCAAGCGGCCGGTAGACGCCTCGTAGGTGTAGCGCGTGGCGCGCCCGTCAAACCCTCGCTCTTCCAGCAACCGGCCCATGGGGTCGTAGTGAAAGTGCGCGCGGCGTTCGTTTTCGTTCTCCAGGGCCACCAGCCGCCCCACCGGATCCCAACGGTAGTGCAGGGTCTGTTGCGCTGCATCGACCCGCTCGCTGATCAGGCCGGCGGCGTTGTAGCGCCAGGTGGTACACCGGTCCAGGGCGTCGAGGTGAGCGAGCAGACGCCCCTCGGCATCGCGCTCGAAGCGCTCCTCGGTGTTGTCCGGGTGCGTGACCAGCGACAGCTGTCCCGCCTTGTAGGCGTACTGGGTCGTGTGCCCGGCCGCGTCGGTGAACTGCACCAGGTTGCCGTAGTCGTCGTACGCCCATGCACTGAGCTTGCCCGAGCAGTCGGTGTACTTCAGCAACTGGCCGGCGGCGTTGTACTCCACGGCCTTTTCATTGCCGTTGGCATCCTTGATCGCGCTTACCAGACCGCTTGGGGTGTAGGCGTACTCGGTCTTGTTGCCCAGCGGATCGGTCGCTTCGAGCAGGTGGCCGCGCTCGTTGTAGTCGCGCAGCCACAGGCCGCCTTCGGCATCGCGGATCTTGATCAGCTGGCTCTGGTCGTCATAGGCGTAATGCACTGTCGTGTGGTCGGCACGAATGTGCTGCAGCAGGTCGCCACAATCGCTATAGGTGTAGCGATCCTGACTGCCATCGGTGTGCACGTGCCGGATGACGTTCTTGGCCTGGTCGCGAAAGAACCATTCGCTACGATCATCCGGATGGCGGATGCGGTAGGTGTAGCCCAGCAGGTCGTAGTAGTGCCAGGTCTCATGCCCCAGCGCATCGGTGACATAGGTGAGCCGGATGTTCTCATCCCACTCCAGCCGCGTGTCGGAGCTGCCGTCGTCTGCCCATTCACGTACTGCCCTGGCATCCGCGCCACTGCCTTGCCATTGCAGGTTCATGCCGCGCCCGGTGCGGTCGGTGTAGCGCGTTATCAGGTGATGCTGGTACTGGTAGTTCCAGGCCGCGCCATGTTCGTCCTGCGCATGGCACAGGTCGCCGGCCGCATCGTAGTGGTAGGCGCACAGCTGTCGCAGCACCTGCCCGTCGCGGATCTCCCACAAGCCGGTCAAACGGCCGTGCTCGTCGATCAGGGTGCCCAGGTGCAGGTGGACGTCGGTCAGTTCGTCCTGGTAGGTGATCACATCCGACAGCACCGGCAGGTCGTTGTGGCGGTGCTCATGGTGCAGCATGACGCCCGCGCCGTTGCGCAGCACCACCTGCTTGAGCACAAAGCGCTGACCGTGGCGCACATACGTTTCCTTGCGGTCGTAGCCCCGGCACAACAACAGCTGATGCTCGCCAGTACGAATCAGCGTGAAATTCTCGACCGAGTCGTAATGAAAACCACTGACCGTGGGTATCGGGTAGGCGTGGCTGCGCCCATCCGCGTCATGAAACACCAGACCGTCATCGACACAATCGAACCGCGAGGTGAACTCGGTGATCCAGCGCGCGCCCATCACATCTTCGTCATAGGCTTCCAGTGCCGAGCAGTAGGTACGGGTCCACTCCAACGCAAACGGCCCTGGCAGGCTGAAGTCGGTGTGCTGCAGCGACTCTGCGCCCGTGGCAAAGCTGATGCTCTTGCAAGTGCCGGGACAGCTGCCGTTTTTCTGCGGCTTGGGCCGACGCCGGCCGCGCATCTGGCGGCGTACCACCTCCAGTGCGCCCATCCCAGCTATCAACGTCACGGTACTGACCGCCTCGGGTTTGACGTTGCCAGCCACACTGTTGTTGTGAACCCACCATTCATCCGCCGCATCCGCCATGGCCATGCGCAGGGATTCGAGGGAGTTGGGGTCGTTCGGGTCGGCAAGTTTCTTCAGTTGCTGGCGCACCCGGGGGCCCATGTCCCGTAGCGTTCTGATGTACGGCGCTACCAGTGCCTTGGCCTTGTCGGGCACAAACTGCTTGGCGACCGCATTGGCCAGGCCTTTGGCCCCGGCCTTGTAGCTGCTCGCCACTGCGCTGAGGAAGTTGGCGGCGGTGGACTCGGGGTCGTGCCACCACGTGCTCAACTCCAACTCGGCGCTGTCCAACTCACCCTGGGCATCGAACGTGCCATTGACCATTGCGTCGAGGCCGCTGGCCAGGTCGTTGAGCATCCCTTCGCAGAACGTGCCGCAATCCTCCAACAGCGTGGGCAGCATACCCTCGGTCTGGTCGAGGAAATTGTCGATGGTGCCGACGATCGAGGCGTTCAAATGCCCGACAGCCACTGCGATCAGTGCGTCGCCCAGTGTTTTCTTGCCGTGCTGACGCGCCAGCGCCAGCATCGGGCGCAGGGTCATGCGTGCGGCTGCCATATTGGGTGGGGCGGGAATCACGCCGATAAGGTTGATCCCAAGGCTGACCCAGACCAGCGGGTCCACCTCGACGCTTTCGCTCAAGGTGACGATGTCACTGAGCGTATCGACCAGCGCCATGATGTTGCCGATCACCGGCACACAACCGGCAAAATGCTGCAGCCGCTCAAGGGTGATCATGTCGTCGCTGATTGCGCGCAGCCAATCATCGATATGCGCCGCCGCCAGGCCCATGTCTTCAAGGGCCACCTGGTCCAGTGGGACGATGGCTACCTGAGGTTCACGATGGTTTGCAGCCGTACTTTCAGTGGTCATGACAGCATCTCGCCCACCAGCAACGCCGGGGTTTCAAAAGAAGAGGTAGAGGACAACGTCGCGGGCAGACCTGGCAGGTCACTCGCCCTTTTCGCGGTACCCAACAGCTCGACGGCAGAGGGTGCGGCCGCCATCAGCAACTGCGGCACGCCCTTGCTCGCGGCCTGTACGGTGGTCTGCACCTGTTGCACGGCCTGCACGCCGCCTTTCACGGCATGCATCGCCCCCATTGCGGCACTCGCCAGCGTCTTGGCTTGCGCCGCGACATTTTCGCCACCCGGCACAATGGGCTTGGCCGGTGTGGCGAAGTAGCTGCCAACACTCCAGGTGTCCGCAGGGTCACGGCCGAATCGCACACTGACGGGCCCCGACGCAGCGCCGGCCACACTCATGAAGCCCTTGGCGTCAAGTGCACCCGGGAGGCGGGTGCCCATCGCGTCGACTACCTCGAAGTCGCCTTCCTTGACGCCTTCAAGGGTGGCGTACTTATTGAACAGCTCCAGGCT
>NZ_QKRS01000033.1:0-4121 GCF_024261405.1 Pseudomonas sp. FBF18 | reverse complement strand
CCGAAACCGGGCAAGGGCGATCTGGAGTTGCTGTACCAGTACGCCAACAGCAAAGGCGTGAAAACCGGCGACTACAACGTGACCGACGCACTGGGCAAATCGATCAAGGGCACGCTCGACGCCGACGGCTTCAACCTCGCCAGCGGTGCCGCCCTCGGCCCGCTGTGGGCCGACTTCGGCCTGGACCCGGCTGACACCTGGGCCGAAGCCAGCCACTTTGGCGCCAGCACGTGGCCGCTCAGCCCCTCACTCGACGATATCGCACCCGGCCAGCAATCAGTGGTCGGCGAGGTGCTGGGCGCGGCCAGGGATGGCCTGGAGAAAGGCAAGGCACTGGTGCAGCAAGGCATGGACAAGGGCAAAGGACTGGTACAGGACGTTATGGCACAAGGAAAGACAATGGCCCAGGGCCTCATGGGCCCCGGTGGCCCTGCAGTGATGGACGATGGCAAGGCGCTTGCGGGCAGCGGGCTGCAACTGGCCAGAAGTGGCCAGGCGGCCTTGCAGCAGGCACAGCAGGTGGGCGCTGCACTCAAGGGCGAGCCTGCCGCGATGGCCGGCCTGGCCAGTAGCGTGGTGCCCGGCGCAGCGGCGTCGCTGGAAGCGGCAAGAGCGCTCAACACCTTGCCCGGTCTGGCCCAGCCGACCTTGCCGAGCAGCCCGGCCAAGGCTCTGGCCAGCCGCGAGGTGCTGGCATGAGCGAGTCCGCCAAACCCCGCGAACCCCAGGTCGCGGTCGCCCCGCTCAACACCATCGACGCCAAGGACGTGGGCCGCGGCGCCGCCGAATTCGACGCCTGGCTGCAATCGATCAGTGGTGGCACCGTCACCCTGGAGCGCATCAAGTCCGTGGCCGGCGCCTTGCCGGTGGTGGGCAACATCATGGCCCTGGTGGATGCACTGGGGGACGTGGTCACCCTGGTCAAGAGCAAGCAGCGCGAGGTGCTGGACTGGGTCAGCCTGGGCATCAACCTGATCGGCGTACTGCCGGCACCGCCGACCATGGCGGCCGCGCGCATGAGCCTGCGCCCGACGTTGTTCCTGGTGCGCCAGGAGCTGCGCAACAGCGCCAAGATGCTGCTGGGCGATTCGCTGATCCAGGTGCTGATAGGGCACCTGAACGCCACCATCGCCGGCACCATCGACGACTTCGTCACCCAGGCCAAGCCCAGGCTGGCCGAGATTCTTGACGCGGCGGGTGCGAAGGGCGCCCAGATGCTCGGCGAAATCGCCGACGGCCTGGACGCCGTGGCCACCGGCCAGCTCGATGCCAGGAGCGACCGCACGGCGATGAGCCAGCAATTGTCTGCGGCTGGCGACCAGCTCACGCACAGCCCCAGGGCGGCGATCAGGAATATCTTCGGTGCGATGCACAGTGCCTGCAAGGCTGCGGGCAAGGGGGTGGTGAACAGCGCCGTGAGCAAGCTGGTGTCGGATGACATCAAGGCTCAGGTACTGGCCCAGACCGGGCAGTTGCGCAAGCTGGGGCCGGAGTTGGCGCGCCAGTTGAACAGGCTGGCGGACCCGTCGCTGGCGATGAGCATCGGTTCGATGCTCAATGTGCTGGACGGCGCCGTAAAGGGCTTTCGCAAGCGCAACAAGAACGGGCAGTCGGGCGTGAGCAAGCCGGGCACCGTGACCCAGGTGGAACGGGAGAAACCCAAGGGGGAGCTGGGGGCGACGGCCAGGCAGCATGAGGCCGTGGCTTCGACCAGCCCGCTTCCAGATACCTGCCCCATCCCGCGCCCAGCGCCCAAGGCGCACTCAGGCAACCACATCAGCTTTGCCCTGGGTTCGGAATTCATCATCCATACCGACTTCAGCCTGCCGGGTGCATTTCCCATCGAGTGGCAGCGTATCTACCACTCGCGCCTGGCCGAGTACGACCAAGGCAACCTGGGCGCTCGCTGGGTCACGCCGTTCACCACCTGCATCGATGTGGTCGGCACGGGTCTGCTGTTTCACGACTACGATGGCCGTAGCCATGCGTTCGACCTGCCCAAGGTCGAGAAGGCGCAGTACAACGCTATCGAAGACCTGCTGCTGGTTCGCAGTCGTGAAGACGAACTGGTGATCTGCCGCGGCTTCGTGCGCAAGGAACACTATCTGCGCGTGGGCGAGCGCTACTACCTGCAGAAGATCCTGTTGCACAACGATGCCGGCTGCATGCTGCATTACGAGCATCGGCACGAGGGCCGGCCGGTACTGTCCGACATCATCACCTTTCAAGGCGACATGAGTGACGTGCTGCGTCACCTAGGCACCCTGATCGATGACCATGGCCGTATCACCGGCCTGTGGGAAATGCGTGACGGCCAACCGCTACGCCAACTGTGTGCCTATCACTACGATGCCCATGGCGACCTGGTCGCCGCGCAGGATGAACACGCAGGCACCTGGCACTACCACTATCAAAATCACCTGGTGACCCGTTACACCGACCGTACCGGCCGGGGCATGAACCTGGAGTGGAAGGGCAGTGCGTTCGATGCCAAGGCCATCCGCGAATGGGCCGATGACGGCAGCTACGAGTTGCACCTGGAGTGGGACAGCAACATTCGCCTCACCTACGTCACCGACGCCCATGGCCAGGAGACCTGGTACTACTACGACATCCTTGGACATCTGTACCGTGTGCGTTACCCCGACGAGCGCTCGGAGTGGATCTTTCGCGACGAGCGCAAGCACATCGTTCGGCATGTCCACGTCGATGGCAGCGAAGACCGTTACGACTACGACGAGCAAGGCAGCGTGGTGCGGCATATCCGTGCCGACCACAGCCAGGTTCACTTTGCCTACGATGACCGCCGTCGCCCGATCAGGATCCGCGACGCCGAGGCCGGTGTGTGGGAACGCCAGTACGACCTCAAGGGCAACCTCAGCGAAACCGTCGACCCGCTGGGCAACAAGACCGAGTTCGCCTACACACCCTCCGGTCTGGTCAAGGCGATCAAGGACGCCAACGGCAACGAAAAGGCGCTGGTGTACAACGACGCCGGGCAACTGGTCGAGTACACCGACTGCTCGGGCAAGACCAGCAAATGGGCCTATGACGATATCGGGCAGTTGGTGCAGTTCACCGATGCCGCCGGCAACAAGACCCAGTACACGTACAAGGCCGGCCAGCTCGCCCTGGTCATCCATCCGGACAAGACCGAAGAGCGCTTCGAGCGCGATGCCGAGAGTCGCCTGCTGGCCCACGTCGATGCCCTCGACCGCTGTACCACATGGACCTACACCGTCGCTGGCTTGCTGGCCGAGCGTGTGGATGCGGCCGAGAACACCCTGCGTTATCGCTGGGACAAACTGGGCCGCCTCACGGGCCTGGAAAACGAAAACGAAAGCCACGCCAGTTTCCGCTACGACCCGGTCGGCCGTCTGCTGGAAGAGAGCGGCTTCGACGGCCTCACCACGCGCTACCAGTACGACACGAACACTGGGCGCCTGACCTCCACCCACGTCGGGCAACGCCGCCTCGACGTCACCTTCGATCCCGTCGGCCGTCTCATTTCCCGCGTGGCCAGCCAGGGTGACCAGCGCGAGGAAGAAACCTTTGCCTACGACGGCAACGGCAGGCTGATCCAGGCCATCAACGCCGCGAGCAAACTGCAGTGGTTCCATGACGAGGCCGGCAACCTCGTTCGTGAACACCAGCACTACCTGGCCACCGGCACCCCGATGGTCGCGGTGTGGCAGCACGAGTACGACGTCCTCAACCTGCGTACCTCCACCACTCGTCCGGACGGGCACAAGGTCAGCTGGCTGACCTACGGTAGCGGTCATCTGTTGGGCATGACGGTCGATCAGCATGAACTGCTGGCCTACGAGCGCGATGACCTGCACCGCGAGGTTGTGCGGCATCAGGGCAACAGGTTGAGCCAGACTCAGGCGTGGGACCCGGCGGGGCGCCTGCAGGAACAGCTGCTGGGCAGCCAGGACGGCAAAGCGACCCTGCTCAAGCGTGAGTATCAGTACGACGCGGTAGGCCAGCTGACCGACATCCACGACACCCGTCGTGGTCATCTGGCCTACCAGTACGACCCGATTGGCCGCCTGTTACAGGCCACCAGCCGCCTGGGGGTGGAGACCTTCGCCTTCGACCCGGCCGGCAACCTGCTGGAC
>NZ_QKRS01000032.1:0-5627 GCF_024261405.1 Pseudomonas sp. FBF18 | reverse complement strand
GGAACGAAAAACTCCTTGAATATCAACGAGTTGGACGTTTCAGGTCAGGCTGGAGGTGCTTCGATCGAAAGATCGGCAGCGGTGAAAAAGGTGGTTGACAGCAGGTTGTAACGCTGTAGAATTCGCCTCCCGCTACGAGAGATCGAAGCGAGTCAAGTGTTTGAAGTGAAACGAAAAACTTCAAAATAAACGCTTGACAGACTCTGAGGGAAGCGTAGAATGCGCGCCTCGGTTGAGACGAAAAGTTCTTGACCAACCGCTCTTTAACAACTGAATCAAGCAATTCGTGTGGGTGCTTGTGAGCTCAGACTGATAGTCAGAAAGATTATCAGCATCACAAGTGACTGCACGAAAATCGAAAGATTTGAAAGTAAGTCATTTGAGAATGCTGAGCCAAGTTTAGGGTTTTCTCAAAACCCAAGCAGTATTGAACTGAAGAGTTTGATCATGGCTCAGATTGAACGCTGGCGGCAGGCCTAACACATGCAAGTCGAGCGGATGAGAAGAGCTTGCTCTTCGATTCAGCGGCGGACGGGTGAGTAATACCTAGGAATCTGCCTGGTAGTGGGGGACAACGTTTCGAAAGGAACGCTAATACCGCATACGTCCTACGGGAGAAAGCAGGGGACCTTCGGGCCTTGCGCTATCAGATGAGCCTAGGTCGGATTAGCTAGTTGGTGAGGTAATGGCTCACCAAGGCTACGATCCGTAACTGGTCTGAGAGGATGATCAGTCACACTGGAACTGAGACACGGTCCAGACTCCTACGGGAGGCAGCAGTGGGGAATATTGGACAATGGGCGAAAGCCTGATCCAGCCATGCCGCGTGTGTGAAGAAGGTCTTCGGATTGTAAAGCACTTTAAGTTGGGAGGAAGGGCAGTAAGCGAATACCTTGCTGTTTTGACGTTACCGACAGAATAAGCACCGGCTAACTCTGTGCCAGCAGCCGCGGTAATACAGAGGGTGCAAGCGTTAATCGGAATTACTGGGCGTAAAGCGCGCGTAGGTGGTTCGTTAAGTTGGATGTGAAATCCCCGGGCTCAACCTGGGAACTGCATCCAAAACTGGCGAGCTAGAGTAGGGCAGAGGGTGGTGGAATTTCCTGTGTAGCGGTGAAATGCGTAGATATAGGAAGGAACACCAGTGGCGAAGGCGACCACCTGGGCTCATACTGACACTGAGGTGCGAAAGCGTGGGGAGCAAACAGGATTAGATACCCTGGTAGTCCACGCCGTAAACGATGTCAACTAGCCGTTGGAATCCTTGAGATTTTAGTGGCGCAGCTAACGCATTAAGTTGACCGCCTGGGGAGTACGGCCGCAAGGTTAAAACTCAAATGAATTGACGGGGGCCCGCACAAGCGGTGGAGCATGTGGTTTAATTCGAAGCAACGCGAAGAACCTTACCAGGCCTTGACATCCAATGAACTTTCCAGAGATGGATTGGTGCCTTCGGG
This sequence comes from Pseudomonas sp. FBF18, assembly GCF_024261405.1. Classification (NCBI taxonomy): domain Bacteria; kingdom Pseudomonadati; phylum Pseudomonadota; class Gammaproteobacteria; order Pseudomonadales; family Pseudomonadaceae; genus Pseudomonas; species Pseudomonas sp. FBF18. Next base: position 4,170 of record NZ_QKRS01000032.1, on the reverse strand, counting down.
AACATTGAGACAGGTGCTGCATGGCTGTCGTCAGCTCGTGTCGTGAGATGTTGGGTTAAGTCCCGTAACGAGCGCAACCCTTGTCCTTAGTTACCAGCACGTTATGGTGGGCACTCTAAGGAGACTGCCGGTGACAAACCGGAGGAAGGTGGGGATGACGTCAAGTCATCATGGCCCTTACGGCCTGGGCTACACACGTGCTACAATGGTCGGTACAGAGGGTCGCCAAGCCGCGAGGTGGAGCTAATCTCACAAAACCGATCGTAGTCCGGATCGCAGTCTGCAACTCGACTGCGTGAAGTCGGAATCGCTAGTAATCGCGAATCAGAATGTCGCGGTGAATACGTTCCCGGGCCTTGTACACACCGCCCGTCACACCATGGGAGTGGGTTGCACCAGAAGTAGCTAGTCTAACCTTCGGGAGGACGGTTACCACGGTGTGATTCATGACTGGGGTGAAGTCGTAACAAGGTAGCCGTAGGGGAACCTGCGGCTGGATCACCTCCTTAATCGACGACATCAGCTGTCTCATAAGCTCCCACACGAATTGCTTGATTCATTGAAGAAGACGATTAGGTTAGCAACCTTCGATTGGGTCTGTAGCTCAGTTGGTTAGAGCGCACCCCTGATAAGGGTGAGGTCGGCAGTTCGAATCTGCCCAGACCCACCAATTTGCTGGGGCCATAGCTCAGCTGGGAGAGCGCCTGCCTTGCACGCAGGAGGTCAGCGGTTCGATCCCGCTTGGCTCCACCACCCCGCTTGCTAGTTTGTCAAAGCTTAGAAATGAATATTCGCGTCGAATATTGATTTCTGAACTTTATCAGAATCGTTCTTTAAAAATTTGGGTATGTGATAGAAAGATAGACTGGACAGCACTTTCACTGGTGTATGTTCAGGCTAAGGTAAAATTTGTGAGTAATTACAAGTTTTCGGCGAATGTTGTCTTCACAGTATAACCAGATTGCTTGGGGTTATATGGTCAAGTGAAGAAGCGCATACGGTGGATGCCTTGGCAGTCAGAGGCGATGAAAGACGTGGTAGCCTGCGATAAGCTTCGGGGAGTCGGCAAACAGACTTTGATCCGGAGATCTCTGAATGGGGGAACCCACCTGGCATAAGTCAGGTATCTTGTACTGAATACATAGGTGCAAGAGGCGAACCAGGGGAACTGAAACATCTAAGTACCCTGAGGAAAAGAAATCAACCGAGATTCCCTTAGTAGTGGCGAGCGAACGGGGACTAGCCCTTAAGTGGCTTTGAGATTAGCGGAACGCTCTGGAAAGTGCGGCCATAGTGGGTGATAGCCCTGTACGCGAAAATCTCTTAGTCATGAAATCGAGTAGGACGGAGCACGAGAAACTTTGTCTGAATATGGGGGGACCATCCTCCAAGGCTAAATACTACTGACTGACCGATAGTGAACCAGTACCGTGAGGGAAAGGCGAAAAGAACCCCGGAGAGGGGAGTGAAATAGATCCTGAAACCGTATGCGTACAAGCAGTGGGAGCCTACTTGTTAGGTGACTGCGTACCTTTTGTATAATGGGTCAGCGACTTATATTCAGTGGCGAGCTTAACCGAATAGGGGAGGCGTAGCGAAAGCGAGTCTTAATAGGGCGTTTAGTCGCTGGGTATAGACCCGAAACCGGGCGATCTATCCATGGGCAGGTTGAAGGTTAGGTAACACTGACTGGAGGACCGAACCGACTACCGTTGAAAAGTTAGCGGATGACCTGTGGATCGGAGTGAAAGGCTAATCAAGCTCGGAGATAGCTGGTTCTCCTCGAAAGCTATTTAGGTAGCGCCTCATGTATCACTGTAGGGGGTAGAGCACTGTTTCGGCTAGGGGGTCATCCCGACTTACCAAACCGATGCAAACTCCGAATACCTACAAGTGCCGAGCATGGGAGACACACGGCGGGTGCTAACGTCCGTCGTGAAAAGGGAAACAACCCAGACCGTCAGCTAAGGTCCCAAAGTTATGGTTAAGTGGGAAACGATGTGGGAAGGCTTAGACAGCTAGGAGGTTGGCTTAGAAGCAGCCACCCTTTAAAGAAAGCGTAATAGCTCACTAGTCGAGTCGGCCTGCGCGGAAGATGTAACGGGGCTCAAACCATACACCGAAGCTACGGGTATCACTTAGGTGATGCGGTAGAGGAGCGTTCTGTAAGCCTGTGAAGGTGAGTTGAGAAGCTTGCTGGAGGTATCAGAAGTGCGAATGCTGACATGAGTAACGACAATGGGAGTGAAAAACTCCCACGCCGAAAGACCAAGGTTTCCTGCGCAACGTTAATCGACGCAGGGTTAGTCGGTCCCTAAGGCGAGGCTGAAAAGCGTAGTCGATGGAAAACAGGTTAATATTCCTGTACTTCTGGTTATTGCGATGGAGGGACGGAGAAGGCTAGGCCAGCTTGGCGTTGGTTGTCCAAGTTTAAGGTGGTAGGCTGAGATCTTAGGTAAATCCGGGATCTTAAGGCCGAGAGCTGATGACGAGTTGCCATTAGGCGACGAAGTGGTTGATGCCATGCTTCCAAGAAAAGCTTCTAAGCTTCAGGTAACCAGGAACCGTACCCCAAACCGACACAGGTGGTTGGGTAGAGAATACCAAGGCGCTTGAGAGAACTCGGGTGAAGGAACTAGGCAAAATGGCACCGTAACTTCGGGAGAAGGTGCGCCGGTGAGGGTGAAGGACTTGCTCCGTAAGCTCATGCCGGTCGAAGATACCAGGCCGCTGCGACTGTTTATTAAAAACACAGCACTCTGCAAACACGAAAGTGGACGTATAGGGTGTGACGCCTGCCCGGTGCCGGAAGGTTAATTGATGGGGTTAGCTAACGCGAAGCTCTTGATCGAAGCCCCGGTAAACGGCGGCCGTAACTATAACGGTCCTAAGGTAGCGAAATTCCTTGTCGGGTAAGTTCCGACCTGCACGAATGGCGTAACGATGGCGGCGCTGTCTCCACCCGAGACTCAGTGAAATTGAAATCGCTGTGAAGATGCAGTGTATCCGCGGCTAGACGGAAAGACCCCGTGAACCTTTACTATAGCTTTGCACTGGACTTTGAATTTGCTTGTGTAGGATAGGTGGGAGGCTTTGAAGCGTGGACGCCAGTCTGCGTGGAGCCATCCTTGAAATACCACCCTGGCAACTTTGAGGTTCTAACTCAGGTCCGTTATCCGGATCGAGGACAGTGTATGGTGGGTAGTTTGACTGGGGCGGTCTCCTCCTAAAGAGTAACGGAGGAGTACGAAGGTGCGCTCAGACCGGTCGGAAATCGGTCGTAGAGTATAAAGGCAAAAGCGCGCTTGACTGCGAGACAGACACGTCGAGCAGGTACGAAAGTAGGTCTTAGTGATCCGGTGGTTCTGTATGGAAGGGCCATCGCTCAACGGATAAAAGGTACTCCGGGGATAACAGGCTGATACCGCCCAAGAGTTCATATCGACGGCGGTGTTTGGCACCTCGATGTCGGCTCATCACATCCTGGGGCTGAAGCCGGTCCCAAGGGTATGGCTGTTCGCCATTTAAAGTGGTACGCGAGCTGGGTTTAGAACGTCGTGAGACAGTTCGGTCCCTATCTGCCGTGGACGTTTGAGATTTGAGAGGGGCTGCTCCTAGTACGAGAGGACCGGAGTGGACGAACCTCTGGTGTTCCGGTTGTCACGCCAGTGGCATTGCCGGGTAGCTATGTTCGGAAGAGATAACCGCTGAAAGCATCTAAGCGGGAAACTTGCCTCAAGATGAGATCTCACTGGAGCCTTGAGCTCCCTGAAGGGCCGTCGAAGACTACGACGTTGATAGGTTGGGTGTGTAAGCGCTGTGAGGCGTTGAGCTAACCAATACTAATTGCCCGTGAGGCTTGACCATATAACACCCAAGCAATTTGCGTCGAACGACCAGATTGCGGTGTTGTGAAGACACAGTAAGCCGAAGATTTGTAACTCACAAACATCACATACCCGATTCGCTGGAGTGTCTGAACAAGGCCTTCTGGCAACAGAATTTCTTGACGACCATAGAGCATTGGAACCACCTGATCCCATCCCGAACTCAGTAGTGAAACGATGCATCGCCGATGGTAGTGTGGGGTTTCCCCATGTGAGAGTAGGTCATCGTCAAGATTAAATTCCGAAACCCCTATCTGCATCTGCAGGTAGGGGTTTTGTCTTT
>NZ_QKRS01000031.1:7115-10944 GCF_024261405.1 Pseudomonas sp. FBF18 | reverse complement strand
TGTTCTTGCGTGCATCACGGAACAGCCATTGCTCGCGGCCATCGGGATGTACGACGCGGTAGGTATAGCCAAGGGCGTCGTAGTAGTACCAGGTTTCCTGGCCGTGGGCGTCGGTGACGTAGGTCAGGCGGATGTTCGGGTCCCACGCCAGACGGGTCTCGAAGCTGCCGTCATCCGCCCATTCATGAATCGCCTTGGCGTGCGGGCCTGTGCCATCCCATTCGAGGTTGAGGCCACGGCCGGTGCGGTCGGTGTAACGGGTGATCAGATGATGCTGGTACTCATAGTGCCAGGCGGCACCGTTTTCATCCTGAGCCGTCACCAGGTCACCCGCGCCGTCGTAGTGATAGGCGCACAGTTGGCGCAGCGGCTTGCCATCGACCACCTGCCACACACCCTGGATATGCCCCTGCTCATCCAGCAGGGTGCCCAGTTGCAGGTGCACCTTGCTCGGGTCGTCGTCCTGGTAGGTGTTGATATCGGACAGCACCGGCTGGCCGTTGTGGCGATGCTCGTAATGCAGCATGGCACCGGCGCCGCTGCGCAGGCGAATGTGGGTCAGGTAAAAGCGCTCGCCGACCTGGGCATAGGTTTCGAACCGCTCCTGGCCCCGCACCAGGGTCAGCTGCTGTGCACGGGTGCGCTTGAGGGTCAGGTACTCGATGGGGTCGTGGTGCCAGGTGTCGACCTCGAGCCACGGGAAGTCGTGGCTGCGTCCATCGCTGTCATGCAGCACCAGCCCCTTGTCGACCACATCGATGCAGGTGGTGAACTCGGTGATCCAGCGTGCGCCTATGGTGCCGCTATCCAGCGCGTCGAGCCGCGAGTTGTAGACCCGGGCCCAATCCACCGGGAACGGGCCGGACAACGCGAAGTCCTGATGAACGACGGTCTCGTCGCCGAGCACATGGCCGATGCTGTGGCCGGTACAGGGACAGATACCATTCTTGTCGGTATTGGGGGCCTTTTTGGCCCTGACCTGGCGGCTGACCACCTCGGTCGGGCCTTCACTGTGGATGTGCCGCGCCTGCTGGGTGACCCCGGGGCGAATGCTGGTGGCAACGCCGCGCCTGGCGGGGTGTGCCAGCACGGTTTCCAGCAGGCGGCTCAGCAACCAGGCAATGCTGTTTTGCATGTCAGGGGCGCCCAGGGCTTCGAGGCGATCCGGCACCGACGCAGCCAACCCGTCGAGTGTGTGCACCAGCGGGCGCATCAGGCTTTCCAGCGCCTCGCCGAAGTGGCTGGCGACATGGTTGTAGGCCGCCTTGAGGTTGCCCTCGGAGGCATTGGCCAAGGCCGACAGCGCCAGGCGCCAGGCGTCAGTGCTCAGCAGCGAGTCGTACAGCGCCGCCTGGGTCATCTGGGTGCGTGACAACTGGTGGCTGGCTGCGGCGTCGAGCTGGCCCCGGGCAGCGGCTTCTATGGCCCTGGCCAGCGTGGTGAACAACAGGCGCGCGGTGTCGGCGGCCTCGCCGAGCATGGCCGGCAACTGGGCCAGCGCCTCGCGTACGTAGTGTTCCAGGGCGCCGCGGATGTTGGCATGCAGGTGGCCGTCGATGATCTCCAGGATCACCGCGCCGATGTTCGCCCCCGGGCGACGGCGCAGGGTCTGGCGGGTCAGTTGCAGCACCGGGCGCAGCACCATGCGCGCCTTGGCCAGGCCTGGGGGAAACGGCACTACGCCGATCAGGTTGATGCCCAGGCTGACCCAGTCGAGCGGGTCGGGGGACGGGCTTTCCAGCAGCGTGAGGATGTCGATCAGTACATCCACACCGGCCAGGGCATTACAGACCACCGGCACATTTTCGCCGGCCTGGCGCAGCAGTTGCAGGTTCACCAGGCCGTAGGTGACCTCGCGCAGCCAGTGGTCGACAGAGGCGGCAGCAGCGCCGAGGTCTTCACTGAGCAGGGTTTCGAGTGGGGCAATCGCAATCTGGATCTCACGCTCGCTGGGCGTGGACGCTGTGGGGGAAGCAGACATCGGGAATAGCCTTCCTAGGCAGGGGCGAAGCGCCCTGGGTGGTCCATGAAGGCAAAAGGGTACGAGGGCAAGGAATGCTCAGATATGGAGAAACTTCCTGGAGTTGTGTGGGATGTGTCACATAACGATGTAGAGGCCGCGGCTATACACCGGCACCGGCAGGCGGTCGAAGCCGCGCACGAACACTACCTGCTCGGCGCGACCGCCGATGTAGCCCAGGTTGACGCTGGGGGCCCGGGTGAACGTGCTGGCGACAGTTAAGACAGTACTTTTCGTACAGTGCCTAGAGCGCCCCATCCAGCACGTCACCTACTTCCCATTGACTTGCGTTGCCTACCTCCAATGTTTGGAACTTATGTGGCAGGTGTTGACAGCTCGAGCGCTGCATTTATCGTCACTTCAGTTTTCTACAAAGCCAAGCTCCCCATTGCGCGGCTATGTGCGTTTCCGATCTTGCATCTCGCCCACATACCAGTGGCCTCCATTGGGGAAGTCCAACATCACAGACTGTTTGGACAACACTGGCCTCTGTCTATACTTTGTCTTGTAGACGGGTTGCTCCGTAGGATTGTCTGAGTTGAGCCATTTCTTAATGGAAGCGTCGGTAGAATTCAGCTCAATCAGACAGAAGTCAAAATCTGAATTATTTGTCAATTTGAATAGAAGATTTTTTGGATCTTCAGGTGGCGCAGTTAAGGAATCGGCGGTCGTCGCTATAAACCTTCCGCCGGGGTAGAGAACGAAGTCATAAATGGTTTGGGGCGAACTCAATGGGGATTTTGTACCCTTGGTGGGGTCGTTGAATTTTTGGTAGTGAAAATAATTGATCTTACCCTCCATTTCGTTTTGGAGTTGTACGCTGTAGGATGTTGCGCTGGAGATTTTTGCACTCATGATCGATGCTCCCAGGATAGCCACGCGGCTTTGTGTTCCTGGATAGTTTGCTACGTCATTTTGCTTGTCACAACTGTCAACTTTGCCAGTTGCATCGAGCCGATCCAGCCTTGCTGCCTGAGCAATAATGCACAAGCATCCGGCTCCCGCTTCAGGGGCGTTGCGCATGCCGGTGTAGAGCGTGCTGAAGCCCCCCCCCGTGAACCTTGCGAGCTCGCAGGCAATCCAGCGAACGGGCCTCGCGCACTGCTACTGCGCCACCCGAACATCAGATGGCAGCTCCACTCAAAAAGGGAGGGTGTTGCAACGGCAATCACCCTCCTCTGGTCAACGCATGCACTACTTAAAAATGCTGACGACGCGAGAGCTGAATTAGGGTCATTTGAGTTCTGTACAGCACCCAAGCTCCCCGTTGCGCCGCCAGGGGAAAAGGTCAGTCTTGGTGTTTTACTTCGCTCACCGCCCACACGCTTCCATCGAATACCTCCAATACTCTTGAACAGCCTGGCCATAGCAGCCATCCGGTCCGTGCAGAATCGGGTTCAGGGTAGTTCCCAGATTCATCGTAGTTCGTCCAGGCCTCTCGATCCCCTCCGGAAAACACTCCCGATTTTATCCCAGGATTCGACTCATCGTATTCCTTGATTATTAAGCGGCGCCCTTCTTCAAATGATTCTTTCAGCTCGTCTTTTAGATTTTCCGGAAAATTGGAGTCGTCGGCCTTGAAGCCTTTGCGGAGCAACCCGACAAAAAAATCTGAATTATTTGTCAATTTGAATCGAAGAACTTTTGGTTCTCCAGGTGGCACAGTTAAGGACTCGGCGGTCGTCGCTATAAACTTTCCGCCGGGGTAGAGATTGAAGTCATAAATAGTTTGGGGCGAATTCAATGGGGATTTTGTACCCTTGGTGGGGTCGTTGAATTTTTCGTAGTGGAAATAATTGATCTTACCCT
>NZ_QKRS01000031.1:5549-6471 GCF_024261405.1 Pseudomonas sp. FBF18 | reverse complement strand
GACGTCATTTTGCTTGTCACAACTGTCAACTTTACCAGTTGCATCGAGCGGATCCAGCCTTGCTGCCTGAGCAATAATGCACAAGCATCCGGCTCCCGCTTCATGGGGGGTGCGCATACAGGTGTAGAGCGTGTAGAAGCCCCGCGCCCAACCCGCTGACCTTGCGAGCTCGCAGGCAATCCAGCGAACGGTCCTCAAGCACTGCTACTGCGCCACCCGAACATCAGATGGCAGCTCCACTCAACAAGGGAGGGTGTTGCAACGGCAATCACCCTCCTCTGTTCAACGCATGCACTACTTAAAAATGCTGACGACGCGAGAGCTGAATTAGGGTCACTTGAGTCTGTACAGCACCCAAGCTCCCCGTTGCGCTGCCAGGGGAAAAGGTCAGTCATCTATTTTACTTCGCTCACCGCCCACACGCTTCCTTCGATTACCGCCACACTAGTTGAACTTCCTGGAGGTAGCAGCCATGCGTCCCGTTCAGAGGGGTCGCCAAAGGGGATACCTTCGTAGATGGCCCAGAGCCTTAGTGGCCCCCCTGAAAACCGATTCGCTCCTGTATTCATTCCCCCACCCATTTGCTTGTATCTATCGATTATTAACTTGCGCTGATTTTGAACGTCTTCATCACTTTCGTCCCCCGGAATGTCCTCCAGCTCGGCTATTACCCAGTCGGGATAAGGGGGCTCAGGGTATACGCGGAGCAACCCGACAAAAAAATCTGAATTATTTGTAAATTTGAATCGAAGAACTTGTGGATCTTCAAGCTGCGCTTGGTAGGACTCGGCGGTCGTCGCTATAAACTTTCCGCCGGGGTAGAGATTGAAGTCATAAGTAGTTTGGGGCGATGTTAATGCGGATTTTGTACCCGAGGCGGGGTCGCCGAACTTTTGGTAGTGGAAATAATTGATCTTACCTT
>NZ_QKRS01000031.1:0-4873 GCF_024261405.1 Pseudomonas sp. FBF18 | reverse complement strand
TACGTCATTTTGCTTGTCACAACTGTCAACTTTGCCAGTTGCATCGAGCGGATCCAGCCTTGCTGCCTGAGCAATAATGCACAAGCATCCGGCTCCCGCTTCAGGGGGGGGTGCGCATACCGCTGTAGAACGTCTTGAATCCCCACCCCAACCCCGCTAATCTTGCGACGTCGCTGTCAATCCAGCGACCGGGCGTCGCGGCCCGCTAATGCAAAAGGCGCAACTGCGCCACCTGAACATCAGATGGCGGTTCCACTCAAAAAGGGAGCTGCACAATGGTCAAAACCGTCTCCAATCCCCCGCTTACTACTCAACCCCGCAAACGTATCTACACCGCCTTCGGCTGTTGCAACGGCAATCACCCGCCCCTGTTTTCCGTCTGCGAAGGCATCGAGCTGGAAGACGCCCTGGTTCACCTGTCGCTCCAGATCCAATGCGCCAAGGACACCACCGCCCAAGCCTGCGAACGTGCCGACGAGCAGTTCAAGACGCTGCTGATCGCCGCACAGCAATCGCTGGAAATGAGCACCGTACTGATCGACACCGTGCTGGACGGCATGGAAGCAAACGCGGCACCCGAGTAACGACGCAACACACGGGCCGCACACGCGGCCTACCGAGCTCGCTCCGCCCACCAAAACCCCACCTGCCCCCTACATCACGCACTCTCCCCTTGCTGTCCACGGCCCACTGGCACTAGGATGCGACAAATTCTCAAATGCACCTGGCTATCATGCTGAGGTTTTCCGTGTCGTCGCCATCCACTTCCCGCACCCCTCATGCCGATGTTCGTGCGCTGTACATCAACCATCACGCCTGGTTGCTGGGCTGGTTGCGCAAGCGCATGCGCCACGGCGACCACGCGGCGGACCTGGCCCACGACATCTTCGTGCACATCCTCGGCAAGCCGGAGCAGCTGCAGCAGTTGCGTCAGCCGCGTGCCTGGTTGAGCACCGTGGCCCACGGGCTGCTGGTGGATCGCGTGCGTCGCCAGCGGGTCGAGCGGGCGTATCTGGAGGCCATCGCACACCTGCCCGAAGCCGAGGTGCCGTCGCCCGAGTCGCAGCTGATACTGCTGGAAACCCTGGCCCGTGTGGACGCCCTGCTCAACGGCCTGCCGCCCAAGGTGCGCATGGCCTTTCTGCTGTCGCGCCTGGAGGGCCTGAGCTACAAGGAGATCGCCGAGCGCCTGGCGGTAAGCCTGAGTTCGGTGGAGAAGTACATGGCCAGCGCCATTCGCCATTGCTACCTGGCCCAGCGATGAGCCGCCCGCCATTGCCCGAACTCCCCGACAACGTGCTGGACCAGGCCATCGGCTGGCTGGTGCGCATCGAGTCCGACGGCGTCAACCCGCAGCTGCTGGAGGCCTGCCAACGCTGGCGTCAGGCGCACGCGCTGCATGAGGTGGCCTGGCAAGCGCTGCAGAAAAGCGATGCCACCTTCCAGGGCCTGGCCGCACTGCCCGGCTCGGTGGCGCGGGACACGCTGCAACGCCTGCAAGGCGGTCGTCACAGCCGACGCCAGGCGCTCAAGCTGCTGGGCGTGGGGCTGCTGGCCAGCGGCGTTACCGGCTGGTCGATGCGTGACAGCACGCTGGTGCCCTGGGGCGCGGACTACGCCACCGAGGTGGGCGAGCGCCGTCAGTTCGTGCTGGATGACGGCACCCGCCTGCAAATGAACACAGCCAGTGCAGTGGACGTGCAGTTCACCGCCCAGCGCCGGTTGATCGTGCTGCGGCGCGGCGAAATCTTTATCGACACCGGCAAGGACGCCGCCACGGCGGGCGGGCGTCGCAGCTTCTGGGTCAGCACGCGGCATGCACAGTTGCAGGCCATCGGTACGGCCTTTGCGGTGCGTGATGAAGCCAGCGGCACGCGGTTGCGGGTCGAGGATGGGGTGGTGGCGATTCAGGGCAAGGGCCAGCCGGTGATGGTTGCCGCCGGGGAGCAATACCTGATCGATGCAAACGGCAGCCAGCGGGTCGAAACCAGCCCCCTCAATGCCAGCGCCTGGGCGCGCGGGCAACTGGTGGCCAAGCGCATGCAACTGCGCGAGCTGACCGCAGAACTGGCGCGCTATCGCCACGGCTGGCTGCGCTGCGACCCGGCCATCGCGCACCTGGAGGTGTCGGGCGTGTTCCAGCTCGATGACATCGACCAGGCCCTCAGCGCCCTGAGCGATTCGCTGCCGGTGCGGGTGGAACGCTTTACCCCGTTATGGACCCGTATCGTCGCCCGGTAAGGCTGATGAGAAGAAATCTCAAAAACTTTTACGGGTTTTGCCACCCTCTTCGACAGACAGGCAATACACCTCGTCATTCGAAAGGAGCACGCCGTCCATGTCTTCTGCTTTTATCCCCACCCGGCCTTTGCAGCGCAGCGTGCTGGCACTGACCCTGCGCAGTATGTTGCTGGCCGGTGCCACCAGCGTGTCGCTGGCCAGTGCGGCCGCGCAGGCCGCCGAGGCAAGCAGCCGCCACTACGAGCTGGCGGCCGGCCCGCTGGAAGAATCGCTCAACAGCTTTGCCCAGGTGGCCGGCATCAGCCTGCCGTTCGACCCGGCGCTGGTGCAGGGCAAGCGCGCCCCGGCACTGCGTGGGGACTATGCCGTGCAGGATGGCCTCGAACGCCTGCTGGCCGGCAGCGGCCTCACGGTTACCCGCACCGCCAGCGGCAATTACCTGCTGATTGCCCGTAGCCAAAGCGCAGATGCCCTGGAACTGGGCGCCACCACCATCAGCGGCCTGGGCCTGGGCTCGACCACCGAGCACAGCGGTTCGTACACCACCGGCGCCATGCAGACCGCCACCAAGCTGCCGCTGTCGCTGCGCGAAACACCGCAGTCGGTCACGGTGATTACCCGCCAGCGCATGGACGACCAGGGCATGCGCAGCCTCGACGACGTGGTGCAGGCCACGCCCGGGCTGCGCCTGTCGGCCGCGCGCCCGGCCAACAGCGAGTTCTTCGCCCGCGGCTTCCCCATCACCAACCTGATGTTCGACGGCCTGCCCACCACCTACAACGCCGACTGGGTGGCCACCGCCGACCTGGCCCCCTATGACCGCGTCGAAGTGGTGCGCGGCGCCACCGGCATGATGCAAGGGGCCGGCAACCCGTCGGCCGCCATCAACATGGTGCGCAAGCGCCCTACCCAGGCGTTCCAGGCCAGCGTGACCGGCAGCGCCGGCAGCTGGGACAACTACCGCAGCGAGCTGGATGTGTCCGGCCCGCTGAACGACAGCGCCAGCGTGCGTGGCCGCATCGTCGGCGCGTACAACGACAAGGGCAGCTATCAGGATTACGCCGGGCGCGAGCGCGGGGTGTTCTACGGCATCAGCGAGTTCGACCTCACCGACAGCACCACCCTGACCGTGGGCGCGTCCGACCAGAACGACAATAACAACATCAACTGGGGCGGCCTGCCGGTGAACCCCGATGGCAGCCACATGGGCTTTTCTCGCTCCAAGACCTTCGGCTACAGCTGGTCGCACCAGGACGTCGAGAACAAGACGGTGTTCGTCGAGCTCGACCAGCGCTTCGACAACGACTGGCGCCTTCACCTGGGCGCGTCGAAAAACTGGTCCGAATTCAAGATGATGGGCGGCGTGCTGGAGCGCAACAACGACGCCACCTACCGCCAGCGCATCTTCAACCAGAACCGCGACTTCGATCAGTCCACCTACGATGTCTATGCCACAGGCCCGTTCACACTGCTGGGGCGCGAGCATGAACTGGTGGTCGGCGCCAGCAAGCGCCAGCTCAAGACCGAAGCAACCGGCGGCACGGTGTTCGTCGATGTGCCGGACATCAACCGCTTCAACCCGGGCGGGCTGGCCAGACCGAACGTGCCGGACATCTACTCCATCGACGACAAGGTCGATCAGGAAGGCCTCTACCTCACCACGCGCTGGAACCTGGCCGACCCGCTGAAGGTGATACTCGGTGCGCGCCTGGACTGGTACGACGCCACGGCCATCTATGACCAGATCAACGACCAGTACTACACCTCGGGCAAGACCAAGGTGGTGCGCAACGTCACCCGTTATGCCGGGGTTATCTATGACCTGGACGACAACCATTCGGTGTATGCCAGCTACACCGATATCTTTCAGCCGCAGACCGAGAAGGACGGCCAAGGCAAAGGCATTGAGCCTATTACCGGCGAAAACTACGAAGTGGGTATCAAGGGTGAGTATTTTGGCGGCGCGCTGAATGCCAGTGCTTCGCTGTTCCAGATCGACCAGCTCAACCGCGCGGCCGAGGTGGCGGATGCAAGCCTGTGCAAGGTCATCCCGGTGGGTAGCTACGGGTGCTATGAAGCGGCTGGCAAGGTGCGCAGCCAGGGCATCGAGTTCGAGATCAATGGTGCGCTGACGCCCAACTGGCAAGTGGGCGCCGGCTATACGTTCGCCCAGGCCAAGTACGAGAAGGATGCCGACAAGGCCAAGGAAGGCCGGCTGTTCGACACCGACCTGCCGCGTCATATGTTCAAGGCCAGTACCACGTACCAGTTGCAGGGTGATCTGAAGCAGTGGCGTGTGGGGGCCAACCTCTATAGCCAGAGCGCGACCTTCAACAAGGGCAGCAATGTGTTCGGCAACTACCATGTCGAGCAGGAGGCGTATGCGCTGGTCGGGTTGATGGCGGGTTACCAGGTCAACAAGCATCTGGACACGCAGTTGAACATCAACAACGTGTTCGACAAGAAGTACTACCAGGGCATCGCCAGCAACTCCACGTGGAGCCCATATGACGTGTTTGGCGACCCGCGCAACTTGATGGTTACGGCGAAGTACAGCTTCTGATGATGCGCCGGGGTCAGCGTGATTGCCGGCATATGCAGATTGACTGATGCACCGTGCATTCAGGCGCTG
>NZ_QKRS01000030.1:0-15782 GCF_024261405.1 Pseudomonas sp. FBF18 | reverse complement strand
TGGCATCGGACCATCGGCGGCCGAGCAAACCAGGATCGCGCCGTCCATCTGGGCAGCACCGGTGATCATGTTCTTCACGTAGTCAGCGTGACCTGGGCAGTCGACGTGAGCGTAGTGACGAATGGTCGAGTTGTACTCAACGTGAGCGGTGTTGATGGTGATACCGCGAGCTTTCTCTTCTGGAGCGCTGTCGATCTTGTCGAATTCAACGACTGCGGAACCGAAAACTTCGGAGCAGACGCGAGTCAGAGCTGCGGTCAGAGTGGTTTTACCGTGGTCAACGTGACCGATGGTGCCAACGTTGACGTGCGGAAGGGAACGATCAAATTTTTCTTTAGCCACGACAATTAACTCCTAGCCTAAAGGACTGAATCAGCCTTGTTTTTTAACGAGCGCTTCGACGATGTTCGACGGAGCCTCAGCGTATTTGGAGAATTCCATGGAGTAGCTCGCGCGACCCTGGGACATGGAACGAACGTCGGTCGCATAACCGAACATCTCTCCGAGCGGAACTTCAGCACGGACAACCTTGCCGGACACCGAATCTTCCATACCCTGGATCAGACCACGACGACGGTTCAGGTCACCCATCACGTCACCCATGTAGTCCTCAGGGGTCACAACTTCTACCTTCATGATCGGCTCAAGCACCTTACCGCCGCCTTTGGCTGCGAGTTGCTTGGTCGCCATGGAGGCCGCCACCTTGAACGCCATCTCGTTAGAGTCGACGTCGTGGTAGGAACCATCAAACACGGTTGCCTTCAGGCCGATCAGCGGATAGCCGGCAACGATGCCGTTCTTCATCTGCTCTTCGATACCCTTCTGGATCGCCGGGATGTATTCCTTCGGAACCACACCACCCACAACCTCGTTGGTGAAAACCAGGCCTTCGGTGATGTTGCCGTGTGCGTCCACGTCTGGCTGCGAGAAGCGGATCCAGCAGTGACCGAACTGACCGCGACCACCGGACTGACGAACGAACTTGCCTTCGATTTCGACGTTGTCTTTGGTGATCTGCTCGCGATAGGAAACCTGCGGCTTACCGATGTTGGCTTCGACGTTGAATTCGCGCTTCATGCGGTCAACGAGGATGTCCAGGTGAAGCTCGCCCATACCCGAGATGATGGTCTGGCCGGTTTCTTCGTCGGTCTTGACGCGGAACGACGGGTCTTCCTGAGCCAGCTTGCCCAGTGCGATACCCATCTTTTCCTGGTCCTGCTTGGTTTTCGGCTCGACAGCTACCGAAATCACAGGCTCAGGGAAGTCCATACGCTCGAGGATGATCGGCTTGTCGGCGTTGCACAGGGTGTCACCAGTGGTGACGTCCTTCATGCCGATCAGAGCAGCGATGTCGCCGGCCAGTACTTCCTTGATTTCTTCACGCTGGTTGGCGTGCATCTGCACCATACGACCAACGCGCTCTTTCTTGCCCTTGACCGAGTTGATCACGGAGTCGCCGGACTGCAGCATACCCGAGTAAACACGGACAAAAGTCAGAGTACCAACGAACGGGTCGGTGGCAATCTTGAACGCCAGAGCCGAGAACGGCTCGTTGTCGTCGGCATGACGCTCGTCGTAGTCGGCGTCGACCAGCTCTTCCTTTGGCTTCTCGATCAGGTCAGGGTGGATACCCTTGATCGCAGGAATCTCGGTAGGAGCAGGCAGGAAGTCGATAACGGCGTCGAGAACCAGGGGAACGCCCTTGTTCTTGAACGACGAACCGCAGACAGCCGGAACGATCTCGCTGGCCAGGGTACGCGCGCGCAGACCGGCCTTGATTTCTTCGACGGTCAGCTCTTCGCCTTCCAGGTACTTGTTCATCAGCTCTTCGCTGGACTCGGCAGCCGCTTCAACCATGTTGGAGCGCCACTCTTGAGCCAGCTCCAGCATATCGGCAGGAATTTCTTCCTCGCGATAGGTGGTGCCTTTGTCGTCTTCGTTCCAGTAGATAGCCTTCATCTTGATCAGATCGACCTGACCCTGGAAGTTCTCTTCCGAACCGATGGCCAGCTGAACAGGAACCGGGGTGTGACCCAGACGGTTCTTGATCTGACCTACGACGCGCAGGAAGTTGGCACCGGCACGGTCCATCTTGTTCACGTATACAACACGTGGAACGCCGTACTTGTTGGCTTGACGCCATACGGTTTCGGACTGTGGCTCAACGCCGGAAGTACCGCAGAACACAACGACAGCGCCGTCGAGTACACGCAGCGAACGCTCAACTTCAATGGTGAAGTCAACGTGGCCGGGGGTATCGATGACGTTTACGCGGTAGTTGTCATACTGACCCTTGGAGCCTTTCCAGAAGGTAGTGACAGCAGCGGAGGTAATGGTGATACCCCGCTCCTGCTCCTGCACCATCCAGTCGGTGGTCGCGGCGCCATCATGCACCTCGCCCAGTTTGTGGCTCAGGCCTGTGTAGAACAGGATCCGCTCGGTAGTAGTGGTCTTGCCCGCGTCAACGTGCGCGCAAATACCAATGTTACGGTAGCGGTTGATTGGTGTAGTACGAGCCATAGAGCCCTCGCAAAAATAGTGATGCCTGAATTAGAAGCGGTAGTGCGAGAACGCTTTGTTGGCTTCGGCCATACGGTGTACGTCTTCACGCTTCTTGACTGCAGCACCTTTGCCTTCAGCAGCATCCAGCAATTCGCCGGCCAGGCGCAGGGCCATAGACTTCTCGCCGCGCTTGCGCGCGTAGTCTACCAACCAGCGCATTGCCAGGGCGTTACGACGGGACGGACGAACTTCGACCGGAACCTGGTAAGTAGCACCGCCAACACGGCGCGACTTCACTTCGACCAGCGGAGCGATGGCGTCGAGAGCTTTCTCGAAGATTTCCAGGGGATCGCTGTTCTTGCGTTCTTTGACCTTGTCCAGCGCACCGTAAACGATACGCTCGGCAACGGCCTTCTTGCCGCTTTCCATCACGTGGTTCATGAACTTGGCGAGAATCTGCGATCCGTATTTTGGATCGTCCAGAATCTCACGCTTGGCTGCTACACGACGTCTTGGCATTGATAAGCCCTCAAACGGTCTTCAGGTTAGCTCGGGACAGGGAACCCAGAGGTTGCGTGCCCGACCTTACTCTTATCGACTCAATAAAATTGATAACTGCAAATTGCTGCAAACGGCCGATTACTTCGGACGCTTGGTACCGTACTTCGAACGACCTTGGTTACGACCTTTGACGCCGGAGGTATCCAGGGAGCCGCGAACGGTGTGGTAACGAACACCTGGCAAGTCTTTTACACGACCGCCGCGGATCAGTACCACGCTGTGCTCTTGCAGGTTGTGGCCTTCACCACCGATGTACGAGGAAACCTCGAAACCGTTGGTCAGACGCACACGGCATACTTTACGCAGTGCCGAGTTAGGTTTTTTCGGCGTGGTGGTGTACACACGGGTGCACACGCCACGACGTTGCGGGCAGTTCTGCAGCGCAGGAACGTCGGATTTCTCGACGATACGCTTACGCGGCTGACGTACCAGCTGGTTGATAGTTGCCATCTACTAGCTCCACTGTTGTCTTGCGACGCTATTGTCTTGCAAGAAAAGCAAAATGGCAGGACGAAGTCCCACCAAATTTAGGGGTACAAGAGTCTAAAGAGGATCTTGCCCCTCGTCAAGGCAAGGCCCCGACATCCCCCACCCTCCCCTTCGCAACAGATTATGTCGCGAAGATCGGGTGAGGGCCGCCAGGGCCCTACGCTTTAGTTGCCGCTGGAGTTCAGCGCTTCGGTCAGTGCAGCTTCCACTTCACTGGCGCTAACACGCAACGGCTTGTCGGCATCACGGCGACGCTTGCGCTCGCTGTGGTAGGCCAGACCGGTACCGGCCGGGATCAGACGACCCACGACCACGTTTTCTTTCAGGCCGCGCAGGTAGTCGCGCTTGCCGGTTACCGCCGCTTCGGTCAGTACGCGGGTGGTTTCCTGGAAGGAAGCCGCCGAGATGAACGATTCGGTGGACAGCGAGGCCTTGGTGATACCCAGCAGTACACGAGTGAACTTGGAGACAAACTTGTCTTCCGCGCCAAGGCGCTCGTTCTCTACCAGTACCTGGGTCAGTTCCATCTGGTCGCCCTTGATGAAGCTGGAGTCACCCGACTCGGCAATCTCGACCTTACGCAGCATCTGACGCAGGATGGTCTCGATGTGCTTGTCGTTGATCTTCACGCCTTGCAGACGGTAAACGTCCTGGATCTCGTTGACGATGTACTTGGCCAGCGCGCTAACACCCAGCAGACGCAGGATGTCGTGCGGATCGCTAGGACCGTCCGAGATGACTTCGCCGCGGTTCACTTGTTCGCCTTCGAAGACGTTCAGGTGACGCCACTTCGGAATCAGCTCTTCGTACGGATCGCTGCCATCGTTCGGGGTGATGACCAGACGGCGCTTGCCCTTGGTCTCTTTACCGAAGGCGATGGTACCGCTGACTTCAGCCAGAATCGAGGCTTCTTTCGGACGGCGCGCTTCGAACAGGTCGGCAACGCGCGGCAGACCACCGGTGATGTCACGGGTCTTGGACGTTTCTTGCGGGATACGCGCGATAACGTCACCAACACCGATCTGTGCACCGTCAGCCACACCGACCAGGGCGTTGGCTGGCAGGAAGTACTGAGCCGGTACGTCGGTACCTGGCAACAGCAGATCCTTGCCGCTGGCGTCGACCATCTTGATTGCAGGACGGATTTCCTTGCCTGCAGCCGGACGGTCTTTGACGTCCAGAACCTCGATGTTGGTCAGGCCGGTCAATTCGTCAGTCTGACGCTTGATCGTGATGCCTTCTTCCATGCCCACGAAGGTCACGGTACCTTTCATTTCGGTAACGATCGGGTGGGTGTGCGGGTCCCACTTGGCGACGATGGCGCCAGCGTCGACCTTGTCGCCTTCCTTCACCGAAATCACGGCGCCGTAAGGCAGCTTGTAACGCTCGCGCTCACGACCGAACTCGTCGGCAATCGCCAACTCGCCGGAACGCGATACGGCAACCAGGTTGCCGTCGGCACGCTCAACCTGCTTGAGGTTGTGCAGACGAACCATACCGCCGTTCTTCACCTGGACGCTGTCGGCAGCCGAGGTACGGCTTGCAGCACCACCGATGTGGAACGTACGCATGGTCAGCTGGGTACCCGGCTCACCGATCGACTGTGCAGCGATAACGCCGACAGCTTCACCGATGTTCACCTGGTGACCGCGAGCCAGGTCGCGACCGTAGCACTTGGCGCAGATGCCGTAGCGGGTTTCGCAGCTGATCGGCGAACGCACGATCACTTCGTCGATGCTGTTCAGCTCGATGAACTCGACCCACTTCTCGTCGACCAGGGTACCGGCCGGAACGATGACGTCGTCGGTGCCAGGCTTGAACACGTCACGGGCGATTACACGACCCAGTACGCGCTCACCCAGCGGCTCTACAACGTCGCCGCCTTCGATGTGCGGGGTCATGACCAGACCCTGCTCGGTGCCACAGTCGATCTCGGTAACCACCAGATCCTGCGCCACGTCTACCAGACGACGGGTCAGGTAACCGGAGTTCGCGGTTTTCAACGCGGTATCCGCAAGACCCTTACGCGCACCGTGAGTCGAGATGAAGTACTGCAGTACGCTCAGACCTTCGCGGAAGTTCGCGGTGATCGGCGTCTCGATGATCGAGCCGTCCGGCTTGGCCATCAGACCACGCATACCGGCCAACTGACGAATCTGAGCTGCCGAACCCCGGGCACCGGAGTCAGCCATCATGTACATCGAGTTGAAGGACTCCTGCTCGACTTCGTTGCCTTCGCGGTCGATGACCTTCTCTTTCGAGAGGTTGGCCATCATCGCCTTGGACACTTCGTCGTTCGCCTTGGACCACAGGTCGATGACCTTGTTGTACTTCTCGCCCTGGGTTACCAGGCCGGAGGCGTACTGGCTCTCGATCTCTTTCACTTCGTCGGTGGCAGCACCGATGATGCGGGCTTTTTCATCCGGGATAACGAAGTCGTTAACACCGATGGAAACGCCGGAGATGGTCGAGTAGGCAAAACCGGTGTACATCAGCTGGTCAGCGAAGATGACGGTCTCTTTCAGACCAACCACGCGGTAGCACTGGTTGATCAGCTTGGAGATCGCCTTTTTCTTCATCGGCTGGTTGACCACGTCGTACGACAGACCTGGCGGTACAACCTGGAACAGCAGTGCACGGCCGACAGTGGTGTCGACGATGCGGGTGTTCTTGACGCTGCCGCCATCACGATCGTTCACGGTTTCGTTGATACGAACCTTGATCTTGGCGTGCAGGGCCGCTTCGCCGGCGCGGAATACGCGGTCGACTTCCTGCAGGTCGGCGAATACGCGACCTTCGCCCTTGGCATTGATGGCTTCGCGGGTCATGTAGTACAGACCCAGTACAACGTCCTGCGAAGGAACGATGATCGGCTCACCGTTGGCTGGCGACAGGATGTTGTTGGTCGACATCATCAGCGCGCGCGCTTCGAGCTGGGCTTCCAGCGTCAGCGGCACGTGCACGGCCATCTGGTCACCGTCGAAGTCGGCGTTGTACGCGGCACAGACCAGCGGGTGCAGCTGGATGGCCTTGCCTTCGATCAGTACCGGCTCGAACGCCTGGATACCCAGACGGTGAAGGGTCGGTGCACGGTTGAGCAGTACGGGGTGTTCGCGAATCACTTCGGCAAGAACGTCCCACACCTCTGGCAACTCGCGCTCGACCATCTTCTTGGCAGCCTTGATGGTGGTCGCCAGACCACGCATTTCCAGCTTGCCGAAAATGAACGGCTTGAACAGCTCGAGGGCCATTTTCTTCGGCAGACCGCACTGGTGCAGACGCAGGGTCGGACCTACGGTAATTACCGAACGACCCGAGTAGTCAACGCGCTTACCGAGCAGGTTCTGACGGAAACGACCTTGCTTACCCTTGATCATGTCGGCCAGGGATTTCAGAGGACGCTTGTTCGAGCCGGTGATGGCGCGGCCGCGACGGCCGTTGTCGAGCAGTGCGTCGACCGCTTCCTGCAGCATGCGCTTTTCGTTGCGCACGATGATGTCAGGCGCAGACAGGTCGAGCAGGCGCTTCAGACGGTTGTTACGGTTGATCACCCGACGGTACAGGTCGTTCAGGTCGGAGGTCGCGAAACGACCGCCATCCAGCGGAACCAGTGGACGCAGGTCTGGCGGCAGAACCGGCAGAACGGTCAGGACCATCCACTCAGGCAGGTTGCCCGAGCCCTGGAAGGCCTCCATCAGCTTCAGTCGCTTGGACAGCTTCTTGATCTTGGTTTCCGAGTTGGTCTGCGGAATCTCTTCGCGCAGGCGGCCAATCTCGTGCTCCAGGTCGATAGCGTGCAGCAGTTCGCGGACGGCCTCGGCACCCATGCGGGCGTCGAAGTCATCGCCGAACTCTTCTAGCGCTTCGAAGTACTGCTCGTCGTTCAGCAGCTGACCTTTTTCCAGGGTGGTCATGCCCGGGTCGATGACGACATAGCTCTCGAAATAGAGAACGCGCTCGATATCACGCAGGGTCATGTCCATCAGCAGGCCGATACGCGACGGCAGCGACTTCAGGAACCAGATGTGGGCAACAGGCGAGGCCAGCTCGATGTGCGCCATGCGCTCACGACGAACTTTTGCCAGCGCGACTTCAACACCGCACTTCTCGCAGATCACGCCACGGTGCTTCAGGCGCTTGTACTTGCCGCACAGGCACTCGTAGTCCTTGACTGGGCCAAAGATCTTGGCGCAGAACAGGCCGTCACGCTCAGGCTTGAACGTACGGTAGTTGATGGTTTCCGGCTTTTTTACTTCACCGAACGACCACGAACGGATCATCTCAGGCGAGGCCAATCCGATACGGATGGCGTCGAACTCTTCGACTTGACCCTGGTTTTTCAGCAAATTCAGTAGGTCTTTCAAGGCCTTTCCTCCTGGCGGAGCAGGGAGCGGGCTTTTCAGCCGCGCTCCCGATTCGCGTCACGTGTTATTCGGTTTCCAGATCGATATCGATACCGAGCGAACGAATCTCTTTGATCAACACGTTGAAGGACTCGGGCATGCCCGGCTCCATACGGTGATCGCCGTCCACGATGTTCTTGTACATCTTGGTCCGACCGTTCACATCGTCCGACTTCACTGTGAGCATTTCTTGCAGGGTGTATGCCGCGCCGTATGCTTCCAGCGCCCACACTTCCATCTCCCCGAAACGCTGACCACCGAACTGCGCCTTACCACCCAGCGGCTGCTGGGTAACCAGGCTGTAAGAACCAGTGGAACGCGCGTGCATCTTGTCGTCCACCAAGTGGTTCAGCTTGAGCATGTACATGTAACCAACGGTCACTGGACGCTCGAACTTGTTGCCGGTACGACCGTCGAACAGCTGCATCTGACCGCTTTCCGGCATGTCTGCCAGTTTCAGCATGGCCTTGATTTCGCTTTCCTTGGCACCGTCGAAGACTGGAGTGGCCATTGGCACACCGCCTTTGAGGTTCTTCGCCAGGTCGAGGATTTCCTGGTCGGAGAAGTCTTCCAGGCTTTCCTGACGACCACCGATCTCGTTGTAGATCTCGGTGAGGAACTTGCGCAGCTCGATGACCTTGCGCTGCTCTTCGAGCATGCGGTTGATCTTCTCGCCCAGGCCCTTGGCCGCCAGGCCGAGGTGGGTTTCGAGGATCTGACCGACGTTCATACGCGAAGGTACACCCAACGGGTTGAGTACCACGTCCACCGGCGTACCGTTGGCGTCGTGCGGCATGTCTTCGACCGGCATGATCACGGAGACCACACCCTTGTTACCGTGACGACCGGCCATCTTGTCGCCCGGCTGGATGCGACGACGGATTGCCAGGTAGACCTTGACGATCTTCAGTACGCCCGGTGCCAGGTCATCGCCCTGCTGCAGCTTGCGCTTCTTGTCTTCGAACTTGTCGTCCAGCAGACGGCGACGATCAACGATGTAGGCCTGGGCCTTCTCGAGTTGCTCGTTCAGCGCGTCTTCGGCCATGCGCAGTTTGAACCACTGGCCGTGCTCCAGACCGTCCAGCACTTCGTTGGAGATGACCGAACCTTTCTTCAGGCCAGCACCACCTTCGACGACCTGACCGTTCAGGGCGCTGCGCAGACGTTCGAAGGTTGCGCCTTCAACGATGCGGAACTCTTCGTTCAGGTCCTTGCGGATCTCGTCCAGCTGCATCTTCTCGATGGACAGCGCACGGCTGTCGCGCTCGACGCCATCGCGAGTGAAGACCTGTACGTCGATGACAGTACCCTTGGTGCCGGTCGGCACACGCAGGGAGGTGTCTTTGACGTCGCTGGCCTTCTCGCCGAAGATCGCACGCAGCAGTTTTTCTTCTGGCGTCAGCTGGGTCTCGCCTTTTGGGGTGACCTTGCCGACCAGAATGTCGCCAGCGCCGACCTCAGCACCCACGTAGACGATACCGGCTTCGTCCAGCTTGTTCAGCGCAGCCTCACCCACGTTCGGGATGTCCGCGGTGATTTCCTCTGGGCCAAGCTTGGTGTCACGGGCCACACAGGTCAGTTCCTGGATGTGGATCGTGGTGAAGCGATCTTCCTGAACCACACGCTCGGACAGGCAGATGGAGTCTTCGAAGTTGAAGCCGTTCCACGCCATGAACGCGATGCGCATGTTCTGACCCAGAGCCAGCTCACCCATGTCGGTGGACGGGCCGTCGGCCATGATGTCGCTACGCTGAACCACATCACCCTTGCTCACCAGCGGACGCTGGTTGATGCAGGTGTTCTGGTTCGAGCGGGTGTACTTGGTCAGGTTGTAGATGTCGACACCAGCTTCGCCGGTTTCAACTTCGTCATCTGCAACACGCACCACGATACGGCTGGCGTCGACGGAATCGATCACACCACCACGACGAGCTACGACGCAAACGCCGGAGTCACGCGCAACGTTGCGCTCCATGCCGGTACCTACCAGCGGCTTGTCGGCACGCAGAGTCGGTACAGCCTGACGCTGCATGTTCGAACCCATCAACGCACGGTTGGCGTCGTCGTGCTCGAGGAACGGAATCAGCGACGCGGCAACAGAAACTACCTGCTTTGGCGAGACGTCCATCAGGGTGACGTCTTCCGGCGCCTTGACGGTGAATTCGTTCAGGTGACGGACCGCTACCAGCTCGTCGATCAGCTGCTTCTTCGCATCCATCGTGGCCGAAGCCTGTGCGATGACGTGATCAGCTTCTTCGATCGCCGACAGGAACACGATGTCGTCGGTAACCACACCCTCTTTCACCACGCGGTACGGGCTCTCGAGGAAGCCGTACTGGTTGGTGCGGGCATAGGCCGCCAGGGAGTTGATCAGACCGATGTTCGGACCTTCAGGGGTCTCGATCGGGCACACACGGCCGTAGTGGGTCGGGTGTACGTCACGGACTTCGAAGCCTGCGCGCTCACGGGTCAGACCACCAGGGCCGAGTGCCGAGACACGACGCTTGTGGGTGATCTCGGACAGCGGGTTGTTCTGGTCCATGAACTGGGACAGCTGGCTCGAACCGAAGAACTCCTTCACCGCCGCCGCTACCGGCTTGGCGTTGATCAGGTCTTGCGGCATCAGGCCTTCGCTTTCAGCCATCGACAGACGTTCTTTGACCGCGCGCTCTACACGCACCAGGCCAACGCGGAACTGGTTCTCGGCCATTTCGCCGACACAGCGCACGCGACGGTTACCCAGGTGGTCGATGTCGTCGACGATGCCTTTGCCGTTACGGATGTCGACCAGGGTCTTGAGGACCTCGACGATATCTTCCTTGCTCAGCACGCCCGAACCTTCGATCTCGGTACGACCGATACGACGGTTGAACTTCATGCGACCAACGGCCGACAGGTCGTAACGCTCGGCGCTGAAGAACAGGTTGTTGAACAGGGTCTCTGCGGCATCCTTGGTTGGCGGCTCGCCAGGACGCATCATGCGATAGATCTCGACCAGCGCTTCCAGTTGGTTGCTGGTGGAGTCGATCTTCAGGGTATCCGAGATGAACGGACCGCAGTCGATGTCGTTGGTGTACAGGGTCTCGATGCGAACGACCTGAGCCTTGGCGATCTTCACCAGTGCTTCGGTGGTCAGCTCGGTGTTGCATTCGGCCAGGATTTCACCGGTAGCCGGGTGCACGATCGCCTTGGCGGTGGTGCGGCCCAGAACGTATTCCAGCGGCACGTCCAGGGATTTGACACCAGCCTTTTCCAGCTGGTTGATGTGGCGAGCGGTAATACGACGACCCTGCTCGACAATCACCTTGCCGCTGTCGTCATGGATGTCCATGACCGCGATTTCACCACGCAGGCGCTGTGGCACCAGTTCCAGGCTGAGCTTTTCGCCCGCCACGTGGAATACGTTGGTGGTGTAGAACGCGTTCAGCACTTCTTCGGTGGTGTAGCCCAGCGCGCGCAGCAGTACGGAAGCCGGCAGCTTGCGACGACGGTCGATACGGACGAATACACAGTCTTTCGGATCGAATTCGAAGTCCAGCCACGAGCCGCGGTAAGGAATGATCCGCGCCGAGTACAGCAGCTTGCCCGAGCTGTGCGTCTTGCCACGGTCGTGGTCGAAGAACACGCCTGGCGAGCGGTGCAGCTGGGAAACGATAACACGCTCGGTACCGTTGATTACGAAGGTACCGTTTTCAGTCATCAGGGGGATTTCACCCATGTAGACTTCTTGCTCTTTGATGTCCTTGATCGCTTTGTTCGACGATTCTTTGTCGAAAATGATCAGGCGGACTTTCACGCGCAGCGGTACCGCGTAGGTTACCCCGCGCAGTACGCATTCTTTGACATCAAAGGCCGGTTCGCCCAGACGATAGCCAACGTACTCCAGGGCAGCATTGCCGGAGTAGCTGATGATCGGGAAAACCGATTTGAAGGCCGCATGCAGGCCCACGTCGCGGAACTGATCTTTAGTCGCTCCCGCCTGCAAGAATTCACGATACGAATCCAGCTGGATGGCCAGGAGGTAAGGCACATCCATGACGTCCGGCAACTTGCTAAAGTCCTTGCGGATACGTTTTTTCTCAGTGTATGAGTAAGCCATCAGCGTTCCCCAGCTTGGTCACCTGCTTGTTTGGCTTCTCCCGACGGGAGCAGCCAGAAAATCGTGCAAACCCCATGGTTTGCGCCACCGTCATCGGTGGTTACCGCTCGTCATCGGCGCCGACCTGATCGGCTGCCAATAACGGAAAAAGGCCGGTGGCAAAAGCCACCAGCCATCAGCCTTTCGCTTGTCGCTCGGGCTGGAGACGCACAGTCGAGAGTTACTTAACTTCGACTTTAGCGCCTGCTTCTTCCAGCTTCTTCTTGGCGTCTTCAGCAGCTTCTTTCGAAACGCCTTCAGCAACGACCTGAGGAGCGGTGTCAACTTTCTCTTTGGCTTCTTTCAGGCCCAGGCCGGTCAGTTCACGAACGGCCTTGATCACGTTGACTTTCTTCTCGCCGGCTTCAACCAGAACAAC
Organism: Pseudomonas sp. FBF18; assembly: GCF_024261405.1. Taxonomy (NCBI): domain Bacteria; kingdom Pseudomonadati; phylum Pseudomonadota; class Gammaproteobacteria; order Pseudomonadales; family Pseudomonadaceae; genus Pseudomonas; species Pseudomonas sp. FBF18. Next base: position 3,310 of record NZ_QKRS01000030.1, on the reverse strand, counting down.
GTTGAACTCGGTTTGTTCTTCAACAACGGCAGCGGCAGCAGCTGGGCCAGCAGCGGCAACAGCAGCGGTAACGCCGAAGGTTTCTTCCATTGCTTTGATCAGCTCAACAACTTCCAGAACGGTTTTCTGGCCGATTGCTTCGATGATTTGCTCGTTAGTCAGAGACATGACTTAAATCCTGTATTGGGGTGACAGCCTACGCAGCCATCAAATTAAACGTATGATTTCGAAAGGGCTTGCGGTGCCTTAGGCAGCAGCAGCTTCTTTCTGGTCGCGAACGGCTGCCAGAGTACGAGCCAGCTTGCTGGTCGCGCCTTGGATCACGCTCATCAGCTTCGCAATGGCCTCGTCGCGGGTCGGCAGGGAAGCCAACACGTCGATCTGGTTTGCGGCAAGGAACTTGCCGTCGAACGCAGCTGCCTTGATCTCGAACTTGCTCTGACCCTTGGCGAACTCAGCGAACAGACGAGCAGCAGCGCCCGGGTGTTCGTTGGAAAACGCGATCAGGGTAGGGCCGGTGAACACGTCGTTGAGGACACTGAATTCAGTGTCGGCAACAGCGCGCTTGAGCAGGGTGTTACGTACAACACGTACGTAAACGCCAGCTTCACGAGCCTCTTTACGGAGTCCGGTCATTGCGCCTACAGTCACACCACGGGCATCAGCCACGACAGCGGACAGAGCGACTTTGGCAGCCTCGTTGACTTCAGCGACGATGGCCTTCTTGTCTTCGAGTTTAATTGCCACGGGTAAAACTCCTGCTTGTTACCGTTTCATCCAGCCGAAGCCGAATGTCGTTTTGGTGTCTGACTCGGTAAGGAATCAGGGGCACCATCTGCGTAGGCTTGAGGTTTAAGGCTTGCGCCGCCTACGGTCTTGGATAGCCCCCGCCAGGCAGGGACCCCAATTTTTGCTGACGGGCGCAATTGCTCGCGCCCATCGCGGTCTTACGCGTTCAGGGAACCTTGATCGATTACCAGACCTGGGCCCATGGTGGTGCTCAGGGTAACGCGCTTGACGTAGATACCTTTCGAGGAAGCTGGCTTGATACGCTTCAGATCAGCGATCAGGGCTTCAACGTTTTCCTTCAGCTTGACGGCTTCAAAGCCGATCTTGCCAACGGAAGTGTGGATGATGCCGTTTTTGTCGGTACGGTAGCGAACCTGACCAGCCTTGGCGTTTTTGACCGCGGTGGCTACGTCTGGAGTTACGGTGCCAACTTTAGGGTTAGGCATCAGGCCACGAGGACCCAGAACCTGACCCAGCTGACCTACAACACGCATTGCGTCCGGGGAGGCAATAACGACGTCATAGTTCAGGTCGCCGCCTTTCATTTCGGCAGCCAGATCGTCCATGCCTACACGGTCAGCGCCGGCAGCCAGAGCGGCCTCGGCAGCTGGACCCTGGGTGAACACGGCAACACGTACGGTCTTGCCAGTGCCGTGTGGCAGCACGGTAGCGCTACGAACGACCTGGTCGGATTTACGTGGGTCAACGCCCAGGTTAACGGCTACGTCGAAGGACTCGCTGAACTTCACGGTAGACAGTTCGGCCAGCAGCACTGCTGCTTCTTCGAAGTTGTAGACTTTGCCCGCTTCGATTTTCGAAGCGATAGCCTTTTGGCGCTTGGTCAGCTTAGCCATTACACACCCTCCACGTTGAGGCCCATGCTGCGAGCGGAACCGGCGATGGTACGCACGGCCGCTTCCATGTCAGCAGCGGTCAGATCAGCATTTTTGGTTTTTGCGATCTCTTCCAGCTGAGCACGGGTCACAGTACCGACTTTGACGGTGTTCGGACGCGCAGAACCGCTGGTCAGGCCAGCTGCTTTCTTCAGCAGAACCGAAGCAGGGGTGCTTTTGGTTTCGAAAGTGAAGCTACGGTCACTGTATACAGTGATGATCACAGGAGTCGGCAGGCCGGCTTCTTGACCCTGGGTACGGGCGTTGAAGGCCTTGCAGAATTCCATGATGTTCACACCGTGTTGACCCAGTGCTGGGCCGACGGGTGGACTTGGGTTGGCCTGGCCGGCCTTTACTTGCAGCTTGATGTAAGCCTGAATCTTCTTAGCCATGAGCTACTCCAATATCGGGTACAAGCGCCAGAAGGCTCCCCGGATTACTTGCGTTTTATCCCAGTGACGACAAAACCCCGCAGCACATAGGGCTGCGGGGTATGGGATGCGTCGTTCTGCTAGACCTTTTCGACCTGGCTGAACTCAAGCTCCACCGGAGTAGAGCGACCGAAGATGAGCACCGCTACCTGGAGCCGGCTCTTCTCGTAGTTAACCTCTTCGACCGTGCCGTTGAAATCAGCAAACGGACCGTCTACAACACGAACCACTTCACCTGGCTCGAACAGCGTTTTCGGCTTCGGCTTGTCGCTGCCATCGGCAACGCGACGCAGAATGGCCTCGGCTTCTTTATCGGTGATGGGTGCAGGCTTGTCTGCGGTACCACCAATGAAGCCCATGACACGAGGGGTGTCCTTGACCAAGTGCCAAGTCCCTTCGTTCATGTCCATCTGAACCAGCACGTAGCCCGGGAAGAACTTACGCTCGCTTTTGCGCTTCTGGCCATTGCGCATTTCAACCACTTCTTCAGTGGGGACCAGAATCTCGCCGAAGCCATCTTCCATGCCAGCCAGCTTTACGCGCTCGATGAGCGAGCGCATCACATGCTTCTCGTAACCCGAGTAAGCATGCACAACATACCAACGCTTAGCCACAGGACACCCTTAGCCAACAATCAAGGAAATCAACCAGCCGAGCAGGGAATCGAGCCCCCACAACAGCAGCGCCATGACCAGGACAACAGCCACCACAATAAGGGTGGTCTGCATGGTCTCTTGGCGGGTTGGCCATACGACTTTACGAATCTCGGTGCGAGCTTCCTTTGCCAGCGCAAAGAACGACCTGCCCTTTGCAGTCTGCAAGGCAACAAAGCCAGCAACAGCAGCAAGAGCAAGGAGTGCAATAACGCGATACAGAATCGGCGAAGCGGAGTAATATTGATTTCCGACCACGCCTACCACCACCAAAGCGACAACAGCCAGCCACTTGAGCAGATCAAAACGAGAGTCTTGGGCTTCAGACTTGGGAGTCATCTAGGAGGATCCTGTGAAAAGAAAGCCAGACACACAAGGTGAATCTGGCAGGTCAGGAGGGAATCGAACCCCCAACCTACGGTTTTGGAGACCGTCGCTCTGCCAATTGAGCTACTGACCTAAAAGCTTATCAGGCCGACCATTATGCCGGCCTGATCGAGAGAAATCAACTACTTATTCAATAACCTTTGCCACTACACCCGCA
>NZ_QKRS01000029.1:0-20643 GCF_024261405.1 Pseudomonas sp. FBF18 | reverse complement strand
CCAGGCCTGGGGCTGTGCCAGCGCCAGCAGCGGCAGGCGCGCGGCGCGCAGCAGGCTGCCGGCACCGGCCAGTGCTGCCCCGAGCAGGCTGATGGCCAGCCCGCTCAGCCACCAGTGCAGCGGCAGGCTCAGGTGCCCGGCCACCTGGGCGCCATACAGGCCGCGCAGGCTGGCGGCCACGTCACCCAGCAGCAGGCTGGCCAGCAGGTAACCGCAGGCCACCCCGGCCAGCCCGGCCAGCAGCGCGAACAGCCCCAGTTCGATGGCCAGGGCAGTCACCAGCGCACGCACACTCACGCCGCAGGCACGTAGGGTGCGCAACAGGCTGCGGCGCTGCTCCAGGGCCAGGCCGATGGCCGCATGCACGATGAACAGCCCCACCAGGAAGGCCAGCAGGCCCAGCGCAGTGAGGTTGAGGTGAAAGCTTTCGGTCAGCCGTTGCAGGTCGTCGGTGTCGCTGGCGGCCTGCACCACCAGTAGGTCGTTCAGGCCCTCGGGCAGCGCGGGCGGGGTGTAGCCGGCGGGTATCAGCAGTCGCGAGAGCTGTTGCGGTGCCTGCAGCAGGCGTTGGGCCTGGCCGATGTCGACCACCATTACCCCCGGGGCCAGCTGCGCCTGTACCTGCAACGGCGGCAGACGCTGACCGTCGCCGCTCAGCGGTTCGGCACCGGGCGCCAGGCCAAGGCGCTGCAGGGTGTCGGGTGCGATCCATGCCTGGCCCGGTGGGCCGATGAAGGCGGCGGGGTCGATGCGTTGGGCGGCCTGGCCGGCGATGGCGCTGCCGGGTGGCAGGCTCAGCGGCTCGATGCCCAGCAGTTTCACGCTGACCGGTTCGGCGCCGGCAAAGCGCAGGCGGCCTTCGAGCACCGGCGACACCGGCCAGCCGGCCCGGCGCAATTGAATGTAGGCGTGCTGGTCGAAGCGTTCGCCGTGGCGCGGGCTCACCTGCGCCTGCGCTGCGCCGGTCAGCAGCGCGTTGGCCCGCGCGTAGTCGGCGCGGGCCTGCTGGTTGAGCGCCTGGACCCCGGCCCACAGGGTGGTAGCCAGCCACAGCCCGGTGAGGATGCTGGCGCATTGCAGGGGGTGGCGCCGCCAGTGGCTGAGCAGCGCCTGCAGGCACAGGCCGATCATGCGCGTACCCGGCCCAGGTGCAGGGTCAGGCGCTGGTGCAGGCGGGTGGCCAGGTGGGCGCTGTGGGTGACCATCAGCAGGCTGCTGTTGCTTGCCCCGACCAGCTCCAGCAGCAGGTCGAGCACGTTTTCGCTGCTGGCTTCGTCAAGGCTGCCGGTGGGTTCGTCGGCCAGCACCAGTGCGGGGCGCGAGGCCAGTGCGCGGCCGATTGCCAGGCGTTGCTGCTGCCCGCCGGAGAGTTGCTCGGGGTAGCGTTGCAGTAGCGGCGCCAGGCCCAGGCGCTCGGCCAGGTGGGTGACCCAGGCCGGGTCATGGCGGCCGGCCAGGCGCGCCTGGAAGGCCAGGTTGGCGGCCACGTCCAGGCTGCTGATCAGGTTGTATTGCTGGAACACCAGGCCGATGCCTTGTCGGCGCCAGTGTGCGAGCCCGGCTTCGGTGCGGGTGTGTAGCGGTTGGCCGTCGAACAGAATGCGCCCGCTGTCGGGGCGTTCGAGGCCGGCTATCAGGTGCAGCAGCGTGCTCTTGCCGCTGCCGGACTCGCCCATCAGCGCCAGGCTGGTGGCGGCGGGCAGGTGCAGATCGACACCGCGCAGCACCGGCAGGGTGCCTTGGGCGGTGGTGAAGGTCTTGTGCAGGTTTTCGACGATGAGCATGGGTGAAGGGTAGGCCAGGTTGGGGCAGGTGGGTACATCGGGTTGTGCCATGGCGATTCTGCGGGCCAGGGTGGTTTTAAAAATGTGTGAGCCGGCCTTGCCGGCGAAGCGCCGCGCGAGCGGCGCTCGGTCTTGAGGGCGCCGGTGAACTCAAGTGTGCACTGTTTGGTTTTGGTGCGATTTCAAACCACCCGGTTGCAACGCTCCAAAGAAAGCTCCGGCGTGGGATCGCAGTGAGGGCCGATGCGCCAGCCAACACAGTTGCAGCGCCCATGAAATCGAGCGCCGCCCGCGCGGCGCTTCGCCGGCAAGGCCGGCTCCCACATTGATTGCAACGCACCATGGCCTGTGCGAAGGGTATTTCGCCAGCAGGGGCGGTCAGCCGCGCCGCCCGTAGTAGTTCAGCATCGGTTGCGTGCTCAGGCCATGCACCACGATGCTCAACGCCACCACCGACAGCGTGATGTTCAGGCACTGCGCCGAAAGCGTGCCGCCAAGGCCGTGGCTCAGGGCGTAGAACAGGTAGAACAGGCTGCCGATGCCACGAATGCCGAACCAGCCGACCATCAGCCGCTGGCGCAGGTCGAGCAGGCTGCCCCAAGGCATCAGCAACACGCTCAACGGGCGCACCACGCAGAACAACGCCAGGCCAAAGCCCAGTGCGCGCCAGTCCCAGTGGCTGGCCAGCGCCACGCCGAGCACGGTCACCAGAAACACTTCCATCACCCGCTCCACCAGGCTGCCGAAAGCAAGCATGTCGCCCATCATCACCCCGGCCGCCACCTGGGTGTCTTCGAGGTTGTCCAGGTCGCCATGCACCGCATTCTCCGGCGCGGCTTCCAGGTGCCCAGCCACCGGTTGCGCCAGGTGCTCGGACGGGGTCTGCGAACCGCCGGTGAAGCTCACCTCGGCCTGGCGCAGCCCCAGCCCGGCGGCAAACACCGCCAGAAACCCATAGGCGTGCAGGGTGTCGGCCACCACATACGCCAGTGCAATCAGCGCCAATGCCAGGTAGTCGTTGGGGGTGAGCGTGCTGTCGGCATGGCTGATGCGCAGGGTCAGGGTCAGGCGCCCCAGCAACTTGCCCATCCAGTAGCCCACCAGCAACCCCACCGGCATCGCCCACAGCAGGTCGCGCCACAACCAGGTGAACAGCGCCGAGCCGTCGACGGCCTGGCCCTGCACCAGCAGCAAGCCCAGCAGCACGAAGGGAAAGGCCACGCCGTCGTTGAGCCCGGCCTCGCCCGACAAGCCGAAGCGCAGCGGGTCGTGGTCCTGCGCATCGTTGACCTGCACCAGCGCTGCCAGCACCGGGTCGGTGGGCGCAAGGATGGCGCCGATCAGCAGGGCCGGCGCCCACGCCATGTCACCCAGGTAGTGCAGCACCACGCTGAAGCCACCGATGCTCAGCAGCATCACCGGGCCGGCCAGGCCGAATGCCACCCGCCAGACACGGCTGCGCAGCGGCAGGCGCAACTTCAGGCCACTGATGAACAGCGAGAACAGCAACGCGACTTCGGTCAGGTGCTTGAGCCAGCCGGCGGCGTGGTCCAGGTCCAGGTGCAACAGGCCCAGCCCCAGCGGGCCGATGCCGATGCCCAGCAGCAGGCACACCGCCGAGGTGGTCACCGGCATCCAGCGCAGGTACGACGAGGTCAGGGCCAGGATCAGCAACACGGCGCCGAACACGGCGATCCACAGGGTAAAACTCATCGAAGGCACCGTCGCATGGGGTCGGGCCAACGCTGGCCCCTGAGCATTCGAGGGGCGGGGTGCGGCAGAGGTTCACTGCACGCAGCATCAGGGCGCCGGGCTGTCGACCTGCTGCAGGCTGAAGGTGCCGGTGAGCGGGTTGCCCTGCAGCCTGTAGCACTGGCTGTGGTTCTTGCGCAGCCATGCAGTGCCCGCGTCGACCGGGCCGCAGTTGGAGGCGGGCATGGCATCGACGATCAGGGCGTACTCCAGGCCCTCGTCCAGCTGCTGCAGGGCAAACCCCGCACAACAGACCAGGGCCGCGGCAAAGAAGGGTTCGAACGTCGGCACTTTTTGCGCCGGGGCCGGGGCGGCGCCGGGGCGTAGTCTGCCAGCCGCCCTGCGCAGCCACTGGGGCAACAGCAGGTAGACCCCCAGCAGCATCAGCGAGAACGGGATGGAATAGAGCGCCCCATACACCACCGCCGCGTTGTCCAGGTAGTCCACCTCGATGCCAAAGCGCGCATTGAGCGCCCGTTGCGCAGACAGCTTGCACAGGTACACCACGACCACGCTGTACAGCAACGACCCTGGCCAGTAGCTGAGAAAGGCGAAGAGGCGCGACAGGTTCAGCAGCGCATAGATGCCGCCGGCCGCCAGCCCGCCGACCAGTATCAGGTTCGCGCCGAGGCTCGGCGGCAGGCGCGCGAAGCCCCACAGCCCGGCCAGCAGCAACAGCAGCTTGAGGGTGTCGCGTACCGGTTTGCTCACGGTCAGTGGCTACCTTCGTTCAAGGCGCCGAGGATCTGGTAGGCCAGCTTCACCCGCGCCTCGTTGGGGTAGTTCTTGTTGGCCAGGATCACGATGCCGATCCGCTGCGAGGGCACGAACGCCACGTAGCTGCCAAAGCCGTTGGTGGAGCCGGTCTTGTTGATCCACACCGCCTGCTGCGGGGCCAGCGGGGGTTGCAGCGGCGTGACGTCGAGGGTTTCAAGGGCCATGCGGCTGGCATTGCCGTCGAGCAGGGTCTGCAATGCGACCGGGTAGGGGTACTGTTCCCAGATCAGGTCCTGGGTCATGGGGCCCACCTGGTAGTAGCCGGTATGGGTGGCGGCAATGGCCTGCTTGAGGGGCGTATCGAGTTTCTCCAGGCCCATGTTCGCCTCGACAAAGCGCAGCAGGTCGTCACTGCTGGACTTCACCCCGTAGGCTTCGTCGGCCAGCACCGCAGGGCTCAGCCGGGCGGGGACGTTGTCGCGGGTATAGCCCTGGGCGTACATACGCTGCCAGTTGGCAGGTACCTGCAGATGGGTGTTGTTCAGGCCCAGCGCCGGAAACAGCAGGTCCTGCAGGGCGGACCGGTAGCTCATGTCCAGTTGGCGGGCGCTGATCACCCCGAGCAGGCCGATGCTCGGGTTGGCATAGGTACGCCGGGTGCCTGCCGGGTAGCTCGGGGTCCAGTGCTTGAAGTAGCGCATCAGTTGCCCGTTGTCGTGCACGCTGTCCGGCAACTGCAGCGGGAAGCCGCCGGCGGTGTGGGTCGCCAGGTTCAGCAGGGTGGTGTTTTCCAGGGCCCGGCCGCGCAGTTCGGGCAGGTAGCTGGCCGGGCTGTCGGTCAGCTTCAGCTTGCCGGTGGCCTGGGCATAGGCCGCCAGGGTGACGTTGAAGGTCTTGCTGATCGAGCCCAGTTCGAACAGGGTGTCGCGATCGACGGCCTGGCCGCTGTCGCGCGAGGCCACACCGAAGTCGTAGTAGTGGTGTTGGCCATTGACTGTCAGGGCCACGGCCATGCCGGGTATCGCGTGCTCCTGCATCACGGCCTGGCTGGCGGCCTCCACCAGGTTGTCGAGGTTGTCAGGCACGGTGGCGGCCCAGGCGGCAGGGCTGGCCAGCAGCAGGGCGCTCAGCAGGTGATGCGGTTTGAACAGGTTCACGTAATGGGTTTCCGGTGGGTCTGGAGGAATTCGCCCGGTGACAGGCCGAACTGTTTGCCAAAGGCGGCGATAAAGGCCGAAAGCGATTCGTAGCCGCAGGCCAGGGCCACGTCGGTGACGCGCTCGCCGCGGCTGAGTGCTGGCAGCGCACTGAGCAGGCGCATGCGCTGGCGCCAGGTACGAAAGGTCATGCCGGTGTCACGCAGAAACAACCGGCTCAGGGTCTTTTCCGAAACACCGTACTTCAGGCTCCAGGCTGCCAGCCCGGTGCTGTCCTCGGGGTGTGCCTGCAGGCGCCGGCACAGCGCACGCAGGCGGGTGTCCTGGGGCAGCGGCAGAATCAGGTCTTCCTGTGGGGCGCTGGCCAGCTGGTCGAGCAGCACGGCGACCAGGCGCCCGTCTGCGCCCTCGGTGTCGTAGGCCACCGGCAGGCCGCTGAAGGTGCGGATCAGCTCGCGCAGCAAGGCATTCACGCCGATCACCCGGCACTGGGTGCCCGGCCACACGCTGTGCTCGATGTACAGGCTGCGGATGCAGGTGTCGTCGGCGCAGCTGACCTGGTGGGGGGTATGCGCCGGGATCCACACCGCGCGCTGCGGCGGCACCACGTAGCGTCCGGCGCCGGTGTGCACATGCAGCACGCCCTGGGCCGCATACGACAGTTGCCCCCAGGCATGCTTGTGGCGAAAGCCCAGGGCGATGTTGGCCAGCGACTGCGCCTGCCCGTACAGCGGGCGCGGCAGTACCTTGAGCTCGCTCAGGGGCGGGATGCGCGGGGCGTGGGGTTGTCCTTTGGGCGACACTCTTGGGGTTCTGTCGTTAGTCGGAAAAGAAAAGAAACCTTACCGTCTGCGCCATCTCAATAACAAGACAGGACGTGACATGAAACACCTGCGGTTGCTGTTCGACAATTTCACCCTGGCCCTGCTCGGCGTGATTGCACTGGCCACTTTGCTGCCCTGCGAGGGCCAGGGCGCGGTGGTGTTTGGCTGGCTGACCAACCTGGCCATCGGGCTGCTGTTCTTTCTGCACGGCGCCAAGCTGTCGCGCGAGGCGGTGGCGGCCGGGGCAGGGCACTGGCGCCTGCACCTGCTGGTTTTTGGCTGCACCTTCGTGATGTTTCCGCTGCTGGGCATGCTGTTCAAGCCGCTGTTCCTGCCGCTGGTGGGCGACGAGCTGTACCTGGGCGTGCTGTACCTGTGCGCGTTGCCGGCCACCGTGCAGTCGGCGATTGCCTTCACCTCGCTGGCGCGGGGCAACATCCCGGCGGCGATCTGCAGCGCGGCGGCCTCCAGCCTGCTGGGCATCGTGCTGACGCCGCTGCTGGTGATGGTGCTGATGGGCGTGCAGGGCGATACCGGATCCAACCTCGATGCGGTGTTGAAGATCGTGCTGCAACTGCTGGTGCCGTTCGTGGCCGGGCAACTGGCGCGGCGCTGGATCGGCGCCTGGGTGGCGCGCAATGCACGCTGGCTGAAGACCGTCGACCAGGGCTCGATCCTGCTGGTGGTGTACACCGCGTTCAGCGACGCGGTGATCAGCGGGTTGTGGCAGTCGGTGCCACTGGTGCGGCTGCTGGGGCTGGCGCTGGTGTGCTGCGTGTTGCTGGCGGTGGTGCTGTGGTGCACGCAGTTGCTGGGCAAGCGGCTGGGGTTCAACGTGGAAGACCGCATCACCATCCTGTTTGCCGGCTCCAAGAAGAGCATGGCCACCGGTGTGCCGATGGCCCAGGTGCTGTTTGCCGGCGGGGCGATTGGCGCGATGATTTTGCCGCTGATGCTGTTCCACCAGATCCAGCTGATGGTGTGTGCGGTGCTGGCGCAGCGCTATGCGGCGCGGGAGGAGGTGAGCGCCTGATTCAGGTGCGGTGGTGACCGCTTCGCCGGCAAGGCAGGCTCCCGTAGGAGCCGGCCTTGCCGGCGAAGCGGCCTGAGCACTCACCGCAAGGCACGGCGCCTGCGCGAGTAGCACAACCACGCATAGACCCCCGCATTCACCACGAACACCAATGCCCCCAGCCACAGCTGGATGCCTGCCGTCAGCTTGGCCGGGTAGATCAGCGGTATCAGGTAATGCTCCACAAAGCTGTCGGGGTAGCCGGTGTCACCCGCCGCTGCACGCAGGCGGTTTTCCCACTCGGTCAGCGGGCAGGGCAGGTGCAGCACCTCCACCAGCACGCCCCAGGTCACGGCCGGCAGGTGCAGCCAGCACAGCCGCGGCCACCTGAGCACCAGCAACCCGCCCAGCATCACGAACACGATGAACGTCAGATGAGACAGTACCAGCCCGTCGGCGGCCAATCGAAAGAACATGGCGTGGTCTCAACCCTGGGCGAAGCTGCGCAGCGTTTCACCTTCCATGCGATAACGCACCCACTCGTCCTGCGGCTGCGCGCCGATGGACTTGTAGAACTGGATGGCCGGTTCGTTCCAGTCCAGCACGCTCCACTCCAGGCGCCCGCAGCCCTTGGCACAGGCCTCCTGCGCCAGGTGGCGCAGCAACGCCTTGCCCGCACCCGTGCCGCGGGCCTGGGGCGTGACGTACAGGTCTTCGAGGTAGATGCCCTGGGTGCCGAGCCAGGTCGAATAACTGAAGAAGTACACCGCAAAGCCGATGGCCTGGCCGTCACGCTCGCAGATCAGCGCCTGGGTGCTGCTGCCTTCGCCGAACAGCGTGCGCTCGATATCGGCGACCGTGGCGATCACCTCGTGGCGGGCACGCTCGTACTCGGCAAGCTCGGTGATGAAGGTGAGAATCTGGCTGGCGTCTTCGACGCGCGCGGGGCGGATATGTACGGGCATGGCGGGGCTTCTGTTCCGGAAATCGAGGAGGGTTATCCTAAGGCAATTGCCCCTCGAGGGCACGGGAAGCCTGGAGGGTAGTGAGGGCTCGCCAAGTGTAGTGCCACAATTGCCCCCAACTGTATCGCAGCGCTGCGCACCGACTTGGTTAGTGTCACTTCACAACAACACACCGCCGGACACCCGCCATGCTCACCTCGCTCAACCTGCTGATGGCCTTCGTGCTGTTCGCCTTCGTCTCCTCGATCACCCCCGGCCCCAACAACACCATGTTGCTGGCCTCCGGCGTGAACTTCGGTGTGCGTCGCACCATTCCCCACGCGCTGGGCATCAGTATCGGCTTCATGGTGCTGGTACTGGCGGTGGGCCTTGGCCTGGGCGAGCTGTTCAAGGCCTACCCGCTGGCCTACGGCGTGCTGCGCTACGTGGGCGCCAGCTACCTGCTGTACCTGGCCTGGAAGATCGCCAATTCCGGCCCGCTGACCAGCGCCGAGCCCGGCACGCGCAAGCCCCTGGGTTTCTGGGGCGCGGCAGCCTTCCAGTGGGTCAACCCCAAGGCCTGGGTCATGGCCGTGGGCGCCATCACCACCTATGCACCCAGCCAGGGCTACCTGACCAACGTGATCGTGATCGCCGCGGTGTTCGCCGTGGTCAACCTGCCCAGCGTGTGCGTGTGGGTGATGTTCGGCAGCGCGCTGCGCACCGTGCTGCAGGACCCACGCTGGCTCAAGCTGTTCAATTGGCTGATGGCCACACTGCTGGTGCTATCGCTGTATCCACTGCTGTTTGTAGAATCCGGTTTTGTGTAACCCCCCACAGCGAGTCCCGATGGAACTGATCCCCTGGTCGCATGACTGCGCCGAACACTTCACCCTGCGCGGCTGGCGCTCACCCGCCAGCGGCAAGCCGCTGCTGCATTTCATCCACGGCACCGGGTTCTGCTGCCTGGCCTACCAGCCGCTGCTGGAGCGCCTGGCCGAGCATTTCGACCTGTGGCTGTGCGATGTGCAGGGCCATGGCGACAGCGATCATGGTGGCGCCTTCGTGGGCTGGAACCGCAGCGCCGCGCTGGCGATCGAGGCCTTCCAGGCAGGCCGCGGCGAATACGGGCAGGTGGCGTGCTTTGCCATGGGCCACAGTTTCGGCGGGGTGCTGACCGGCTTGATGCTGGCGCTGGAACCGGGCCTGTTTCAGCGGGCGGTATTGCTTGACCCTGTGGTGTTCAGCCGCTCGATGCTGGGGGTGATGAGCGTGGCCACGCTGTTCGGCATGCACCGTCGACACGGCCTGGCACGCAAGGCCGCCACCCGGCGCAGCCACTGGCCCGACCGCGAGGCGGCCTACGCCGCGCTGCACGGACGCGGCATTTTCAAGGGCTGGCACGACGAGGCGCTGCAGGCCTATGTGGACCACGCCATCGGCGACTGCGGCGAAGGGGTGGTGCTCAAGTGCCGGCCTGCGCGCGAAGTGGACGTGTTCAGTTCGTTCCCTCGCGGGCTGTGGGCTGCCCTGGCCCAGGTGCAGACACCCGCACGGGTGCTGCATGGCATCACCACCTATCCCTTCGTACCCGTGTCGCTGGCGCGCTGGGCCCGTCTGAACCCAAGGGTCGAGCTGCGCGAGGTGCCCGGCGGGCACTGCTTCATGCAGGAAGATCCGCAGGCCTGTGCGAACGAGGTGCAAACCTACCTGCTGGGCTGATGGCAGGTTGTCCATTTCGCGACGAATACTGGCCTGTACGCTAGCGAACGCCAACCGCTGACCCCCTTAGAGTGCATCCTTGAACAACAACAGGGAGCACGAACATGAACCAGGCGGTCAGCCCCGAACCACCGGTTACCCAAGCCACCGAGCGCGTGCGCGTGATGACGCTGCGCCGCGCCCTGGGCGCAGCCGGCACGCTGGCGGTACTAGGGGTTGCCTTGTATGTGTGGCACAGCGGGCGCTTCAACGAACAGACCGACGATGCCTACGTGCGCGCCGACTGGGCGCCGATCAGTGCGCGGGTGGGCGGCTATGTGGCCCAGGTCAGCGTGGCCGACAATGCCGTGGTCAAGGCCGGCGACCTGCTGGTGCAGCTGGACGACCGCGACTATCGCCAGCAGGTGCGCCAGGCCCGTGCGGCGCTGGCCGCCAGTACCGCTTCGGTGCAGGCGCAGCAGGCCGTGCTGGTGACCCTGGCGGCGCAGCTGGAGGGGCAAGGGCAGGCGATTGCCCGTGCCGCCGCCGAGCGCGAGGCGGGCGGTGCCGAGGCGCGGCGCGCCGAACTCGACTGGCAGCGTTACCGCCAGTTGATCGGCATGAACGCGGTGAGTGCCCAGCGTGCCGAACGCGCCAGCACCACACGCACCCAGGCGCAGGCCACGCTCAAGGGCGCGGACGCCGGCTGGGCCATGCAGCGGGCCCGGCACCAGGTGCTGGCCAGCCAGCAGCGCGAGGCCCGGGCCGAACTGGTGCGCCGCGAGGCCGAGCTGGTACAGGCCGAGGCGGCCCTGGCCCTGGCCGAGAACGCCCTGGCCGACACCCAGGTACGGGCGCCCTTCGACGGCGTGGTGGGGCAGCGCAAGGTGCGTGTGCAGCAGTACGTCAGCCCCGGCCTGCCACTGCTGGCAGTGGTGCCGGTGGAGCAGGCCTACGTGGTGGCCAACTTCAAGGAAACCCAGCTCGAACACATGCGCCCGGGGCAGCGCGCGACCCTGGAGGTGGACACCTTCGGCCGGCACTGGCAGGGCACGGTCGACAGCGTCTCGCCCGGCTCGGGGGCGGTGTTCGCGCTGTTGCCGCCCGACAACGCCACCGGCAACTTCACCAAGATCGTGCAGCGCTTTGCCGTGCGTATTCACCTCGACCCGGTGGAACCCGGCACGCCGCGGCTGCTGCCGGGCATGTCGGTGATCGCCACCATCGATACGCGCACGGCGCAGGTGCGCGATGAGCACTGAAGACAAGGTATCGCTGCGCGCGTGGGTGGCGGTGATCGGAGGCTTGTTCGGCTGCTTCATGGCGGGCATGAACGTGCACGTCACCAGTGCCGCGCTGCCGGAAATCGAAGGCGCGCTGGGGGCGACGTTCGAGGAAGGCTCGTGGATCTCCACCGCCTACCTGGTGGCGGAAATCACCATGATTCCGCTCACCGCCTGGCTGGTGCAGGTGTTCTCGCTGCGCCGGGTGATGCTGGTGGGCTCGCTGGTGTTCCTGATCAGCTCGGTCAGTTGCGCGCTGGCGCCGAACCTGCAGGCGATGATCGCCATCCGCGTGATCCAGGGCGCTTCGGGGGCGGTGCTGATCCCGCTGTCGATGCAATTGATCATCACCGAGCTGCCGCCGAGCAAGATCGCCCTGGGCATGGCCTTGTTCAGCCTCTCCAACAGTGTGGCCCAGGCCGCCGGGCCGTCGATCGGCGGCTGGCTGACCGACGCCTATTCATGGCGCTGGATCTTCCTGCTGCAACTGCTGCCCGGGGTGGCGCTGCTGGCGGCGGTGGCGTGGTCGATCCCGGCGCAGGCCGGCGACCGCGCCCAGTTGCGCGGCGCCGACTGGCTGGGCATCGCGGCCATGGCGCTGGGGCTGGGCGCGCTGCAGATCGTGCTGGAGGAGGGCGGGCGCGAGGACTGGTTCGATTCGGCGTTCATCGTCACCTTCAGCGTGATTGCCGTGGTGGCGCTGGCGCTGTTCGTGCAGCGCCAGCTGTGGGGCGCGCGGCCCTTCATCAACCTGCGCCTGCTGGCCAGCTACAACTTCGGCGTGGCCAGCCTGGCCATGGCGGTGTTCGGGGCGGCGACCTTCGGGCTGGTGTTTCTGGTGCCCAACTACCTGTCCCAGGTGCAGGGCTACAACGCCCGCGAAATCGGCATCAGCCTGATCGCCTACGGCATGGTGCAGTTGCTGCTGGCGCCGCTGCTGCCGCGCCTGATGCGCTGGCTCAACGCCAAGGTGCTGGTGGCCAGCGGCTTCGCGATCATGGCGCTGGGCTGCTGGCTGGGGGCGCACCTGTCGGCGGACGCGGCGAAGAACGTGATCATCCCCTCCACGGTGGTGCGCGGGCTGGGCCAGCCGCTGATCATGGTGGCGCTGTCGGTGCTGGCGGTGAAAGGGCTGGACAAGGCCCAGGCCGGCTCCGCCTCGGCGCTGATATCGATGCTGCGCAACCTGGGCGGTGCGGTGGGCACGGCGCTGCTGACGCAGCTGGTGTCGTTGCGCGAACGGTTTCACGGGCAGCGTATCAATGAGAGCCTGACGCTGTTCGATGCACCCGTGCAGCAGCGTCTGCCCGGCGGGGTGCTCGATGCACAGGCCCCGGCGCACCTGCAGGTGCTGGCGCAGCTGGACCAGACGGTGCATCAGCAGGCCTACCTGATGGCGTATTCGGATGCGTTCTATGTGTCGTGCGTGGCGTTGGCGGTGTGTGCGCTGGCGTCGCTGCTGCTGCGCCAGCATGCACGCTGACTAGTCGGCGTCGGGCTGGCCGTAGGCCGGGGTCTTGCCGAAGTAGGCACTGGGCGAGACCCCCAGGGTGCGGCGGAACATGGCGCTGAAGGCGCTGGGGCTGTCGTAGCCCAGGTCCAGCGCCACGTTCAGGATCGAGTGCCCGGCGGCCAGCGCGTCGAGGCTGGCCAGCAGGCGCAGGCGGCGCAGCCACTGGATGAAGCTCAGGCCGGTTTCGCGCTGGAAGGCGCGGGTCAGGGTGCGTGCGTTGAGGCCGCTGTGGGCGGCGGCGCGCTGCAGGCTCCAGGGGCTGGCCGGGTCGTCGCGCAGGGCCTGGCACAGCGCGGCCAGTTGCGGGTCGACCGGCAGCGGCACGTACAGGGCCAGAATTGGCAGCACGCGGATCTCGTCCAGAATCAACTGCATCACCCGCTCGTCACGCCCGCCGGGCGGGTAGTCGGCGGGGATGAGCATGGCGCTGATGATCAGTTGGCGCAGCAACGGCGGGATGTCCACCACGCGGCAGGTCAGCGGCAGGTCGGGGCGCGCGTCGGAGGCGACGAACAGGGTGCGCATGCGGACCTGGCCGGCCATCTTCAGGTCGTGTTCGACGGCGGCGGGCACCCATACGCCGCGCCCTGGCGGAACCACCCAGCAGCCCTGGCTGGAGTTGACCGTGATCACCCCGCTCAGGGCATGGATCAGCTGGGCGCGGTTGTGGCAGTGCGGGGCGATGCGCTCGCCGTGGGGGTAGTTTTCTGCCAGGGGGACAATCGGCTGCATGGCGGTGCGTTGGGATTGAGGGTGGGGGGGCAGTATGCCTGATGATCGGTGGGTGCAGGTTCAGCGAATGCTGTGCATTCGATCGCGGGGCAAGCCCGCTCCCACAGGTACAGCGCCTATTCAAAGAGTGCCGCAATCCCCGTGGAAGCGGGCTTGACCCGCGATCTGGCGCATAGCGCCAGCAAACCCTGGCACATCAATCGATCCCGCTCTGGGCAAACTCCTGGGCCAGAAAATCCAGCAGGTGCCGCACCGAAGGCAGCAGCCCGCGCCGTGAGGCAAACACCGCGTGCACCAGCCCGCATTGCGGCGCCCAGTGCGGGGTGGGCTGCACCAGCTCGCCACGGGCAAGCTCGTCGCGGATCACCACCAGTGGCAGGTGCACCACCCCCACGCCCGCCAGCGCCGCCTGGCGCAATACCACCAGGTCGTCGGTCACCAGCCGCGGCGTGTGCCGCAAGCTGGCCGTGGCGCCGTCCGGGCCATTGAGCTGCCATTGATAATCGCGCTGCGGGTTGCCCCAGTGCAGGCTCGGCAAGGCGGCCAGGTCGGCGGGCACGATGGGCCTGGGCAACGACGCCAGCAAGCCGGGCGCGGCCACCAGCAACTGCGTGCTGTTGGCCAGCACCTTCATCACCAGGTCGCTGCTCTCCAGCGGCGGCACCCGCACCCGTAGCGCAATGTCGATGCCTTCCTGGATCAGGTCCACATGGCGGTTGGTGCTCTCGATATGCAGCTGCACCAGCGGGCACTGCACCATGAAGCGCGACAGCATCGGCCCCACCCAGAAATCCAGCAGCGCCGTGGGGCAGCTCAGGCGCACTATGCCCTGGGGCTCGGCACGGTGGCGCTCGATCAGCTCGGCCGCACCCTCGGCCTCCACCAGCATGGCCACGCAATGGCGGTGGTAGGCCTGCCCGATGTCGGTTACCGAAAAATGCCGGGTGGAACGCTGGATCAGGCGCACCCCGAGGCGCTCCTCGAGCCCGGCCACCCGCCGGCTGAGTTTGGACTTGGGCATGTCCAGGGCACGGCCGGCGGCGGCAAAGCCACCGTGCTCGACCACCTGGGCGAAGTAGTACAGGTCGTTGAGGTCTTCCACCACTGTTCTCCAAATGGAACGCTGAGGGCACTTTACGCTATCTACCGCCTTCAGCGTTGCGCCCTTATCGTTGGCTTCATGCACGAGAGGAGGTAGCTCATGAAAAAGATCCAAGGCGTCTACAGCAGCCCGCACCCGCATTGGGTGGGTGACGGCTTCCCGGTACGCAGCCTGTTCACCTACGACAACCTGGCCCAGCACATCAGCCCGTTCCTGCTGCTCGACTACGCCGGGCCCCATGCCTTCACCCCCACCAGCGCCCGTCGCGGCGTCGGCCAGCACCCGCACCGCGGATTCGAAACGGTGACCATCGTCTACCAGGGCGAGCTGGAGCACCGCGACTCCACCGGTGCCGGCGGCCTGATCGGCCCGGGCGATGTGCAGTGGATGACGGCCGCGGGCGGCATCCTGCATGAAGAGTTCCATGCGCCGTCGTTCGCCCGCAGTGGCGGCACCCTGGAGATGGTGCAGTTGTGGGTCAACCTGCCGGCACGGCACAAGTCTGCCCCTGCCGGCTACCAGACCCTGCTGGCCGCCGACATCCCCAGCGTGGCGCTGCCCGGCGGTGCCGGCAGCCTGCGGGTGATTGCCGGTGACTACCACGGCCATCGCGGCCCGGCGCGCACCTTCACGCCGATGCAGGTGTGGGACCTGCAGCTCAAGCCCGGCAAGCCCGTGCGGTTGCCTGCCCAGGCCGGTCACAGCAGCGCCCTGGTGGTGCTGCGCGGCCAGGTCACGGTCAATGGCGAGCGTTCGGTGGGCCCGGCACAACTGGTGCTGCTGGAGCGTGCCGGCGACGAAGTGCTGCTGCAGGCCGACAGCGAGGCGGCGGTGCTGTGGCTCAGCGGCGAGCCGCTGGATGAACCCATCGTCGGCTACGGCCCGTTCGTGATGAACAGCGATGCCGAGATCGAGGCGGCGTTCGCCGATTTTCGCGCCGGGCGCTTCGGCCAGATGACCAATGGCGGCGGCACTGTCACACGCGCCGACTAGGGTCTGTATGCAACTCACGTTTGTCCCAACTCCGGCGCCACGGCGCCGGACCACCCCTGCAAGGAGTATGACCATGAGTGTTCCCTACACCCGTCTGGACAAGAACAACGCCGCCGTGCTGCTGGTCGACCATCAGGCCGGGCTGCTCTCGCTGGTGCGTGACATCGAGCCGGACAAGTTCAAGAACAACGTGCTGGCGCTGGCCGACCTGGCCGAGTACTTCAAGTTGCCCACCATCCTCACCACCAGCTTCGAAAGCGGCCCCAACGGCCCGCTGGTGCCCGAGCTCAAGGCGCAGTTCCCTGACGCGCCGTACATCGCGCGCCCCGGCCAGATCAACGCCTGGGACAACGAAGACTTCGTCAAGGCGGTCAAGGCCACCGGCAAGAAGCAGCTGATCATCGCCGGTGTGGTTACCGAGGTGTGCGTGGCGTTCCCGGCGCTGTCGGCGATTGCCGAAGGCTTCGAGGTGTTCGTGATCACCGACGCCTCCGGCACCTTCAACCCGATCACCCGCGACGCGGCCTGGGACCGCATGTCGTCGGCCGGTGCGCAACTGATGACCTGGTTCGGCGCAGCCTGCGAACTGCACCGCGACTGGCGCAACGATGTCGAGGGGTTGGGCGCGCTGTTCTCCAACCACATCCCCGACTACCGCAACCTGATCACCAGCTACAACACCCTCACCGGCGCCAACCAGTAGCCCGCCTCACTGCGCGTCGCCGCGCCTGCCCCCGGTTTCATCGGCGGGCAGGTCGGTGGCGCGGTCTTCGCCGATCTCCCGGTACTCCTTGAGCAATTGCTTGAGCTGGCTGTTGTCCAGCTGGTCGAGGTTCATCAGCGCGTTGTGCGCCGCCTTGGTCGAGCGCAGCAGTTCGTCGAGCTTGATGTGCAGCACGTCGTTGTCGCGGTTCTGGGTGTTCTGGATGACGAACACCATCAGGAAGGTGACGATGGTGGTCGAGGTGTTGATGATCAGCTGCCAGGTGTCGTTGTAGTCGAACCACGGCCCGGTGACGGCCCAGACCACGATCAGTACCAGTGCGATGAGGAAGGTGCGCGAGCGACCGGCCTGTTTGGCCAGGCCCTGGGCGAAGCGTTCGAATTTCATGGCAGACTCTTGTGTGGGGATCTACTGGGTAGACCCTGCGGGGTTGCCGAAATTCTTTGTAACATCAGGGGAAGACGACATGGGGCAGGACCACGGGGCACCGACGCACCTGGTGCGGGTGATACCCACCGATTACGGCCAGTTCGTGCTGGAGCTGAACAATGGCGAGCACCGCTTGCTCAAGGGCCTGGTGCTGACCCGCGAGCTGGGCTGGAGCGAGCTTGCCAACCCACGCAAGGCGCGCCAGCGAACCTTCAGTGCCACCCAGCTCGGTTGGCCGGGTGGGCGTACGCTGGGGCTCGACTACCTGCTCGCGCAGGCACAGCCGATGAACGAGCGCGAGCTGGGCTGGCAGTCGGTGGACTTCTCCCAGTGCAACCGCGCGCCCACCCCGGAGCACGACACCCACCACGTGTACTACGTGAGCCTCAAGCCCTTCGACCCGCAGCCATTCGGCCTGGGCGAGTCGATTCACGGCGGCCATGGCGAGCGGGGCGGCATGTTTTCCTTCGACCTGGCCGGGCTTGTGGCGTGGCCCAACTGGCGCGAACACTTCGAGCTGGCCGGCTGTGGCTGGGCCATTGCTCTGGTCGACGCCAACACCACGGATGCGCAGGCATTGCTGGACGTACTGATAGACGCCTGGTGCCAGCGTGAGGCCTGAGCTCAGCCCCGGGGCATCAGGCCCAGGCCATTGAGCAGCAGCGCCGCGACGAACAGGCTGACCCCGAACGCCGTGTGCGCTGCCAGGCTACGCAGGCGTGCCACCTTGGGGTTGGGGGTGCGACGGGCCAGTACGCCTGCGCCCATGCCCGGCTGCAGAATGAAGAACGGCGCCACCAGCGTGCCGATACCGATCGCCAGCGCCGGCAGCAGGGTAGGGCTGTGGGCCCAGCCGATGCCGAAGATCGCCAGCAGCAGCCCGGCGTACAGCACCCCGATCACATAGTGCGTCGCCCAGCCCAGCAGGGCTTCGCCCGGTACGGGCGGCGCCTTGGCGATGCTGTCATGAATGAACTGACCATGTCGCAGGTGCGCCACCCAGCGCCCGACCATCGGCCAGCTGGGCGTGGGCACCTTCAGCAGCCGCTTCTGTGTTTCGGCCCACAGGTCGGCCAGCGCCGTGCCCAGCAGCCCGATCAGGCTGGCACTGGCGATGAAGTGAAGCAGAGGGGACATGGCGTTGCTCCTGAATAAAACATTCAATGAATTGATTGAATGATTGGCGAATGATAGCTTCCTGTCAATGACCGACCTTCCTCAGCAACATTTCATCGATATCGCCGAGCTGGCCCGCACCCTGGGCCATGCGCATCGGCTGCACCTGCTCGAACACATCGCCCAGGGCGAGCGTGCGGTCGAGCGCCTGGCCGAACTGTGCGGGTTGTCCGTGGCCAACACCTCCCAGCACCTGCAGCACCTGCGTCGCGCCGGCGTGGTACAGACCCGCCGCGACGGCAAGCGCGTGCTGTACCGCCTGGGTGGTGGGCCGATCCTGGAGGTGCTGGCGGCACTGGGGCAGTTCGCCGAGCACAACCGCCTGGCGGTGCGCGAGCTGCTGGCCGACAGCATGAGTGCGCAGGAGCGCCTGGAGGCGATGTCGCGCGACGAACTGGTGCAGCGCCTGCACGAGCAGAGCATCACCCTGCTGGATGTGCGCTCCCACGAGGAATACGCCCTGGGGCACTTGCCGGGGGCGATCAGCATGCCACTGGACGAGCTGCAGCAGCGCCTGGCCGAACTGCCGCAGGACCAGGAGATCGTTGCCTACTGCCGGGGCCCCTGGTGCGTGCTGTCGAGTACCGCCACCGCGGCCTTGCGCGAGCACGGCTTCAAGGTGCGCCGGCTCGACAGCGGCCTGCCGGACTGGCAGGCGGCAGGGCTGCCGGTGGAGGCCTGAGCCTCTGCGGCGGCCCCTGGCGCTTTCGCGCGCGGGCCTGGCAGCGTTACCATCGACGGTCTGACTTTCCATAAAAACAATCAGGAAGCCTATGAACGCCCAAGCCTTACCCCTGCAAGACCTCGCCGCGCCAGAGGGCGTGTGCTACGGCTGCGGTACCTCGCACCCCAGCGGCCTGCACCTGAAAAGCCACTGGGCCGAGGACGGCAGCCACGTGCTGTGCCGGCACGAACCCGATGCCACCTTCACCGGCTGGCCGGGGCTGGTGTACGGCGGGTTGCTGGCGATGCTGGTGGACTGCCATTCGAACTGGACCGCCATGGCCTGGCACTACCGCGCCGAAGGCCGCGAGCCGGGCAGCCTGCCGCGCATCGACTGCGTCACCGGCAAGCTTTCGCTGACCTACCTCAAGCCCACCCCGATGGGCGTGGAGCTGGTGCTCAAGGCGTGGGTCGAGGGTGAGGTGGGGCGCAAGAGCCGGGTCATCTGCGAAGTCTGGGCCGGCGACGTGCTCACCGTGACGGCCGACTCGGTGTTCGTGCGCGTCGACACCGAACGCCTCAAGCAACAGGCCCACGCGACCGTGTAACCCCGGGGGCGATGGCCTTGGACATGTCCCTGGCCGTCGCCCCAGCCAACTCAGAACGGCATCGCCAGCGTCACCTGGCTGTACAGGTTGGTGCCATTGCCGCCCACCTGATTGCCCCCCGTGTTCTCGTCCTTTTTCGGCTGGTACAGCCCCACCAGCGGGCTGACGATCAGGTGCGGGCTGACTGTCCATTCCACGTACAGGTCCAGCTCGCGGGCACCTAGGTTCAGCGCGTTGCGTGTGTGCAGGGTATCGAAGTCGAAATACAGCGCGCCCAGGGTCAGGTTTTCCAGTGGCTTGGCCACCAGGCCCAGGTGATGCACCCCGGTATTGCTGTTGAACGGCCCCGCGTAGTTGGCCGCCACCTCACCCTGGAACCAGGTGCCGTAGCCGGTGCTCAGCCCGGTGAACAAGGCATCCCAGCCTTCGGAATAGCGGGTGTAGCGGTAGGTCAGGCTCGGTGCCCAGGGCAGCTCGGCGAAGGTGTAGCCGGCCTCGGCGTACCAGGCCTTTTCCGGGCCGGCCTGCTTGTCCTGCCAGGCGTATTCGAAGGCGAAGCTGGCGTTGTCGATACCGGCGTTGCCTTCGCCGCGCAGGCTGTAGGTGTCCATGCCGTCGCGTTGGCGCTGGAATTCGCTGGCCCATTGCTCGGTGACGCCCAGGCCGTGAATCCAGGTCAGCCCCAGGGTGCCGGCCGCGGTGGTGTAGTCCAGGGTGCCGGCGGCCAGTTCGGTCTCGGCCTGGGCGCGGTTGTCGGACTTGAGCCACAGCACGCTGGCGTGCACGCCACGCTCGCCGCCCAGGCGCAGCACGGCGGTGCGGTCGAAGGCGTGGCGCGCCGCCAGGTAATAGGCGCCGCCACGGTCCAGCGCGCCGTCGGCGGGGCCCTTGCCGAGGTTGGGGCCATCGTCGTTGATCAGAAAGCCGCGGCCCAGCTTGACCACCTGACGGCCGAACGAGGCATCCACGCCATCCTTGCCCAGCAACGGGAACAGCTCGCCGGAGCGCCAGCCGAGGTAGGCGTCCTCCAGCTTGGTGGTGCGCTCGGTGCCGTCGGTGTTGCCGGCTGCGTCACCATCGCCCCAGGTGGCGGAACTGACCCAGCTGAGTGCGCCGTAGGCACTGCCGTTGCCGGCCAGGCGCTGGTCGCCGCTGATTCCATACTTGATGAAGCCCTCGCGCCAGGTCGAGCCGCCGGGCGTGGCGTCGTAGTTCTTGCGGCTGTTGAACAGGCCGTACACCGCCAGGATGTCGGCATTCAGGTGGGACTCGTCATCGGCGTAGAGCTCGATGGCCTGGGCTGATGGCTGGGCCAGCAGCGCAGCCAGGCTGAGGGCGGCAAGCAGGTGAGGGTGCAGGTTCATGGTGGTGGGGTCCCCGGGTTGGCGTGAGTGGTGGCCATTTAGGGCGGGGACGGTGGGGGCTGTCTTTGATCTGGCTGCCACATGGATTGATTGTGTGCGCCAGGCGGGTAGGTGCCGGGGTGCTTGCCAGAAGCAGGTTGCTTGGGGCTGTGAGGTCGGCTTCTG
>NZ_QKRS01000028.1:0-22439 GCF_024261405.1 Pseudomonas sp. FBF18 | reverse complement strand
CGTTCGTGGAGGCACTGGTGGCCAGCCACCCGGGCTTCATCGTGCGCTTCGTCGGTGGCGTGTGCTTCCTGAGCGGGATGCTGCTGATGGCCTGGAACACCTGGCGCACGGTACGCGTGGCAGACCCGAAACTGGCACTGGACAACGCGCAGATGGCGTAAGGGGCAGCGAATGAACGGCTGGGCATATGGGTTGTATTGCGTGACCGGACTGGTGTTCTTCTACCTGATCACCAGCGCCTGCCTCAGGCGCCATAGCGACCAGGTGGATGACCAGGCAAGCCTCATACCCTTTGCCGATGACCCGGTGGTGGCGCGCCGGGTCGAGCAGGCCATCGGGCGACCGGTGCCTGCCGAGGCACCGGAGGCCTTGCTGAAGGCTTGAGGGTGGTGCTGTACCGGCATGTCCGCAAGAGCGGGTTGATTCGCTCTTGCGGCTTGGCCTATTGGTGACTGACCCAGTAAACCGCCGTCACGACCACCAGCACAATCAGGCAGAGTATCGCCCACGCATCGACACTGCTGTCCGGCTTGCTTGCCTTGCTTGGATTTCCCATTGCATTGCCTCTTGTTGTGGTTATGGGAATGCACTGCACCTGATGCAGTTAAGTCCAGCAATGCCCTTTGCTCAAGCAGGGTTTTTGTACAGCTCGTCGGTTAGTAGTCCATCGCGTCCGTCAGGAACGGGTATCGATACCCTGGCGCCTTGCCAACGGCGCTGAACCCCTTGAAATCCAGCCCATAGTCGCCCTGCTGTTCAAGCGAGAGCCAGCGCCGCGCCTTGACCGCATCGATCAGCTGAAGCACCGGCACCGGCCGCGGCCGGGCGAGCAACTGACCGATCGGCACGCCCTGCGCATCATCGTGCAGCAGCACCATGGCCCACCCGCCCAGAGAAAAGTGCCCGCCCATCAACACGCTCAATCGACCCTCGATTCGCGCCTGCAGGGCCTGCGGCGAACTGTTCACCGCACTGAACAGCACATCCCGGCCCGGCACCCGCCCGGCCTCCTCGAATGCCTGCATCGCGCCAAACGCCATCTCGTCATTGGCCGACCACACCAGCTGCGTACGCGGATAACGCGCACCCAGCAACTGCGCCTGTTCATAGGCGCGCTGGCGACTCCATTCCCCATACACCAGCTGGCGCAGGTGCACGCCGGGCAACTCGGCCAACGCCCGGTGCATGCCCTGCTCACGCAACTGCGCCGCCGGGGTGTGCTTCAACCCCGAGAACGCCAGCAGGTCCACGCCCTGCTCTAGGGCAGCGGGCGGCAACTGCTCGACCAGCGTCTTGAGCATGCGGTAGCCGGCCTCCTCGTCGTTGCCGGTCAGGGTGCCGAGGACCGGCGGATAACGGTCCGGATACTCGTGCACCTGCCGCGCCTGGTCGACCGTCAGGCCGTTGTTGACCAGAAACAGCCTGACCCCGCTGCCGCGCGACAGGCGGATGATCTCCGGCGCCACGTACTGCTCGTTGACCAGCACCAGGTAGTCCGGCCGCTGCGGCCCCTGGAGCGCCTGTCCCGCCTGATGCAACACACGCTGGCGATCACGCCCGCTGTACTCGACACGCAAGGACATGCCCAGGTTCTGCGCGGCGCCTTGCATGAAACGCGAGTAACTGACCCAGAAGGTCTCGTCGGCATTGCCCGGATTGAGAAACACCACCGAGGCCGCCTGGGCGCCACTCACCAGCGACAGGCCCAGCCACACCGACAGGCACAAGGCCTTGAGCATTCGAGTACGCTCCTGCAACGCAAAGCGCCGAGTATAACCGCGACGGCACGGGCAACGCTCAGGTGACAGCCAAACGCTAGCCAGTCTCACTTAGTCCATATAGTTCTTTTCATATGCAAAAACATCACTTTTGCGCATAAACGCAAACTGCTATCTTGCCTCGGCTCCGCCCCGGAGTGCGCGGCCGTGCGCGCGATTAGCTGCAAGCAGCCTGAGAACAGGACCCCTATGTACGTATACGACGAGTACGATCAGCGGATCATCGAGGACCGCGTCAAGCAGTTCCGAGACCAGACCCGACGCTACCTGGCCGGTGAGCTGAGCGAAGAAGAGTTCCGCCCCCTGCGCCTGCAAAATGGCCTCTATATTCAACGTTTTGCCCCGATGTTGCGGGTAGCCGTGCCCTACGGCCAGCTGACGTCGCGCCAGACCCGGATGCTGGCCAAAATCGCTCGCGACTACGACAAGGGCTACGCGCACATCAGTACCCGGCAGAACGTGCAGTACAACTGGCCAGCCCTGGAGGACATCCCCGAGATTCTCGCCGAGCTGGCCACGGTGCAGATGCACGCGATCCAGACCAGCGGCAACTGCCTGCGCAACGTCACCACCGACCAGTTCGCCGGCGTTGCCGCGGACGAAGTGATCGACCCGCGCCCATGGTGTGAAATCGTGCGTCAGTGGACCACCTTCCACCCCGAGTTCGCGTACCTGCCGCGCAAGTTCAAGATCGCCATCAATGGCTCGGCCAGCGACCGTGCGGCCATCGAAGTGCACGACATCGGCCTGGAGCCGGTGCACAACGCGGCCGGCGAACTGGGCTTTCGCGTGCTGGTCGGCGGCGGCCTGGGCCGTACCCCGGTGGTGGGCGCCTTCATCAACGAATTTCTGCCCTGGCAGGACCTGCTCAGCTACCTGGACGCGATCCTGCGCGTGTACAACCGTTACGGTCGCCGTGACAACAAGTACAAGGCGCGCATCAAGATCCTGGTCAAGGCCCTCACGCCGGAGGTGTTCGCCCAGAAGGTCGACGCCGAAATGGAGCACCTGCGCGGCGGCAGCACCACCCTGACCGATGCCGAAGTGCATCGCGTGGCCAAGCACTTCGTCGACCCCGACTACCTGGCGCTGGACAACCTCGACAGCCAGCTGGCCGAGCTCGACCAGCAACACCCGGGCTTCGCCCGCTGGCGCACGCGCAATACCCTGGCGCACAAGAAGCCGGGCTATGTGGCCGTTACCCTGTCGCTCAAGCCGACCGGCGTGGCGCCGGGCGACCTGACCGACAAGCAGCTGGACGCGGTGGCCGACCTTGCCGAACGCTACAGCTTCGGCCAGTTGCGCACCTCCCACGAGCAGAACATCATCCTGGCCGACGTCGAGCAGCGCCAGCTGCACGCGCTGTGGCTGGAGCTGCGTGAAAACGGCTTCGCCACGCCGAACATCGGCCTGCTGACCGACATCATCTGCTGCCCGGGTGGCGACTTCTGCTCGCTGGCCAACGCCAAGTCGATCCCGATCGCCGAATCCATCCAGCGCCGCTTCGACGACCTGGACTACCTGTTCGACATCGGCGAACTGGACCTGAACATCTCCGGCTGCATGAACGCCTGCGGCCACCACCACGTCGGCCATATCGGCATTCTCGGGGTGGACAAGAAGGGCGAGGAGTTCTACCAGGTGTCCCTGGGTGGCAGCGCCAGCCGCGACGCCAGCCTGGGCAAGATCCTCGGCCCCTCGTTCGCCCAGGACGACATGCCGGACGTGATCGAGAAGCTGATCGATGTGTACGTCGAGAAACGTACTGAAGACGAGCGCTTCATCGACACCTACCAACGTATTGGCATCGACCCTTTCAAGGAGCGCGTCTATGCAGCGAATCATTAAGGGCAACCAGATCGTCGACGAAACCTGGCACCTGCTGCCCAAGGACGTCACCCTGGACGAACTGACCAACTGCGACGACTACATCGTGCCGCTGCACCTGTGGCGCGAGCACGCCCATGCCCTCAAGGCCCGCGACGGCGGCCTGGGCGTGTGGCTGGATGCCGACGAGGAAGCCGAGGAAATCGGCGATGACGTGGCCAGCTTCCAGGTCATCGCGTTGAACTTCCCGGCCTTCACCGACGGGCGCAACTACTCCAATGCGCGCCTGCTGCGTGACCGCTACAAGTTCACCGGCGAGCTGCGTGCCATCGGCGACGTGCTGCGCGACCAGCTGTTCTACATGAAGCGTTGCGGTTTCGACGCCTTCGCCCTGCGGGCCGACAAGGACCCGGTCGAAGCGCTGCAGAGCCTGCAGGACTTCTCGGTGACCTACCAGGCCGCCACCGACGAGCCGCAGCCGCTGTTCCGTCGACGCTGAACACCGCCCCATGAAAAAGGCCCCTTGCGGGGCCTTTTTTTGTGGCGTCGAATTTACAACCGGGTGACCTGGTCGGGCACGCTGTTCCAGATTTCTGCCGTCAGCGTCTCCAGCAACTTTTTCTCCTCCTTGGCCAGGTTGGCTTGCAGTACGTGGCTCTGGCGCAGGTACGCCGCTTCGGTGATGTGCCCTGCATCTGCATCTGCCTGCAAGGCCTCCATGCGGGCGTGCAGCGGCTTGGCGATGCGCTGGTAGCGCTCGGCATACTGCACCTTCAGGTAACTGACCCAGAAGTCGCGCTGGGCAATCGAAGCCTTGAGCACTGCCGGCGTCTCGCCCTCTTCGATCTCCTTCTGCGCAGCCTTGATATCGGCATCGCTGACCTGGGCAGTGGCTCGGTAGCGCATGGTGTTGGGCTGCCCCGGCAGTTCGAGCGGCTCGGTCAGCGCGGTACGGTAAGCCAGCCGCACTTCGACCTCGTCCACCACCGTGCCAGCACGCACACGTGCATCGATGACCCGCCGGGCAATCAGCTCGACCTGCTCCAGACGATACAGCCCGCGCGCCAGCTTCATCAGTGACCACTCGGCACCCAGCTGGGTACCCAGCGCCAGGGCCTGGTTGATCAGCACCTGCACCTCAAGCTGGCTGAACACCAGGATCACCGCATCGCCACAATTGCGCACGCTGTCCAGGGTCTGCAGTACCTCCTCGCGCAGCGCCGTGTTGGCGCTCACTGCCTTGATCAGCGTCCACACCCGCTGCTTGAGGTCGTCGTAGGTCTCGCGAAAATCGGACGTCTCCCCCAGGTCATCGAACAGCCGGAACAGTTCGCCGGTGCCCGGTTCGGCCTTGAGCGCATCCCACATCGCCTGCAGTTCGGCCGCCTGCACCGCATCTGCACCGGCAAGCCAGGCCGTGGCACCGGCAGCCATCGGCTCGGGCGCAAAATGGACGCGCAGGTTCGGCGTAACGCCAAAGCTGATACGCGTGCGCTGACGATAGACCGTCAGCCTGACCTGGCTGTCGGCATCGATCGGGTTGCCGTGCAGGCTGGTGACCCGATTGATCCTCAACACCCGATCGACACGCTCGGCTGAGGGCGCCAGCACGTCCTGCGGCACCACCTGAATGTTGTTGGCGCGCAGGTCGACCTCTTCGAGCATGTCAAGGTCCATCAGGCCGGTCGGCCAGGTACTGATGCCCGTGTGCTGCAGCCTGAGCCCGCGCAGGTCGGCCAGGGTCGAAACATCGGGCGCGGTTATCAAGGGGTTGTGGTCCAGGTTGAGGATTCTCAGGCGAACCAGTTTGGCCAGCACCGCATTGGCAGCAGCATCCATGACCAGGCTGTTGTAGCTGAACGTCAGCCGGGTGATGCGCGGTATGGCTTCCAGCGCGGCAGGCAGGGTGCTGAACAGGTTGTTGGAAAGGTTGAGCCAGCGCGTATTGGCAAACTGCTCGATAAAGGCCTCGGGCAACTCACTCAACTGCATGTCGCGCATGAACAGCGACGCCACATGGCTGAAATCGGCACTCAGAATCGGCAGACCGTCAAGGCGCGTCTCCGACAGGTTGAGGGTGTAGCCGACGGTTCGCCCTTCAAAGGTTACCACCGGGCTGGTCTGGCGCCGCCAGCAACGCTCGATGCGATCGGCCGCCACCTCCCGGTGGCGACGGGTGGCGAAACTCACGGACTGATCGTTGCGCCAGGCGGTCAGCTCATCGATCAGCTTGAACAGTTCCTGGCGACGCCCCTCAAGCTTGACCAGCAGCTCCTCCTCACTGAGCCCCTCGCCTAGCTCCTGCAAAAAGGCCTGCACCTCGTCCACCGCCAGGTCGGGGTACAGCGCCCGGACCCTCTGCATCGGCGTCTGCGGCCTGCCGAACGGGCGCCGGCCACTGAGCGGATAACCGATCTGGCCATCGAGCATGCGCATTGGCGGCTTGAACCAGCGCGTGCGCGGACGCACGCCGATGCTGCTACGCACCGCAGCCGTATCCTTGGCGGCATTCTCGGCCAACATCAGGCGCAACGCGTCGGCCTGGTTGATGTTCAGGCCCAGCAGCACGCGCTCGCTGTCGGGCAGCGCATGCAGCATGGCGGCGCACAACGGCTCCACCCCGCCCAGCGCGTTATGCTCGCTGTCATAGGCCTGATAGCCTTCGTCCAGCCGCGCGAGAATACGCTTGGTGCCGGTGGCCGTGCTGCTCCCGACCGCCTTGAGCTCATCGCCCCACGGGCTGCCCTCACGTACCTGCAACAGCACATCGCCAGACCAACCCGGCAAGGCCTGCAACTGGTCCATGGCAACCTTCAGGCAGTCCAGGCGATCGGTGTAGCCCAGGTAGAGGCCCTCACGGGCACGCACCACGCGCGCCTGCTCCGCCAGCCAGCGGGCCTGTTCGGCCAGGCGCAACGGCACCCGCGGCGGGTTGGCGGTGAGCTGCGCTCGCTCGCTGACGCTGGCACTCTCGACCAGCTCTCTGGCCTGCCGCCACGCCAGCCCGGCAAACTGCTTGCGTACCACCGCCATGCCCGCCACCTCCTGCACCGGGTCGGCGCGGTAGAGGCTGTCGAACACCTGGCTGCGGTTGACGCTGGCGTAACGGGCATAGGCTTCACGCAATTGCGTCAGGCGACCAGCCTCGGTCCTGGCCAGGTAGGGGCCGAACAGGGCCTTCTCTTCCTGTTCGGTCAAGCCCTGCAGCAGCGTTGTCAGGAAGCGACCGTCGACCAGTTCCTGGCGCGTGATCGACAGGGTCCGGTTGTCGGCGCTCAGCGGCGTACCGTACTCCTTGACCAGCTGCCCGTCCTCCATCACCCGCACCAGCACACCGGCCGGCCAACCCGGCATGCGTGTGAGCAAGGCCAGGGGCAAGGCATCGAGCTCGGTGGCCAGTGGTTGCCCGTCGCGCATGGCCGCAATCACATCCGTCACCCTGCGGCTCATCTGCCAGCGCACCAGGCTGTCGCCGAGCAACGCCGGCAAAGGCTCGCTGTTGCTGTGCAGGCGGCGCAGGCGTGCCTCGTCGATGCCAGTGATGGCGGCCATGTTCAGCAGGTCCTCGTCACCCATGCCGTCCACCAGATGGCCCAGGCGCCGCCACAACGTCAGGCCTTCCCACTGCTGCGGGTCTTCGGCCTCGAGGCGCCAGGCCCCGGCGCCGTTGTGCACCACCGGCGGCTGGTAGGCGTCATCGCGAGGATGGCGGACCTGGTACTGGCCCGCTTCGGTGCCGACCACCTCGTAGGCGCGGCCCTGCACACGGATGTAGGTCTTGTCGCCCACGCTGTAGCGCCCCTGAAGGTCCGGCACGACCCCCGACAGATCGACATCCGCGGCATAGGGCTCCAGCTGCGGCTTCCACAGCCGGTACTGCCCGTTGGCCAGCCTGATCTGGACTGTGCCTTCCAGCAACTCGCTGCCCGGCCCGACGGCCAACGGCTTGAGGGCAAGCCCCAGGCCCACGGCGAATGCAATGTTCAGTGCCACCGACTGCAGGTGCGCCATGGCCAGCTCGCGATCACCCACCTCCCAGTCTTCGATGCCCTCGACCACCTCCCCGATCAACTGGCCGGCCGCCACCACCGCCATCACCTCCCCCAGCCCGGGTACGAAGAAGGCGGCGCTGTTGAGCACGTTCAGACCGATGCTTTCCCAGTACGCCAGGCGCGCCTCGCGGGCCGCTTCGTCCGCATCGGCACTGGGCACGGCCAGGTGCCGCGCATCAGCCTTGGCCTTCTCGATCAGGCGTCGATGCTGCAACTCGAACAGGTCTTCTCCCACCCGGTGTTCACGCAGGTACAGGTCCGCCTCCAGGTTGGGCTGGCGCTCCAGCAGCCCGTGCTGGCCATCGACAAGGTGAAACAGATTGCTTTCCAGCAGCCCGAAGAAGCGCTCTTCATCGGCCCGGGCCACACAACCGCGCATGGCCTGCTGATAGGCGGGCGAAATCAGGTTGATGCGCAGGTCGCGCTTGAACGCCTCGATGCTCGGGTATTCCTTGAGCGGGTACAGGGGCGCGCCCGGCACATACACCAGCACAGGCTCGGTCTGCTCGCTGAGCAGGCGGTCGGCACTGGCCACCCAGATACCGGACAAGCCAATGCCGAACATTTCCAGGGTGCTGAACACCAGCGGCTTGCCGTTGTACTGGGCGGCACCGGTGCCATCGAGCCAACCGAGCAAGGCGCTGCGGGCAGCCTCGCCAATCTCGCCCTTCATCGCCGCAATCCAGGTGCGCACGCGCAGGCGCGCCTTGTAGGCCTCGATGGACTGCCGGCGAACCCGATCATGGGTGGCCGGCGCCTCGTACACCGCAGCCAGGTGGTCCTGGTACTGCTTGCCCAGGTCCAGCTCATGGCACACGCGGGCAAAGTCGCGCGGGGCCACCGCCAGCTTGCTGCTGTAAACGTAGCGATAGCGCGGCGCGTGCTCGCTGCCAGGTACCAGCGTCATGGAAAATGCGCCCTTGGCCGCCAGGGCCGTACCGTCGTCGAATTCGGCATCCCGGGCAAAGTTCTGCAGCGCCGCCTGCAGCAGGCTCTGGCGCCTGGGCACCACGCGCACCAGCGCGCCCAGCAGTTCGGTGTCGTGGGTAACGTGCACGAATTCGTGGGTGTTGACGTCGTCGTCGCGCTGCAAGTCGCGCTTGAGCCTGGCCTTGAGCAGCGGCTCGGCGAACTCGACGATGCCTTTGAGGGGGCGCAGGGTACGCGCCAACGCATCGGCGCAGGCGCGGGCGTGCTGCTGGCAGGCGAGCAGTGCCTGGCGCTGGTCCTCGCGGGCATTGCTGAACCAGGGCGCCGGCGCATCCCCTGCGCCCTGGTGCTGTTCGGCGCCCCAGGGCCGGCTCAGGGCCGCGAAACTTGCAGGGGTGGAGTGCTTGAGCCAGTCAGGCATGCGCTGATGGATGAAGGGGCCATGCGGCCCCGGGGTGACATAGGTGTCGGTGGAATCGGTGGGAGTGGTCATGATGGTCCTCGGGGTAGATTGAACCCCAAGCAGACCCCATCATGACGCAGGTGAAGTGCTACATATTGCTCAGCGCCAGCGGCCCAGGCGGCTCCACAAACCCACCAGGGTGTTTTCGATGGAGGCGCTGGCAGCCAGGCCAACGCGCTCCTGCAGGCTCTTGCGTTCGGCAAAATGCAGGTGATACAGGTTCGAATCGCGAGCGCGTTCGCTCAGGTATTCGTCACTGGTGCGCAGCTCGTCCACCAGTTGCTTGTTCAATGCCGCCACACCCAGCCAGACCTCGCCGGTGGCCACCTCATCGATGTGCAACTGCGGGCGGTAACGCGAGACGAAATCCTTGAACAGCTGATGGGTCACGTCCAGGTCTTCCTGGAACTTCTCGCGGCCCTTCTCGGTGTTTTCGCCAAACACGGTCACGGTGCGCTTGTACTCACCCGCCGTGAACACCTCGAAGTCTACATCGTGCTTTTTCAGCAGGCGGTTGACGTTGGGCAACTGCGCCACCACCCCGATGGAGCCCAGAATGGCGAAGGGCGCACTGACGATCCTGTCACCGATGCAGGCCATCATGTAGCCGCCGCTGGCCGCCACCTTGTCGATGCACACCGTCAGCGGCACGCCGGCCTGGCGGATACGCGCCAGCTGCGAGGAGGCCAGGCCGTAGCTGTGCACCATGCCGCCACCGCTTTCAAGGCGCAGTACCACTTCGTCCTTGGGCGTGGCGAGGGTCAGCAGCGCGGTGATTTCATTGCGCAGGCTCTCGGTGGCCGAGGCCTTGATGTCGCCGTCGAAATCCAGCACGAACACCCGCGGCTTGTCCTCGGGCTTTTTCTTCTGCTGCTTGTCGCGCTTGGCCTGCTGCTTGCGCAGGGCCTTGAGCTGGGCCTTGTCGAGCAGACCCGACTCCAGGCGCTCGCGCAGGTCCTTGTAGAAATCGTTGAGGCGAGTCACGTGCAACTGCCCCCCGGCCTTGCGCCGGCCCTTGCCGCGCAACCCGGCAATGGCCGACAACACCACCAGGAGCGCGATCACCAGGGTCGCGGTCTTGGCCAGAAAGCTGGCGTATTCAGCAAGAAAATCCACAGTAGCTCCTTAACATGTCTGCGCCCGTACGGCGCCAAACGTGGCCCAAGCATACCGGCGCGGCCACGCCTCCACCAGCGTGGGCAACGCCCCGAAACGCAGTTCAAACGACCTTTTCAAACGCTTGTATGTTTTTTCGTTGACAGGCCGCCATCGGCCACCTACCCTCGCCAGAACCTTCACTCCAGGCATACGACGTGGGCAGCATCTACCTCATTCGACATGGCCAGGCCTCCTTTGGTGCCGACGACTACGACGTGTTGTCGCCGACCGGCATTGCCCAGAGCGAAGCACTGGGCGATCACCTCGCCCAGTTGGGCCTGCGCCTGGATCGCTGCGTGGCCGGCGACCTGCGCCGCCAGCAGCACACCGCCCGCCTGGCCCTGGCCCGCCTGCAGGCTGCCGGCAGCGCGGTACCCAGCCTGGAAACCGACCCTGCCTTCAACGAGTTCGACGCCGACGCCGTCATCCGCGCGCTGCTGCCCGGCCTGCTGCCGGACGAGCCCGAGGCGCTGCACATCCTGCGCAATGCCCGCGACAACCGCAGCGAGTTCCAGCGCCTGTTCGCCCTGCTGGTGCAGCGCTGGCACGGCGGCGAGCACGATGTCGACGGCCTGCAAAGCTGGCAGGCCTTCGTCGAGCAGGTGCACGACGGCCTGCAACGCCTGCTGCGCGAGGCCGGGCAAGGCGACAACATTGCCATCTTCACCTCCGGCGGAACCATCACCGCCCTGCTCCACCTGATCACCGGCATCACCCCCAGCCAGGCGTTCGCGCTGAACTGGCAGATCGTCAACACCTCGCTCAGCCAGCTGAAGTTTCGTGGCCGCGAGGTGGCGCTGGCTTCCTTCAACAACCAGGCCCACGTGCAGTTGCTGAGGGTGCCGGCGCTCATCACCTACCGATGAGCACCGGCCTGTTGCGGCCCCAGGGTCGCTTACATCACTTAATAAGGAATACACCATGACCGACGTAGCTAAAGCCGTTCAAGCCATGCAAGAGAAGTTCAACCCTGCCGCCGCTGCCGGCCTGGACCTGGTGTTCGGCTTCAACATCACCGACGAAGACAAGCACTTCTCGCTGATCGTCAAGGACGGCACCTGCGATCTGCAGGAAGGCGAAAACCCTGACGCCAACTGCACCCTGGTGCTGGACAGCGAAACCCTCAAGGGCATCGTCAGCGGCGAAACCGACGGCATGCAGGCCTTCATGGGCGGCAAGCTGCGCGTCGAAGGCGACATGATGCTGTCGATGAAACTCAGCGAGCTGTTCCCGGCCTGAGCTTTGCGCTGATGCCGACCAGAACCGAAGCCTTGTGCTTCGGTTTTTTTTCGCCCGGCATCAGGGGTGGTGATCGTGGTGCAACACGCTGGCCTATAACACAGTCAAACACTTGTTCGGTTTATCCACGAGAATTAGATTAAACAATAATCAGCGACTTTCAGAATAAGGGAAAAGCATGACGCTCACCGACCAGTCGACCCAGGTTCGCCCCGGCGAAGAACTCGATGCCGCCCTCATCGACCCTTATCTCAAGGCCAGCATTCCAGGCCTGAGCGGCACGCCGGTGATCAGCCAGTTCCCCGGTGGCGCGTCCAACCTCACCTACCTGCTCAGCTACCCGGACCGCGAGTTCGTGCTGCGCCGCCCGCCGTTCGGGCAAAAGGCCAAGTCGGCCCACGACATGGGCCGCGAGTTTCGCATCCTCAACCAGCTCAACAGCGGCTTCCCCTATTGCCCCAAGGCCTACGTGCACTGCACCGACGAATCGCTGATCGGCGGCGAGTTCTACGTGATGGACCGGGTCAAGGGCATCATCCTGCGCTCGGACCTGCCCCCCGAGCTGGGCCTGGACAGCCAGCGCACCGAAGCCCTGTGCAAGAGCTTCATCGACCGCCTGGTCGAGCTGCACCAGGTGGACTACACCGCCTGCGGCCTGGCCGACCTGGGCAAGCCCGAAGGCTATGTGCAGCGCCAGATCGAAGGCTGGAGCGCACGTTATGAAAAGGCCCTGACCCCGGATGCACCGCGCTGGGAAGCGGTGATCGCCTGGCTGCGCGAGAAGATGCCGGCCGACCACCCACGCCCCGCCATCGTGCACAACGACTACCGCTTCGACAACGTGATCCTCGACGCCGACAACCCCATGCGCATCATCGGCGTGCTGGACTGGGAAATGACCACCCTCGGCGACCCGCTGATGGACCTGGGCAATACCCTGGCCTACTGGATCGAAGCCGGCGACCCTGCGCCCGTGCAACTGATGCGTCGCCAGCCGAGCAACGCACCGGGCATGCTCACCCGGCGCCAGTTCGTCGACTACTACGCCGAACGTGCCGGGCTGCAGATCGACAACTTCGACTTCTACTACACCTACGGCCTGTTCCGCCTGGCCGGCATCGTGCAGCAGATCTACTACCGCTTCTTCCATGGCCAGACCCAGGACAAGCGCTTCGCCCAGTTCGTGCACATGAACAAGCTGCTGGAGCACATGAGCCTGCAGGTCATCGGCAAATCCACGCTCTGACGCCCTACAACTACAAGGAACCCGCCCCATGTCCAAGACCCAGTTGTTCGACCTCGACGGCAAGATCGCCTTCGTGTCCGGCGCCAGCCGCGGCATCGGCGAGGCGATTGCCCACCTGCTGGCCCAGCAGGGTGCCCACGTGATCGTGTCCAGCCGCAAGCTCGACGGCTGCCAGCACGTGGCCGACGCAATCATCGCCGCCGGCGGCAAGGCCACGGCGGTGGCCTGCCACATTGGCGAGATGGAACAGATCGGCGCGGTGTTCGCCGGCATTCGCGAGCAGTTCGGGCGCCTGGACATCCTGGTCAACAACGCCGCCACCAACCCGCAGTTCTGCAACGTGCTGGACACCGACCTGAGCGCCTTCCAGAAGACCGTCGACGTGAACATCCGCGGCTACTTCTTCATGTCGGTCGAGGCCGGCAAGCTGATGCGCGAAAACGGCGGCGGCAGCATCATCAACGTGGCGTCGATCAATGGCGTATCGCCGGGGGTGTTCCAGGGGATCTACTCGGTGACCAAGGCGGCGGTGATCAACATGACCAAGGTATTCGCCAAGGAATGCGCCCCCTTTGGCATCCGCTGCAATGCGCTGCTGCCGGGGCTGACCGACACCAGGTTCGCCTCGGCGCTGGTCAAGAACGAAGCGATCCTGAACACGGCGCTGCAGCAGATCCCGCTCAAGCGCGTGGCCGATCCGAAGGAGATGGCGGGCGCGGTGCTGTACCTGGCCAGCGATGCGTCCAGCTACACCACCGGTACGGCGTTGAATGTGGATGGGGGGTTCCTGTCCTGATACCGCATAGCGGGTCAAGCCCGCTCCCACAAGGATCACCGCTATTTCTGTGGGAGCGGGCTTGACCCGCGATAGGGCCCTGACAGGCACGCACCATCTCCTTTACCATAGCGCCCCTCAGGCGCAGCTTTACCGTTCTGCGCCCCAGTCGAATAAGCCCAACACCATGCCCTTCGAACTCAGCGTAGATCTCACCACCCTAGCCATTCTTGCCGCCGTGGCCTTCGTGGCCGGGTTCATCGACGCCATCGCCGGCGGCGGCGGCCTGCTCACCACCCCCGCCCTGCTCACCGCCGGCATGCCGCCGCACCTGGTGCTGGGCACCAACAAGCTCAGCTCCACCTTCGGCTCGGCCACCGCCGGCTTCACCTACTACCGGCGCAAGCTGTTCCACCCCGCGCAGTGGCGACACGCCCTGGTCGGCACCCTGGTAGGGGCCTTCATCGGCGCCATCGTTGCCCACTACCTGCCGGCCGAATGGCTGAACAAGATGCTCCCGGTGGTGGTGTTCGCCTGCGGTGTTTACCTGCTGTTCGGCGGCACGCCCAAGGCGCCGCTGGACGCCGATGCGCCGATCAAGAAGAAGTGGCAACTGCCCCAGGGCCTGACCCTGGGTTTCTATGACGGTGTGGCCGGCCCGGGCACCGGCGCGTTCTGGACCGTCAGCACCCTGCTGCTGTACCCCATCGACCTGGTCAAGGCCAGCGGCGTGGCGCGCAGCATGAACTTCGTGAGCAACGCCGCAGCACTGTCGGTGTTCATCTTCTCCGGCCAGGTAGACTGGGCGGTGGGCCTGGCCATGGGCTCGTCGCTGATGGTCGGCGCGTTCTTCGGCGCACGCACCGCCATCAGCGGCGGCAGCAAGTTCATCCGCCCGGTGTTCATCACCGTGGTGCTGGCCCTGACCGTGCGCCTAGCGTGGCAGCACTGGTTCGGCCAGGCCTAGGCGGCGCGCCACGTACAGGTCGATCAGGTAACGCGCAATCGAGCGGCCCGCCGGCAACGGCGGCAGCGCATGCACGCTGAACCACTGGGCATCCTCGATCTCGTCGGCCTGCATCACGATCTCGCCGCCGGCGTATTCGGCATGAAAGCCCAGCATCATCGAATGCGGGAACGGCCAGCACTGGCTGCCCACGTACTGGAGGTTCTTCACCTCCAGCGCCACCTCTTCACGCACCTCGCGCACCAGGCAGTCCTCGGCCGACTCGCCCGGCTCGGCAAACCCGGCCAGGGTGCTGTACACGCCGGTCACGAAGCGTGGCGAGCGCGCCAGCAGTATCTCGTCGCCACGGGTGATCAGCACGATCATGCTCGGCGAAATGCGCGGGTAGCTGCGCAGCTCGCAGCCGGCGCAGTACATCGCGCGCTCCCACTGGATCTGCACCATCGCCTGCCCGCAACTGCCGCAAAAGCGATGCTCGCGGGCCCAGGTGGCGATCTGCGCGGCATAACCGAGGAGGGTGTAGGTATCGAAATCGCCCTCCAGCATGAACTGGCGCAGGCCGCGCCAGCTGCAGCCCTGCGGCGCCTGTGCCGAGCGCAGTTCGAGCAGAAACACCGGCTGGCCGTCGAAGTGGCCGATGCCGTGCTCGCACACCACGTCCAGGTCCTGGCGCCTGAGCCAGTCCCGCGGGAACAGCGCGCCGTTGGCGTCCACCAGAAAGCCCTCGGCACAGTGGGCAACGGCCAGGCCGCCGGGGGTGTTGGGGTCCAGTACTGCAGTGGTCCAGCGCGCTGACATGTTGCGTTCCTTGAGGGTTCGCGACCGGGCTCAGTCGTCGAACTGCGGTTTCTGTTTGCTCATGCTGGCGGCCATCGCCACCCGCAGGTCGGTGGATTGCAACATGGCAGCGTTCCAGGTGGCAATGTATTCCAGCCCGTCGTCGATGCGGTGATCGCGCATGTAGGTGAGCATCTCCTTGGTGCCGGCCACGGCAATCGGGGATTTGCCCGCGATCTCGGCGGCAATCGCAAAAACCCCGTCCAGCAGGCTGGCCTGATCGTCGAAGGTGCGGTTGACCAGGCCGATCTGGCGCGCCTCGTCGGCGCCGACAGTGCGCCCGGTGTAGGCCAGCTCGCGCAGCATGCCGTCGCCGATGATGCGTGGCAGGCGCTGCAGGGTGCCGACGTCGGCGGCCATGCCCATGTCGATTTCCTTGATCGAGAACTGCGCATCGGCAGCCGCGTAGCGCATGTCGCAGGCGGCGATCAGGTCGATCGCGCCGCCCAGGCAGTAGCCCTGGATGGCTGCCAGCACCGGCTTGCGGCAGGTATCCACGGCATTGAACGAGGCCTGCATCTGCAGGATCTTGCGCCGCAGCAGGCGCGCGTTGCGGCCTACGTCCTTGCCCATTTCGTTGGCCACCGAGGCCAGCAGCATCAGGTCGATGCCGGAAGAAAAATGCTTGCCGGCGCCGCTGATCACCACCACGCGCACCGCGTCGGTCTCGTCGATCCACTGGAAGATCTCGACGATCTCGCTCCAGAACGCGGCATTCATGGCGTTGATCTTTTCCGGGCGGTTGATCTGGACGTGGGCGATGCTGTTCGACAGTTCGACCTTGAACGCGGTGTAGTCGGTCACGTGGCACTCCTTGGGCTGACGCGGGATGGGGTGGCTGGACTATATCGCAGACCGTAGGCGGCGCTTGTGCCAAAGGCTGGGCTGTTGCTCCTGCACTGCACGAGCCGACCTTGCCGGCGAAGCGGCCACCGCAGTCACCCGCAGCGGGCCCTGTCGCGCACCGGACACTGCGCCCGGTGCAGGTTCAACGCCGTGTTGATGATGCCGATATGGCTGAAGGCCTGCGGGAAATTGCCCAGCATGCGGCCACCTTGCGGGTCGTACTGCTCGGCCAGCAGCCCCACATCGTTGCACAGCCCGCACAGGCGCTCGAACAACGCCTGGGCCTCTTGCTGACGCCCCAGCAGCACGTACACGTCCGCCAGCCAGAACGAGCACACCAGAAACGTACCCTCCCCCGGCGCCAGCCCATCGCAGCCGCTGTCGCTGTCGTAGCGGCGCACCAGCCCGTCATGCAGCAGGCGCTTCTCGATCTGCGCCAGGGTTGCCAGAAACCTCGGGTCGTCGGCTGGCAGAAAACCGGTCAGGGCAATCTGCAGCAGGCTCGCGTCCATCTCCTGCGAGCCATAGGCCTGCACAAAACAGCCCAGCTGCGCATCGACGCCCTGCTCGCACACCTGGCGATGGATCTGCGCGGCCACCTCGCGGTAGTGCGCAGCCTGGGCTTTGCCCTCCTCGGTCGGCTCGCTCAGGCTGGCCGCCCGATCGAACGCCACCCAGGCCATCACCTTGGAGTGGGTGAAATGCTGCTGCGGCCCGCGCACCTCCCAGATGCCCTCGTCGGGCTGGCGCCAGATGGTCTCCAGGTACGGCATGATCACCCGCCCGATCGCCGCACTGCGCGGCAAGCGCGGCAGACCGCCACGCATCGCCTGACACAGCGCATCGGCCACCTCGCCATAGATGTCCAGCTGGTGCTGCACGGCCGCGGCATTGCCCACCCGCACCGGCTGCGAACCGGCATAGCCGGCCAGCCAGGGCAGCTCGTACTCCGGCAGCCGGCGCTCGCCGGCCAGGCCGTACATGATCTGCATCTGCTCGGGGTTGCCCGCCACCGAGCGCAGCAGCCATTCGCGCCAGGCCTGGGCCTCCTCGAAGTAGCCCAGGTTCATGAACGCCAGCAAGGTCATGGTGGCATCGCGCAGCCAGCAGTAGCGGTAATCCCAGTTGCGCTCGCCACCCAGGTGCTCCGGCAGCGAGGTGGTGGCCGCGGCCACGATGCCGCCGGTGGGTGCATAGGTCAGCGCCTTGAGGGTGATCAGCGAGCGCTTGACCCGCGCCGTGTGCTCGCCCACCTGCGGGCAGCGCGCAGCAAACTCGCGCCACTTGTGCGCGGTGTCCAGCAGCGCCTGCTCCGGCTCGAAGGCCGGCTGCAACGGCAGGTGCGATGGCTGGTGGCTCAGGCTGAAGGTGTGGCGCTGCCCGGCCTTCACGCTGAAGCGGCTGCCGGTATGGTGATCGCGTGCGTGGGTGCTTACCGTGCTGCGCAGGGTCAGGCGGTCCGGCCCGGCCACGGCGGTCAGGGTCAGCGGGTCGAGCTTCTCGACCCAGGGCACGCTGCTGCCATAATCGAAGCGCATCACCAGGTCCATGTCGAAGGCCACCTCGCCCTCCAGCCCTTCGACGATGCGCAGCACGCTGTGGTGCGCGTCGTCCAGCGGCATGCAGTCGATCAGGCGCGCACGGCCGCTGGCAGTCACGAAGGTGGTGTGCAGGATCAGGGTGTCCTGCTGGTACTCGCGGGTTACCTCCAGCGGCGCTTCACGCGGCGCGATCTGCCAGCGCCCGTTTTCTTCGTCGCCCAGCAGCGCGGCAAAGCAGGCCGGCGAGTCGAAGCGTGGAAAGCACAGCCAGTCCAGCGAGCCGTCACGGCCCACCAGTGCTGCGCTGCGGCAATTGCCCAGTAGTGCGTAGTCTTCGATGGCGCCCGTCATGAACCTCCCGTCAACCAATGCTGTGCCAGACCCGCCGATCGCGGGCCAGCAGTTCGTCGGCCGCCTGCGGCCCGTCTTCCCCGGCCGCATACGGCTGCACCTCGCCGCCCTGCGCCCAGGCGTCCAGGAACGGCTGCACCGCACGCCAGCCGTTCTCGATGTTGTCGGCACGCTGGAACAGCGTCTGGTCGCCCGTCAGGCAGTCGTAGATCAGGGTTTCGTAGCCCGTGGAGGGCTGCATCTTGAAGAAGTCCTTGTAGGCAAAACCCAGCTCGACGTTCTCCATGGCCAGGGTCGGCCCCGGGCGCTTGGCCTGCAGGTCGAACCACATGCCCTCGTTGGGCTGGATCTGGATCTTCAGGTAGTTGGGCTTGGGCCGCTCGGCGTCGCTGTCGCGAAACTGCGCATAGGGCGCCGGCTTGAAGCAGATGGCGATCTCGGTGTCACGCACGCTCATGCGCTTGCCGGTGCGCAGGTAGAACGGCACGCCCACCCAGCGCCAGTTGTCGATCATCACCTTGAGCGCCACGTAGGTTTCGGTCTGGCTATCGGGGTCGACCCGTGGCTCTTCGCGGTAACCGGCCAGCTTCTTGCGCCCCTGCTTGCCGGCGGTGTACTGCCCGCGTACCGAGTTCTTCAGGGCCATGGCCTTGGACCACGGGCGAATCGCACCGATCACCTTGGCCTTTTCACTGCGCACCGCGTCCGCGCCAAAGGCGGCGGGCGGCTCCATCGCCACCATCGCCAGCAGCTGGAACAGGTGGTTGGGCACCATGTCGCGCAGTGCCCCGGTGGTGTCGTAGAAGGCACCACGGGTTTCCACGCCCACCGTCTCGGCAGCGGTGATCTGCACGTGATCGATGTAGTGGTTGTTCCAGAACGCCTCGAACAGGCCGTTGGAAAAACGGCTGACCAGGATGTTCTGTACCGTCTCCTTGCCCAGGTAGTGGTCGATGCGGTAGATCTGCTTTTCGCTCATCACCTTGAGCAGGCAGGCGTTCAGCGCCTCGGCGCTGGCCAGGTCCGAACCGAAGGGCTTCTCCACCACCACCCGACGAAAGCCGTTGGCCTCGTCCAGCAGCCCGGCCGCCCCCAGTTGCTGCACCACGCCGCTGAAAAAACGCGGCGAGGTGGCCAGGTAGAAGATCGCGTTGCCGGTGCGCCCCTTGTCGATGCGCTCGGCGATGGCCTGGTAGGTGGAGGGCTCCATGAAGTCGCCGGTGAGGTAACCGATGCCCTTGGCCAGGCGCTTCCACAGCTTGTCGTCCAGGCACCGGGTGGCGCCCTCGCCCTGGTCGCGTTCACGCATGAAGGTTTCCAGGCGCTCGGCAAATTCGCCGTCGGTGGCCGGGTTGTGGTCGACCCCGACGATGCGCATGCCTTTGTCCAG
This sequence comes from Pseudomonas sp. FBF18, assembly GCF_024261405.1. Lineage (NCBI taxonomy): Bacteria > Pseudomonadati > Pseudomonadota > Gammaproteobacteria > Pseudomonadales > Pseudomonadaceae > Pseudomonas > Pseudomonas sp. FBF18. Next base: position 3,039 of record NZ_QKRS01000028.1, on the reverse strand, counting down.
CAGGCCGTCGCGGTGCAGGTTGTACAGCGCCGGCATCAGCAGGCGTTTGACCAGGTCGCCATTGGCGCCAAACAGGAACAGGGTACAGGCTGGTGCCGCTTCGACGTCGTGTTCACTCATTCGGGCTTCTCGACATGGCCACCAAAACCGAAGCGCATCGCCGACAGCAGCTTGTCACCGTAGGTGCCCTGCTGCTGGCGTGAACGAAAGCGCGCGAACAGTGCGCTGGACAACACCGGTACCGGCACCGCCTGCTCCACCGCCGCATCGATGGTCCAGCGCCCTTCGCCGCTGTCGGACACCGAGCCGCTGTAGCTGCCCAGCTGCGGGTCGGCCACCAGTGCATCGGCGGTCAGGTCCAGCAGCCACGAGGTGACCACGCTGCCGCGGCGCCACACCTCGGCGATTTCGGGCAGGTTGAGGTCGAAGCGCTGGTCGGGCGGCAGGCTCTCGCTGGCCTTGGTCTTGAGAATGTCGAAGCCCTCGGCATAGGCCTGCATCAGGCCGTACTCGATGCCGTTGTGGATCATCTTGACGAAATGCCCGGCGCCGGGTGGCCCGGCATGGATATAGCCCTTTTCGGCGCGCTCGCTGGGGCCGGTTCGGCCACGGGTACGTGGAATGTCGCCCTCACCCGGTGCCAGGGTGGCGAACAGCGGCTCAAGGCGTTCGAAAATCGCCTGCTCGCCGCCGATCATCATGCAGTAGCCGCGCTCAAGGCCCCACACGCCACCGGAGGTGCCAACGTCCACGTAGTGCAACTGGCGCTCGGCCAGGTGCTGGGCGCGGCGGATGTCGTCCTTGTAGAAGGTATTGCCGCCGTCGATGATCACATCGTCCGCTTCCAGCAGGTCGGCCAGTTGCGCGATGGTCTGCTCGGTGGCCTCGCCCGCCGGCAGCATCACCCAGACCGCGCGCGGCGCGTCCAGTTGCTGCACCAGTGCGGCCAGGTCGGCGGCGCCTGTGGCGCCCTCGGCCACCAGCGTATCGATGGCGGGCGCGTTGCGGTCATGCACCACGGTGTGGTGCCCCTCGCGCATCAGGCGCCTTGCAATATTGCCGCCCATGCGGCCCAGCCCCACGATTCCCAGTTGCATGTGCCGATGCTCCGTAAAGTGTAGAAAGCCTGCTCAGGCCTTCAAGGTTAGTCCAGGCAGGCCCGGGTTGGTTTCATCGACCAGCGGCACGACAGCGATAAACAAAAAAGTTCCCATGACAGGAAAAAGAATTCAGAATCGCGGCCGATCGAGCGTCTACGCTCAAACCATGTACCAAACCAATTGCGAGGTGTGCAATGGGAACCTTGATGTCAGCGAGCCCACCCCAGACCCTTTACGTGAGCGTGCGCCGCGACGAACTGCGCCGCCTCAAGGAAGAACGCGACCAGTTGCAGCGTCAGGTGGCGCAGCTGAGCCTGCTGTTGCAACAGGCCCAGGGCAGCGACAAGGCCGTGGTCACCCTCTAGGCGGCCAGCAGCGCCCGCGCCGAATACACAGCGCCGGCCACCGCCACCAGCAACAGCACCAGCCCCGACAGCCGGGCCACCAGCGCCCGGTGCCGCTGCGCCAGGGCGCCGCGCATCAGCGCGATGTACAGCGCCAGCACCCCCAGGTCGACCACCAGCCACAACGCCGCCAGCACCCCGATGCTGGTGCCGAACGAGGCCGTGACGTGGATGAACTGCGGGAAGAACGCCACGAAGAACAGAATGTCCTTGGGGTTGGCGATACCCACCGCAAAGCCGTGCCACCAGCCACTTGCCCTGGGCGGCGGCGCATCCTCCACGGCTGGCGCACGCAGCGCCCCCAGCCCCAGCCAGGCCATGAACACGCACCCCACCAGCGCCACCGCATTGAGAACCACCGGGCTGAGTGCCAGGGTGCCGGCCAGGATCAGCGCAGCGGCGGCCACCAGCACCAGGGAGGCGGCATTGGCCCCCAGCGCCGTGCGTATGGCCGCCCCGGTGCCCGAACGCCCGCTGGTGCCGACCACCAGCGCCACCACCGGCCCAGGGGTGGCGATCAGAATGAGTACAGTGCCCAGGTAGGCCAACAGCAGCGTGGTGTTCAAAAGAGGCTCCTTTGTCGTCAATGCAGGTCAGGTGCAGAGTGTGCGCAGCTGCATCGCCCTTGAAAAACGCAAAATGCTCTGCCCTACTACGACAAATACTCATCATGGACTGCCCCTGGCATGGTTGAACGTCTGCCCCCGTTGTATGCACTGCGCGCCTTTGAAGTGGCGGCGCGCACCTGTTCGTTCACCCGCGCCGGGGAAGAGCTGGCGCTGACCCAGAGCGCCATCAGCCGCCATATCCGCACCCTGGAGGCCCAGTTCGGTTGCCGCCTGTTCGAACGCCACGGCCCGCGCCTGCGCCTCACCGATGCCGGGCGGCGCCTGGCCGAGCAACTGGGGGCCGGCTTTGCCCTGATCGAACAGGCCTGCCAGCCGTTTCGCAGCGCTTCGCGCCACCTGCGCCTGAAGGCGCCCTCCACCCTGACCATGCGCTGGCTGCTGGGCTGCATCCAGCGTTACCCCCAGGCCGACACCGTGCAGTTGGCAAGCGTTTGGATGGACGTCGACAGCGTGGATTTTGCCAGCGAGCCCTACGACTGCGCGGTGCTGCTGGGCAATGGGCAGTTCGGTGAGCAGGTCGAGGTGTGCAAGCTGTTCGATGAGCGACTGATCCCGATCTGTGCGCCGGGGTTGCTGGGGGATGGCGTGTGGGATGCGCAGCGGCTGGCCGGGGTGGCGTTGCTGCACCCGTCCAATGACCGGCGGGACTGGCAGCGCTGGCTGCGCGGGGCGGGCCTGCTCGAGCAGGTCGACCTGCAGCGCGGCACGCTGTTCGATACGCTGGAGCAAGGGATTGCGGCGGCCATGGCCGGGCATGGCGTGTCGATCGGCGACCTGGCGCTGGTGAGCGACGATGTCCGCGCCGGGCGGCTGGCGTTGCCGTTCGAACAGGCGGTGGCAACGGGGGATGCTTACTACCTGGTGTGGCCGGTGGGCAGTGCGTGGCGCGAGAGCATCGAGCGATTG
>NZ_QKRS01000027.1:0-37195 GCF_024261405.1 Pseudomonas sp. FBF18 | reverse complement strand
GTATAAAGACTTCTGGAAACCCGTCAAGCGCTATTCGCAATAAATCTGTCACATCGGTCAAAAACGCTGAAAAACAAAAGAGGGAGGCCTTGCGGCCTCCCTCCTTTCAGCCCGACCTCAAAGGCTTGGGAATGCGAACTGCGATGCTTCATGGCTGGCGCGCTGCGGCCAACGCTGGGTGATCGCCTTGCGCCGGGTATAGAAGCGCACGCCATCCGGGCCGTAGGCATGCAGGTCGCCAAACAGCGAGCGCTTCCAGCCACCGAAGCTGTGATAGGCCACCGGCACCGGCAACGGAACGTTGACCCCCACCATGCCCACTTCGATCTCGTCGCAGAACAGACGCGCCGCTTCCCCATCCCGGGTGAAGATGCAGGTGCCGTTGCCGTATTCATGATCGTTGATCAACTGCATGGCCTGCTCGAGGCTGTTCACCCGTACCACACACAGCACCGGGCCGAAGATCTCTTCCTTATAGATACGCATCTCGGGGCTGACCCGATCGAACAGCGTACCGCCCACGAAGTAACCTTGCTCATGCCCCGCAACACTGTAGCCGCGGCCGTCCACCACCAATTCGGCACCGGCGGCCAGGCCGTCATCGATATAGCCAACCACCTTGTCGCGCGCAGCCGCAGTCACCAGCGGCCCCATGTCCAGGCCGCAACTGGTACCGGCACCGATCTTCAGCGCCTTGATCTGCGGCACCAGCTTGGCCACCAGTGCATCGGCTACCTGGTCACCCACGCACACCGCTACCGAGATTGCCATGCAGCGTTCACCGCACGAACCGTACGCCGCGCCCATCAGTGCGCTGACCGCGTTGTCCAGGTCGGCATCGGGCATCAGCACCGCGTGGTTCTTCGCACCACCCAGCGCCTGCACACGCTTGCCACGACGAGTGCCCTCGGCATAGATGTACTCGGCAATCGGCGTGGAGCCCACAAAGCTCAGCGCCTTGACCTCTGGGGCTTCGATCAGCGCGTCCACCGCCACCTTGTCGCCATGCACCACGTTCAGCACGCCCTTGGGCAAGCCGGCTTCCAGCAACAGCTGGGCAATGAACAGCGACGAGCTCGGATCGCGCTCGGACGGTTTGAGAATGAAGCAGTTGCCACAGGCAATCGCCAGCGGGTACATCCACAGCGGCACCATGGCCGGGAAGTTGAACGGGGTGATCCCCGCAACGATGCCCAGCGGCTGGAAGTCGGACCATGCATCGATGTTCGGGCCCACGTTGCGGCTGTATTCGCCTTTGAGCACTTCGGGGGCAGCGCAGGCGAACTCGACGTTCTCGATACCGCGCTTGAGTTCACCCGCCGCATCCTCGAGGGTCTTGCCATGCTCTTCGCTGATCATCTGCGCAATGCGCGACTCGTTCTGCTCAAGCAGTTGCTTGAAGCGAAACATCACCTGTGCCCGCTTGGCCGGCGGGGTATTGCGCCAGGCCGGGAATGCCGACTTGGCCGAATCGATGGCCTGCTGCACGGTTTCCCGGCTGGCCAGCGCCACCTTGCGTACCGCCTGGCCGGTGGACGGGTTGAACACATCGGCGGTGCGCTCACCGCTGGAAACCATTTCACCGTGGATCAGATGCTGAACAATGCTCATGCAGAACTCCAGAAAGGGGGTTCAGGCGCGGCACCGCGCGCCTGCTTATATAAAGAGAGGGATCAGCCGACCTGGTTGATCGCTTCGCCCACCGCATCGAACAGGCGATCCAGTTCTTGCGGGGTGGTGTTGAAAGTCGGGCCGAACTGCAGGGTGTCGCCGCCGTAGCGAACATAGAAGCCGGCGTTCCACAGCTTCATGGCGATCTCGAACGGACGCACGATGGCATCCCCGTCCCGCGCGGCAATCTGGATGGCACCGGCCAGGCCGTAGTTGCGAATGTCGACGATGTTCTTCGCGCCCTTGACTCCGTGCAGCACACGTTCGAAATGCGGTGCCAGGTCGGCAGCCGACTGCACCAGGTTCTCCTTCTCCAGCAGGTCGAGTGCAGCCAGGCCGGCAGCGCAGGCAACCGGGTGCGCGGAGTAGGTGTAGCCGTGCGGGAATTCGACCGCGTATTCCGGGGTCGGCTGGTTCATGAAGGTCTGGTAGATCTCGCTGCTGGCGATCACCGCGCCCATCGGGATGGCGCCGTTGGTAACCTGCTTGGCGATACACATCAGGTCGGGCGTCACACCAAAGGCGTCGGCACCGAACATGGCACCCATACGGCCAAAACCGGTGATCACTTCGTCGAAGATCAGCAGAATGTTGTGCTGGTCGCAGATCTCGCGCAGGCGCTTGAGGTAGCCCTTGGGCGGTGGCAGTACACCGGCGGAGCCGGCCAGCGGCTCGACGATCAGTGCCGCGATGTTCGACGCATCGTGCAGCTCGATCAGCTTGAGCATCTCGTCGGCCAGGGCGATACCGCCCTCCTCCGGCATCCCCTTGCTGAATGCGTTGCCCGGCAGCAGGGTGTGCGGAATATGGTCCACATCCAGCAACTGGCCGAACATCTTGCGGTTGCCGTTGACGCCGCCCAGGCTGGTGCCGGCGATGTTCACGCCGTGGTAGCCACGGGCACGGCCGATCAGCTTGGTCTTGGTCGCCTGGCCTTTGAGGCGCCAGTAGGCACGCACCATCTTCAGCGCGGTATCGGCGCATTCGGAACCGGAGTTGGTATAGAAGACGTGGTTCAGGTTGCCCGGGGTCAGGTCGGTGATCTTCTCGGCCAGCTGGAACGACAGCGGGTGGCCGAACTGGAAGGCCGGCGAATAATCCAGCACACCCAGCTGACGCGACACCGCTTCCTGAATCTGCTTGCGGGTATGCCCGGCGCCGCAGGTCCACAGCCCCGACAGCGCATCATAGATCTTGCGCCCCTTGTCATCCGTCAGGTAGCTGCCTTCGGCGGCGACGATCAGGCGCGGGTCGCGCTGAAAGTTGCGGTTGGCGGTATAGGGCATCCAGTGCGCATCCAGCTTGAGCTGGCTGGCAAGGCCGAGGGGAGCGTTTTCAGGCAGATTCATGGGACAAACCTCGCAAGGCAATGAGCAACATGAGGGAGGCAAACGTTGTTGCAGTTAAGTTGTCACGGGGATAAAGTCTGAAAAAGCCTACTTTTCTAATCTTCAGTTAGCTGGACACTAAACTATGAGCCGTCGCCCGGAGCCGCTTGCGCAGGTCAGTGATTTCGACATCCGCCTGTTGAAAATCTACCGCAGCGTGGTGGAATGCGGCGGCTTCTCCGCAGCCGAGAACGTGCTGGGCATCGGCCGCTCGGCCATCAGCCAGCAGATGAGCGACCTGGAGCAACGCCTGGGCCTGCGCCTGTGTCAGCGCGGCCGTGCCGGGTTCTCGCTGACCGAAGAGGGCCGCGAGGTGTACCAGAGCGCACTGCAACTGCTCGGCGCGCTGGAAAGCTTTCGCACCGAAGTCAACGGCCTGCACCAGCACTTGCGCGGCGAGCTGAACATCGGCCTCACCGACAACCTGGTGACGCTGCCGCACATGCGCATCACCCATGCCCTGGCGCAGCTCAAGGACCGGGGGCCGGAGGTACGCATCCAGATCCGCATGATCGCTCCCAGCCAGGTCGAACAGGGCGTGCTCGACGGCAGCCTGCACGTCGGCGTGGTCCCCCAGACCAGCCCGCTGTCGGGGCTCGAGTACCAGCCACTGTACAGTGAGCGCTCACTGCTCTATTGCGCGGTCGGGCACCCGCTGTTCTATGCCGATGACCGCCAGCTGGACGACGACCGCCTCAACAGCCAGGACGCGATCACCCCCACCTTCCGCCTGCCGGCCGAGATCCAGGCCCAGTATCAGGACCTGCACTGCACCGCCAGCGCCTCGGACCGCGAAGGCATGGCGTTCCTGATTCTTACCGGGCGCTACATCGGCTACCTGCCCGACCACTACGCCAACGCCTGGGTACAGCAGGGGCGCCTGCGCGCCCTCAAACCCGACGAACGCTTCTATGACCTGAGCCTGTGCTGGGTCACCCGCAAGGGACGGCGCCCGCACCTGGTGCTCGAGAGCTTTCTGGACAGCCTGGCGGCCACCCGCTGATGCGGTTTATCGGCTTTTTCGCCGATGAGCGCTTGCCCGACTGCCATGGCTGGGTTATCAGTGCATGTGCCACACTACCCCGCTCTGTCCGGAATCGCCCATGACCTTCGAAGTCCCCGCACACCGCCTCCAGGCTGCCAGGCCTGCCGGCCGTATCCGCCAGAAGAACGAGCAGGCCATCATCCAGGCTGCCGAAGACGAGTTCGCCCGTCACGGCTTCAAGGGCACCAGCATGAACACCATCGCGCTGAACGCCGGGCTGCCCAAGGCCAACCTGCACTATTACTTCACCAACAAGCTGGGCCTGTACGTGGCGGTGCTGAGCAACATCATCGAGTTGTGGGACAGCACCTTCAACACCCTGAGTGCCGACGACGACCCGGCCGAGGCGCTGAGCCGCTACATTCGCGCCAAGATGGAATTCTCGCGGCGCAACCCGCAGGCCTCGCGGATCTTCGCCATGGAGATCATCAGCGGCGGCCAGTGCCTGACCGACTACTTCAGCCAGGACTACCGCGACTGGTTCAAGGGCCGGGCCGCCGTGTTCGAAAGCTGGATGAATGCCGGCAAGATGGACCGCCTCGACCCGGTACACCTGATCTTCCTGCTCTGGGGCAGCACCCAGCACTATGCCGACTTCTCCACACAGATCTGCCAGGTAACCGGCCGCAGCCGCCTGACCAAGCAGGACATGGAAGACGCCAGCAACAACCTTATCCACATCATCCTCAAAGGCTGTGGCCTGACCCCACCGAACTGAACCCTGCTTATGCCTTTTACCCTGTTGGACACTTGCGAGTTTCGCGAAGAGATCCGCAAGAGCCGCTTCATCACCCTGGCCGGCCCCATCAGCAGCCCGGCCGAGGCCCAGGCCTTCATCGAACGGCACAGCGACCTGGCCGCCACCCACAACTGCTGGGCCTGGAAACTGGGGGCGCAATACCGCAGCAGCGACGACGGCGAACCCGGCGGTACGGCCGGGCGCCCGATCCTGGCAGCCATCGAGGCGCAGGACTGCGACCAGGTAGTGGTGCTGGTGATTCGCTGGTACGGCGGCATTCAGCTGGGCACCGGTGGCCTGGCCCGGGCCTATGGCGGTGGCGCCAACAAGTGCCTGCAACAGGCCGAAAAGCGCCTGCTGGTAAGCCGTGTCGAGCTGCACTGCAGTTGCGCATTCAGCGAACTGGCCCTGCTCAAGCTACGCGTCGCCGAAGCCGACGGCCTGGTGATGGACGAGCAGTTCACCGCCAACGGTGTCGACCTGTTGCTGGCGCTTGGCGAGGAGCAGATCGAACCGGTGCAACGACAACTGGCCGACCTGAGCCGCGGGCGCATTCTGCTCGAACGGCGCTGACACTTGCCCACATCCACTGTGGGCCCGGCTGTGGATAACCTCTTAGCACTCGGCTGCAGCCCTTCTGGATCAAGGCTCGCAGAGAAACGATCATATTTTGATCAAGATTTGATGACAGGCCATCAAGCGGCGTCGAATCAGTGACTTATCCCCAGCCAGGTGTCCTCGAGGGCCGGCTCCATGGCCACAAAACCGTGCCTGGCGCTTGCACACAAATACTGTGGAGCAAGCTGTGGATAAACCGTGAGCGCCTGCGCCAAAGGCCTGCCGGCCAATGCTCAGCGTCGATTGATCATTTTATGAGCAGCCTCCAGGCCATGCTACGCTGCGTATCCTCTGCCCACCTGTACGGAGTTATCCCATGACCGCCCCCAAAACCGCACTGATCATTGGCGCATCCCGTGGCCTGGGCCTTGGCCTTGTGCAGCGCCTGCGCGAGCAGGGCTGGAACGTGACCGCCACCGTTCGGGACCCTGCCAGGGCCCCTGCGCTGGCCGCGGTGCCCGGCGTACAGGTCGAGACCCTGGAAATGAACAGCACCGATCAGCTCGATGCACTGCAGGCGCGCCTCAAGGGTCAGACCTTCGACCTGCTGTTCGTCAATGCGGGGGTCAAGGGCCCTGATGACCAGAACCCGGAGCGGGTACAACTGGCGGATATTGGCGAGCTGTTCATGACCAACAGCGTCGCGCCGATTCGCGTGGCGCAGCGCTTGAGCCCGCAGCTCAACGACAAGGGTGGGGTGATCGCCTTCATGAGCTCGGTGCTGGGCAGCGTGAGCATCCCCGACGCGCCCGACCTGGCCCTGTACAAGGCCAGCAAGGCGGCGCTCAATTCCATGATCAACAGCTTCGTCGTGCAGCTGGGCGACACCGGCCTGACCGTGCTGGCCATGCACCCGGGCTGGGTCCAGACCGACATGGGCGGCGAAGGCGCTGAAATCGACGTGCCTACCAGCACCGGCGGGATGGTTGAACAGGTCACCCTCAACAGCGGCAAGGGTGGCCTGCATTTCATCAACTACAAGGGCGAAAAACTGATCTGGTGATCTGACGCGCGGTGGGTGTAGACTCGGCCCTTCGCCCACCGCGGCGGACCTGGATCAGCAGACAGGGCAACACTGAGCTGGCTAACCTGAACCCACTTTCAGAGGAGCCGGCACCATGCCTGCGACCCGTATCTGGTTGAAAAACCCGCTTGCCATCTTTACCGCCAACACCCTCGACGCCCGTGGCGGCCTGGTGCTCGAAGGCGGCATCATCCGCGAAGTCCTCGGCCTCGGCCAAACCCCCGCCACACCTTGCCAGCAGACCTTCGATGCCCGTGAGCACGTGGTACTGCCAGGCCTGATCAACACCCACCACCACTTCTACCAGACCCTTACCCGTGCCTGGGCTCCGGTGGTCAACCAGCCGCTGTTCCCCTGGCTCAAGACGCTGTACCCGGTGTGGGCCCGGCTCACCCCGGCCAAGCTGGAGCTGGCGACCCAGGTAGCCCTGGCCGAACTGCTGCTGTCGGGCTGCACCACCGCTGCCGACCACCACTACCTGTTCCCCGACGGCCTGGAAAACGCCATCGACGTACAAGTGGAGAGTGTGCGCAAACTCGGCATGCGCGCCATGCTCACCCGCGGTTCCATGAGCCTGGGTGAAGCCGATGGTGGCCTGCCACCGCAGCAGACGGTGCAGCAGGGCGAGGTGATCCTGGCCGACAGCCAACGACTTATCCACAGTTACCACGAGCGTGACGCGGGCGCGCAGATCCAGATCGCCCTGGCCCCCTGCTCACCGTTCTCGGTCACGCCCGAAATCATGCGCGCCAGCGCGACCCTGGCCCAAGAGCTGGACGTGCGCCTGCACACGCACCTGGCCGAAACCCTCGACGAGGAGGACTTCTGCCTGCAGCGCTTTGGCCTGCGTACGGTCGACTATCTGGACAGTGTCGGCTGGCTCGGCCCGCGCACCTGGCTGGCCCACGGCATCCACTTCAACCCCGACGAGATTGCCCGCCTGGGCGCTGCCGGCACCGGCATCTGCCATTGCCCCAGCTCCAACATGCGCCTGGCATCGGGCATCTGTCCCACCGTGGAACTGACCGACGCGGGTGCGCCAGTGGGCCTGGGTGTGGATGGCTCGGCCTCCAACGATGCATCCAACATGATCCTCGAAACCCGCCAGGCCCTGTACCTGCAGCGCCTGCGCTACGGTGCCGAGGCCATTACCCCCGAGCGCGTGCTGGGCTGGGCCACACGAGGTTCGGCGCAGCTGCTGGGGCGCCACGACATCGGCGAGCTGGCCGTGGGCAAGCAGGCCGACCTGGCCCTGTTCAAGCTGGATGAACTGCGTTTTTCCGGCAGCCATGATCCGCTCTCGGCCCTGCTGCTGTGCGGTGCCGACCGGGCCGACCGAGTGATGGTCGGCGGTCGGTGGCGAGTGATCGATGGCCAGATCGAAGGGCTGGACGTGAAGGGCCTGATCGCCGATCACCGCCAGGCCGCCGCGCAACTGATCGCCGGCTAGGCAGCTACAGGCCCAGCAGCGCCAGCATGATGAACGTGGCGAACAGCACGAAGTGGGTCATGCCCTCGATCGCGTTGGTTTCGCCATCGTTCAGGTTGATGGCGCTGACGATCAGCGTGATGAAGATCATCACCGTCTGCACCGGGGTCATGGCCATCTGGAACGGCTGACCGGTGTACAGGGCCATGGCCTCCATCAGCGGCACGGTGAGGATCACCGTCGACAGCGAGGCCCCCAGGGCGATGTTGACCACCGATTGCATGCGGTTGGCCAGCGCCGCGCGCAATGCGGTGAGAATCTCTGGCGCGGCAGAGATGGCCGCTACCACGATTGCCGTCAGTACCGGCGGTGCTCCGCTGCCCTCCAGGCCATAGTCCAGGGTCTTGGACATGACTTCGGCCAGCAGGCCGATCACCACCACCCCCGAAATCAGAATCGCGATCGATCGCGCCTTGTGGCCGCCCGGCGTCCCTGCCACCGGGTCGCGGCGTTTCTTCTGCGGGTAGCTGTAGCTGAAAAAGTAGCTGTGCGGCCCCACCTGCATGCGCAGAAACAGCGTATACAGCACCACCATCGCGCCGATGGTGAAGGCCGAATACAGATGCCACTGGGCTTCGGGGATGAACTCGGGCACCACCATCGACACGCCCATCGCGGTCATGATCATCACGCTGTAGGTGCGTGCCGAATCGTCGTTGTAGCTCTGCTCGCCGTGCTTGAGCCCGCCCATCAACGCGGCCAGGCCCAGGATCCCGTTGATATCGAGCATCACCGCCGAGTAGATGGTGTCGCGCACCAGCGTCGGCGAGGCCTCATTGCTCATCATGATGGCCAGGATCACCACCTCCACCAAGACCGCCGACAGGGTCAGGATCATGGTGCCGTAGGGGTCGCCGACCTTTTCCGCCAGCAGCTCGGCATGCTGTGCAACCCGCATCGAGGCGCACACGATCGCCCCCACCAGCGCGAACCCGGCCAACAACGCCACGCCATGGCCGTGCCCCAGCAACAACGGCTCCAATGGCCAGGCCAGCAGGGCGGTCACCACGGCCAGCAGCAAGAGCTTTTCCTGGGTCAGTAGCTTGAGCATCGGCGGCCTTGAACAGAAGGGGTGTGGCTAGAGACTGTAGCTGCTGTGGAAGGTTTCCTGCTGCCGGACCATCCGGCCAGGTTTCGCGCCGCCCCTCGTCAACCGCTGTAGAATGGCGCGCAACCGCACCTTGATGAGAACACGCTATGTACGACTGGCTTAACGCGCTGCCCAAGGCAGAATTGCACCTGCACCTGGAGGGATCGCTCGAGCCCGAACTGCTGTTCGCTCTGGCCGAACGCAATGGCATCGCCCTGCCCTGGAACGATGTGGAGGCCCTGCGCGCGGCCTATGCGTTCAACAACCTGCAGGAGTTCCTCGACCTGTACTACCAGGGCGCCGACGTGCTGCGCACCGAGCAGGACTTCTACGATCTTACCTGGGCCTACCTGCTGCGCTGCAAGGCACAGAACGTGATCCACACCGAACCGTTCTTCGACCCCCAGACCCATACCGACCGGGGCATCCCGTTCGAGGTGGTACTGGCCGGCATCAGCGCAGCCCTCAAGGATGGCCAGCGCAAGCTGGGCATCAGCAGTGGCCTGATCCTGAGCTTCCTGCGCCACCTGAGCGAAGACGAGGCCCACGCCACCCTCGATCAGGCCCTGCCCTTTCGCGATGCCTTCATCGCCGTGGGGCTGGACAGCTCGGAGCAAGGCCACCCGCCCAGCAAGTTCCAGCGCGTGTTCGACCGCGCCCGTAGCGAAGGCTTCCTGACGGTCGCGCACGCCGGCGAGGAAGGCCCGCCCGAGTACATCTGGGAAGCCCTGGACCTGCTCAAGATCCAGCGTATCGACCACGGCGTGCGCGCCATCGAGGACGAGCGCCTGATGCAGCGCATCATCGACGAACAGATCCCGCTGACCGTCTGCCCTCTGTCCAACACCAAGCTGTGCGTGTTCGACCACATGCGCGAACACAACATCCTCGAGATGCTCGAGCGTGGCGTGAAGGTCACGGTGAACTCGGACGACCCAGCCTATTTCGGTGGCTACGTGACCGAGAACTTCCATGCCCTGCATACCCACCTCGGCATGACCCAGGACCAGGCCAGGCGTCTGGCGCAGAACAGCCTGGATGCGCGCCTGCTCAAGCCCTGACCTCTGCGCGGGCAGGTCGACCCATCACCGGTGGGTCGGCCTTGCCCGCCACCTGCGGCTACTCCCCCACCGCCAACGGCATGGGCGACTGTGCAATCAGCGGGATTTCACGCAACCCGGCGGGGGTGACGTGCAAGGCGCGCGAGTCACCGTTCATGCGCACCCAGCCCGACTGAACGAAAAGCCTGAGCAGGCTGCTGCCCAGAGCCCCGCCCAGGTGCGGGCGCTGCTCGCTCCACTCGCTGCAGCAACTGCACGCGCTGCAGGCTCTGCCCTCGCGCAGTGCCAATGCCTCGACGAAGATGCCAAAGTCGGCAAAGTGCAGGCGCCCCAGCGAGCTGACCTCCAACTGGCGGTCGCAGAGCTCCAGCCACTTGGCCTCCTGCAAGCGCTGGTACAGGTCGGCCGCCAGCTCACCGCCCAGGTGGTCACGGCACAAGCGTGCGCGGCGCATCGCCAGCGGGATCCCCGGCGCCTCCCGGCTGACACGCACGCCCTGACGAAAATGCTCGCGCACCGGCACACTGGCCAGCGCCTCCACAGCGGCGCCCACCTCCGGGGCTGCCAGCCGAAAATACCGTTTGCGCCCGCGCGCCTCTATCTTCAGCAACCCCCCTGCCAGCAGGCGCCCAAGGTGAGCGCAGGTGGAAGAAGGTGTCAGGCCGGTCATCCTGGCCAACTCGTCGGAGGGGCGGGCCAGACCGTCGATCAAGGCCCACAGCATGGCGCTGCGCTTGGGGTCAGCCAGCAGGCTGGCGATCACACTGATACTTGCTACAGGTTTCATATCTGCACTCCCTGCGGATTCCGAAGACGTAACTTGCCCGCCCCTGCAATGGAAACGTCTCTTGCTGGTAACGACTGCGGGGGCAAGTATATGCCGGCCTGTAAGCACTTAAACGGCCTCTATCTCCGGCAAAATTGCCCGTTTTGGGCAACCATGTGGCCTTCTGCAAAGGTCGCTTTCGGGTGGCGGGCCTTCCGCCCCTGGCACCACAGCCGCATGGGGGCGGCTTTCCCTGCAGAGCGAGGGTTGCGCTCAAGGGCCGATGAGCGCGCAACGCCCTACATTCAAGGTAAACAAGTCACTCAACCTAAAATGAAATGTATGACCCTGATCCAGCGCCCGACAGCCGGCCCTGCCTAGCCGGTCATCGCCAGCAGCGGCTCCAGCAGGTGCCGGCATCTGGCCTTGAGTTCGTCGCGCAGCAACTGCACCGGCTTGCCGAGCTGCGCCCGGTGGGTGCACAGCAGATTCAGCGGCGCAGCTTCACCCCGCACCCCGGGCAGCAGCACTTCGAGGCGCCCGGCCTTCACATCGGCTGCCACATCCAGCCAGGACTTGTAGGCAATGCCCACACCTGCCACGGCCCAGCGCCGTACCACGTCGGCGTCATCGCAAAAGCGGTCGCCACGCACCAGCACCGTCTGTGTCGCGGCCCCGTCACTGAAGCGCCACTGGTCATGCACACGGCCACCCAACTGGTACAGCAGGCAGTTGTGCTCGGCCAGCTGTGCAACCGTCGCCGGTTGGCCATGGCGCGCCAGATAATCAGGTGCGGCGCACAGCACCCGGCGGTTGTCGGGGCACAGGGGCAGCGCCACCAGGCTCGAGTCTTCGGGGGTACCGTAGCGCAGCGCCACATCCACCGGCTGGCGAAACAGGTCGGCATTGCGATCGCCCAGCAGCAGGCGCACGTTCAGCAACGGGTGCGCCTGCTGCAACTGGTCCAACCAGGGCAACAGCACATTGCGTCCGAAATCCGACGGTGCCGACAACTGCAGCACGCCGCTCACCTCGGCCTGGCCCTGAGCCAACGCCCGCCGTCCCTCCTCGAGGCTGGCCAAGGCTACCCGGGCGTGGTTGAGGAACCCCTCGCCTTCAGCGGTCAGGCGCAGACTGCGCGTCGAACGGGCCAGCAGCCGCACCTTCAATTGCGCCTCAAGGCGCTTGAGCGCTGCGCTCGCCACTGCCGGCGAAAGGTCGAGCTGGCGCGCAGCGGCCGACAGGCTGCCCAGTTCCGCAGCGCGCACGAACAGTTGCAGATCATCGGTACGCAGCACTTGTCGGCCTCATTATCAAAAAAAAATTGAAAGTATCTGCCGTTTTATCGGGTTTTAACCCCAAGTGAAAGCACTGATGATGGCGGCACTCCCCCCCTCAAGGACCTCTTCATGAAAGCCATTGCCTACTATCAATCGTTGCCGATCGCCGACCCCGCCGCGCTGCAGGACATCGAGCTGCCCGCCCCGCAGCCTGGCCCGCGCGACCTGCTGGTGCAGGTGCACGCCATCTCGGTCAACCCGGTCGACACCAAGGTGCGCCAGAACGTGCAGCCCGAGGCCGGCGTGGCCAAGGTGCTGGGGTGGGACGTTGCCGGTGTGGTCAAGGCGGTGGGCAGCGAGGTCAGCCTGTTCCAGCCTGGCGACAAGGTCTACTACGCAGGCTCCATCGCCCGCGCCGGGGGCAACAGCGAGCTGCACGTGGTCGACGAGCGCATCGTCGGGCACATGCCCCGAACCCTGGGATTCGCCGAAGCCGCCGCATTGCCGCTGACCGCCATTACCGCCTGGGAGCTGCTGTTCGAACGCCTGCAGATCGCCGAAGGCAAGGCCGACCTGGGCCAGAGCCTGCTGATCGTCGGTGGCGCCGGCGGCGTCGGTTCGATCCTGACTCAACTGGCCAGCCAACTGACCGGGCTCAAGGTCATCGCCAGCGCTTCACGCCCCGAAACCCAGGCCTGGGTAAGGGAGCTGGGCGCCGATGTGGTAGTCGATCACCGTCAGCCACTGGCCCAGGCCCTGAAGGCGCAGGGTATCGATAGCGTTACCCACGTTGCCAGCCTCACCCAGACCGACCAGCACCTGGATCAACTGGTCGAGGCACTCGCCCCGCAGGGCAAGCTGGCGCTGATCGACGACCCCAAGCAGTTGGACGTGACCAAGCTCAAGCGCAAGAGCCTGTCGCTGCACTGGGAATTCATGTACACCCGCTCGCTGTTCGAAACCGCCGACATGCAGGCGCAGCACACGCTGCTCAACCGCGTGGCCGAGCTGATCGACGCAGGCACCCTCAAGACCACCCTGGGCGAGCATTTCGGCCCGATCAATGCAGCCAACCTGCGCCGGGCCCATGCGCTGCTCGAAAGCGGTGCAGCCAAGGGCAAGATCGTGCTGGAAGGGTTCTGAGCCCCTCCGGGCCCCGGCATGACCGTCAGTCAGTACACTGACGCCGGTCATGCCGGGGCCCGGTCGCGGCGCTACAATGCTGCTGCATTTACCCAACCACACAGGTAGGCAGCGATGAAGATTATCGTCAGTGCATCAGCCCGCAAACCCGGGTGCCCGTGGCAGGTTCAGCTCGACCAGCATGTGGTCAGCTTTCGCAGCGAGGCCGAGGCTCGCGCCTTTGTCGACACCCTGCAACAACGCTTGCGGGCCCCGCACCCGCTCAAGCAGGTCGGCTGAGCTGCAGGCGTCGGGTCAACATAGCCACGCCCACCGCCGCCGCACCGCACAGGCTGATGACCAGCGCCATCGGCAGCGCGCTGCCGTCATGCAGCACTCCCACCAGGGCAGCCGCACCCGCCGCCACGCTGAACTGCACGCACCCCAGCAACGCCGAGGCACTGCCGGCGCGGGCACCCTGCCCGCTCATGGCGCAGGCCGAGGCGTTGGGGATGATGCAGCCAAGGCTGGCAATGCACACGAACAGCGGCACCAGCAACGGCCACAGCGCCTGCGTATGCAGCGCGCTGATTCCCAGCAGCACCAGCCCGGCCGCCAGGTATACCCACACCGTGCGGGCCAGCAAAAAGGCAGGCCCACGCTTGGCCAGCAATCGCGCATTCACCTGCGCCACCAGGATGAAGCCCGCCGCATTGCTGCCGAACAGCCAGCCGTAATGTTCGGCCGGTACGCCATAAAGCTTGATGAACACGAAGGGCGACCCGGCGATATAGGCGAACATGCCGGCAATCGCGATGCCGCCGGTCAGTGCATGCCCCATGAACACGCGGTCCTTGAGCAGGCGCCCGTATTGGCGCAACGCCCCCGACAGCGGCTGGCGTGGTTGGTTGGAAGGCAGGCTCTCCGGCAGGCCCAGGGCAACAGCCAGCGTACAGCCGGCGCTGAACAGGGTGAGCACGAGGAAGATCGACTGCCAGCCATACAGGTTGACCAGCACCCCGCCCAGCATCGGGGCAAGGATCGGCGCCAGGCCCATCACCAGCATCAGTTGCGAGAACACCTTGGCCGAAGCCACTGCATCACACTTGTCGCTGACGATGGCCCGCGACAGCACCATGCCTGCGCAACCACCCAGGGCCTGTACAAAACGCGCGGCGATCAGGGCGTCCAGGCTCGGTGCAAAGGCACAGGCCAGCGACGCCAGGGTAAACAGGGTCACCCCGACCAGCAGCGGAATGCGTCGACCGAAGCGGTCGGCCACCGGGCCATAGGCCAGCTGCCCCAGCGACAGGCCCAGGAAATAGGCCGCCAGGGTGGTCTGGATGTGTTTTTCGTCGGTCGCAAAGGCCAGGGCCATTGCCGGGAAGCCGGGCAAGTAGAAATCGATCGCCAACGGCCCGAACGCACTGAGTGCGCCGAGGATCAGGATGGTGCGCAGGTTCATCGGGAATCCATAGCAGGCTAAGCAAGTGCCTTAGTCTAACCGGGCTGCCATGGATAAGCCGCGAATCTTTTGCCGAATTCGCTGGCACGTGCGCCCCTTGTTGGAGCCGGCCTTGCCGGGGATCGAGCGCGCAGCGCTCGCACACCGGAATGCACAGTGCAGCAGACACACCGCCCATGCAGGGTCGGTAGCCGCTTCGCGCCGGTTCGCCAGCAAGGCTGGCTCCTACAGGCGAAGCGGCTACCGGCTTGTTCAGGCCACAAGCTCGGCCTTGTAACCCTCATCGACAATCGCCTGCACGATCTGCGGCGCCTGCAGCGAACTGTCGACGCGCACCTGCTTGCTGGCCAGGTCCACCTCTACGATGGCCTGTGCATCCTGGCTCTGTACCGCACGGGTCACGGCCTTCACACAGTGGCCACAGGTCATGCCTTGAACAGTGAATACTTGCATGGGAACTACCTCCTTGGGATTTGAGCGCAGTCTCAAGCTTGCCATCGGGGCAAGGTCAAGTGCATGCCGAACTGGAAATCCGCGCCAAGCTCGGCCAAGCTGCGCCCTTGTCGAACGATCAGCAGGAGATTCATTCATGGGCAGGGCAGCATTGGGCCTTATCGGTTTGCTCGGGTTGTGCAGCATCGTGCCCCTGGCCAGCGCCGAAGGGCCGTCGGACTACAGCGTGTTGATCATTTCCCGCGAGCGTCTGGAGGTCGCCACGTCCTGCGAGATCGGCATCTATCTCAACGACCAGCTGTCGGCGCGACTGTTCCAGGAACACTCCACCTCGTTCAACCTGCCGGGCGGCCCGGTGAACGTGCGCCTGCGCCTGCTTCCCGGGCAGGCACCGGGTTGCAACAACGGCATCGAGAACCAGCGCAGCACACGAATCAACGTACTGGCGGGCCAGGTCAACAAGTACCGCATCGTCATGGACAACAATGGCCTCAGCCTGAAGAAGGCCGCTCTGGGCTATTGACCTTGCCAATGGGGTAAGGTTGATGCTTGGCGCCTGTCCAAGGAGGAGAGCCCCATGTCCGCATCAACCACCTTCGATCTGCCGATTCAAGGCATGACCTGCGCCAGCTGCGCCGGTCGTGTCGAGCGCGCCCTGCGCAAAGTCGCCGGCGCCGAACACGTCAGCGTCAACCTCGCCACCGAACACGCCCGGGTGCAAGCCCCTGCCGACGCCCTGCCGGCACTGGTCGACGCCGTCAGCCAGGCCGGTTACAGCGTGCCCGCCCAGAGCCTCGAACTGCAGATTGGCGGCATGACCTGCGCCAGCTGTGCCGGGCGCGTGGAGCGGGCCTTGAACAAGGTGCCCGGCGTACAGCGGGTCAGCGTCAACCTGGCCAACGAGCGCGCGCACATCGAGCTGCTGGGGCAGGTCGACAGCGCGCTGCTGATCGACGCGGTGACCCAGGCAGGTTACACGGCCAGCCTGCCGCAAGCGGGCAAGGCCGATCAGGCCGACGCCGAGCGACGCCTGCGCAAGGAGCGCTGGTCGGTCGGCCTGGCCATACTGCTGGCCCTGCCGCTGGTGCTGCCGATGCTGCTGCAGCCCTTCGGCATCCACTGGATGCTGCCGGCCTGGGCACAGTTCGTACTGGCCACCCCCGTGCAGTTCATCCTGGGCGCACGGTTCTATGTCGCGGCCTGGAAGGCGGTACGCGCCGGGGCCGGCAACATGGACCTGCTGGTAGCCCTGGGCACCAGCGCCGGTTACGGCCTGAGCCTGTACGAATGGGCGCGGGCCACCGCAGGCAGCATGCCGCACCTGTATTTCGAAGCCTCGGCGGTGGTCATCGCCCTGGTGCTGCTGGGCAAGTACCTGGAAAGCCGCGCCAAGCGCCAGACCGCCAGTGCCATCCGCGCCCTCGAAGCCCTGCGCCCTGAGCGCGCCCTGCAGGTGATCGACGGCCAAGAGCGCGACGTACCCATCAGCGCCCTGCGCCTGCATGACCTGGTGCGCGTGCTGCCTGGCGAACGCTTCCCGGTGGACGGTGAGGTGATCGAGGGCCAGAGCCATGCCGACGAAGCCCTGATCAGCGGCGAAAGCCTGCCAGTGCCCAAGCAGCCGGGCGACCGCGTGACTGGCGGCGCCATCAATGGCGAAGGCCGCCTGCTGGTAAGTGTGCTGGCCCTGGGTACTGAAACCGTGCTGGCGCGCATCATCCGCCTGGTCGAAGACGCCCAGGCCGCCAAGGCCCCCATCCAGAAACTGGTCGACCGGGTCAGCCAGGTGTTCGTGCCAGCCGTGCTGGTGCTGGCCCTGGCAACCCTGGTCGGCTGGTGGCTGGCCGGCGCGCCAATCGAAACCGCGCTGATCAATGCCGTGGCCGTGCTGGTCATCGCCTGCCCCTGTGCCCTGGGCCTGGCCACACCCACCGCGATCATGGCCGGTACCGGCGTGGCCGCGCGCCACGGCATCCTGATCAAGGACGCCGAAGCGCTGGAGCGTGCCCATGCAGTCAACCGCGTGGTGTTCGACAAGACCGGCACCCTCACTTCCGGCAGCCCGCGCATAGTTCACAGCAAGGCCCAGGGCATCGAGGCAGGCGAACTGCTGCAACTGGCCGGCGCCCTGCAACGCGGCAGCGAACACCCGCTGGCCAAGGCGGTACTGGATGCCTGCCAGGAGCAGGGCCTGACCGTACCCGACATCGACGACAGCCAATCGCTGACCGGCCGCGGCATCGCCGGCCACCTCAATGGCCGCGACCTGGCCCTGGGCAACCGTCGCCTGCTGGAAGAAAGCGGCCTGCAACCGGGTGAACTCGCCACCAGCGCCCAGGCCTGGGAGGCCGAGGGGCGCACCTTGTCGTGGCTGATCGAGCGCGGTGCGCAACCACGGGTGCTGGGCCTGTTCGCCTTCGGCGACAGCCTCAAGCCTGGCGCAGAAGCGGCCGTACGCCAGCTGAGCCAACAGGGCATCAGCAGCCACCTGCTGACCGGCGACAACCGCGGTAGCGCCAAGGTGGTGGCCCAGGCCCTTGGCATCAATGATGTGTACGCCGAGGTGCTGCCGGCCGACAAGGCCGCCACTGTTCTCGAACTGAAGAAATCGGGTGTGGTAGCGATGGTGGGTGACGGCATCAACGACGCGCCGGCCCTGGCCGCCGCCGACATCGGCATCGCCATGGGTGGCGGCACCGATGTGGCCATGCAGGCCGCCGGCATCACCCTGATGCGCGGCGACCCGCGCCTGGTACCAGCCGCCCTGGAGATCAGCCGCAAGACCTACGCCAAGATCCGCCAGAACCTGTTCTGGGCCTTCATCTATAACCTGATCGGTATTCCGCTGGCGGCCTTCGGCCTGCTCAACCCGGTGCTGGCCGGTGCGGCCATGGCCCTGTCGAGCGTCAGCGTGGTCAGCAACGCCTTGCTGCTCAAAACCTGGAAACCGCAAACGCCGCCACAGGACGATGCCCCATGAACATCGGACAAGCCGCCAAACGTACCGGCCTGAGCGCCAAGATGATCCGCTATTACGAGTCCATCGGCCTGCTCAAGCCGGCCTCGCGCAGCGACAGTGGCTACCGCCTCTACCAGCAGGACGACCTGCACGCGCTGGCATTCATCAAGCGCTCGCGAGACCTGGGGTTTTCATTGGAGGAAGTGGCCAAACTGCTGACCTTGTGGCAGGACCGCCAGCGCGCCAGCGCCGACGTGAAAGCCCTGGCCAACGAGCATATAGCCGACCTGAACCGGCGCATCGACGAGCTGGTGAGCCTGCGCGATACGCTGAGCGAGCTGGTCGCCCACTGCCAGGGGGACGATCGCCCCGACTGCCCGATCCTCAAGGACCTGGCAGCCGGCAGCTGCTGTCACTAGCGCGTTACTGCATCCACGGCGGTGGCGGTTCCTCGGCCTTGGCCGGGCCGTTCTCCGCCTCGGCGCGTGCAGCCTGCCGGCGCGCCTCGTCCAGGCGCGCCGCTTCGATCTCGCGCATCACCCCGTCGACATCGGCGCTGTGCTCGTCCTCCGCGAACTGCCCGCTCAGCGGGCTTTCCGGAGTCAGCTCGCCGGCCTCGTACAACGCCCACATTTCCTTGGCGTAGCGGGTGGCCTTGAGCTCCGGGGCAAACTGGCCGAAGTACCCGGCCATGTTCCCCACGTCGCGCTCGAGCATGCTGAACGCATGGTTGTTGCCGGCCGCATCCACCGCCTGGGGCAGGTCGATGATCACCGGGCCGTCAGGGCCGAGCAGCACGTTGAATTCCGACAGGTCGCCATGCACCAGGCCGGTGCACAGCATCAGCACGATCTGGCGGATCACGAAGTCGTGGTACTCGCGGGCCTGATCGGCCTCCAGGTGCACGTCGTTCAGGCGTGGCGCCGCATCGCCATGGGCATCGGACACCAGCTCCATCAACAGCACGCCATCGAGAAAGTCGAACGGCTTGGGTACCCGCACGCCGGCACTGGCCAGGCGAAACAGGGCTGCCACCTCGGCATTCTGCCAGGCCTCCTCGGCCTCTTTGCGCCCATACTTGGAGCCCTTGGCCATGGCCCGCGCCTGGCGGCTGTTGCGCACCTTGCGGCCCTCCTGGTATTCGGCGGCCTGACGGAAGCTGCGCTTGTTGGCCTCTTTGTAGACCTTGGCGCAGCGCAGCTCGGTACCGCACCGCACCACGTACACCGCGGCTTCCTTGCCACTCATCAGGGGTCGGATGACTTCATCGACCAGCCCGTCTTCTATCAGTGGTTCTATGCGTTTTGGAGTCTTCATCGGCTTTTGTTCTGGGTCCTGTTTTGCCAAACACACGGGTATCACGGGTTGCCGGCCATCGTCTCACAGCCATGAGCCAGATGCGCGCTCACGATACAACAAGGCCCTCAAAGGAAGTGGACCCGATAATGTCCAAATAATTTAATCCCGCCTGCACCGAGTGCCCCCTGGCTTCCCGGACATGGCAGACACTCACTGCCTGAACAGTTCCCCCGGCGTTGCCCCGAACAAGCCCTTGAACGCCACGATGAACGCCGACGTCGACTCATAGCCGCAACCCAGCGCCGCCTGGGTCACACTCTGCCCCTGCTCCAGCGCCTGCAGCGACGACAGCAGGCGCATGCGCTGGCGCCAGCCGCGAAAGCTCAGCCCCGTCTCGCGCTGAAACAAACGCATCAGGGTCTTCTGCGAACGCCCCAGGCGCTCGGCCCAATAGGCCAGGCCGGCGTCCCGCTCCGGGTGCGCCAGCAATGCATTGCACACCTCGAGCAGGCGCGGGTGCTGCGGCAGCGGCAACGAAAAACCCACCTCCGGCAGCCCCTGCAACTGCTCCAGCAGCACCTGCACCAGATGGGCCTCGGGGCTCTCGCCTTCGGCGTAATCCACCGGGAACAGGCAGAACTGCTTGATCAGCTCACGGGCCAGCGGCGTCACCTCCAGCACCCGGCAGCGCGGCCCGGCCCACGCCGCATCGGCCTGACGCACATACAGGCTGCGCATTTCGGCACGAGTCGAGGTAATCACCTCATGCTCCACCCCGGCCGGTATCCACACGCCCCACTGCGGCGGTGCAAAAAAACTGCCCTCGGCGGTGTACACCCCCAGCACCCCGCTGATCGCATAGGAAAACTGTATCCAGTCGTGTCGATGACGCGGCGTCCACGAGCCGGCCCCCAGGCTTTCGGCACGCGCATACAGTGGCCGCGGCAGGGCATCGAGCAGCGGGATTGGGCGTGGCAGCAGATTTTGTCCGTTACTCGGCATCGCTTGGCCTTGTGTCGCGAGACGGAAGAATGGCCACAGGTTAGCCTGCCGCTTCGTTATTACAAGATGATTCGCAGGCCCGCCTATGCAAGCTCACCTCAAGCGCGTGGTAACCGACTGGTTTCTGTGCGGCATGTTTCTAGCCACCTTCCTCGCCTGGCTGTTCCCGCACTTCGGTGCCAGCGGCGGCTCGATGCACGCCGAATACGTGATCAACATCGGCGTGTTCGTGGTGTTCTTCCTGCACGGCATCAACCTGTCCAGCGAACAGATCCGCCATGGCCTGAAGAACTGGCGCCTGCACCTGATGGTGCAGGGCTTCACCTTCGTGGTGTTCCCGCTGCTGTGGTGGCTGGGCAACAGCGTGCTGGGCAGCCATGTGCCGGCGCTGCTGATGCTGGGCTTTCTGTACCTGTGCGCCCTGCCCTCGACCATCTCCTCGTCGGTGGCGCTGACCGGCAGCGCCGGCGGCAACGTGCCCGCCGCGATCCTCAACGCCAGCCTGTCCAGCGTGCTGGGCATCTTCCTGACCCCGTGGCTGGTGAGCCTGGTGGTGGGCAACGGCAGCGATGGCATCGACCTGGGCGCCACCCTGCTCGACCTGTGCGCCATGCTCCTGCTGCCGCTGGTGCTGGGACAGTTGCTGCGCCCGTGGCTGGGCCGCTTCTTTGCCCGCCACAAGCGCTACACCAACGTGATGGACAAGGTGGTGATCCTGCTACTGGTGTACGCGGCGTTCTGCAACTCGATGATCTCGGGGCTGTGGCAGCAGCAGGGTGGCTCGGTACTGCTCACCGCCGTTCTGGGCAGCGCGTTGCTGCTGGCGCTGATCCTGTGGCTGACCACCCGCAGCGCGCGGCTGCTCAGGTTCAGCCCGGCCGACGAGATCGCCGCAGTGTTCTGCGCCAGCAAGAAATCCCTGGCCGCCGGCGCACCGATGGCCGCATTGATCTTCGGCGCCCATCCCGGGCTGGGGCTGATTCTGCTGCCGATCATGATCTATCACCCGCTGCAGTTGATCGTGTGCTCGATCATGGCCGAACACTACGCCAACCGCCCGGCGCCCCTGGCCAAGGAGGCGCCGCTGGTCAGCGCTCGATGATCGCGGTCACGCCCTGCCCGCCCGCGGCGCAGATCGAAATCAGCCCGCGGCCCTGGCCGGCCTCGTCCAGCAGCTTGGCCAGGTTGGCCAGAATGCGCCCGCCGGTGGCAGCGAACGGGTGCCCTGCAGCCAGCGAACTGCCCTTGACGTTGAGCCTGTCGCGGTCGATGGCGCCCAACGGCTCGCTCAAGCCCAGCCGGCTCTGGCAGTAGTCGGCGTCTTCCCAGGCCTTCAGCGTGCACAGCACCTGGGCGGCGAAGGCTTCGTGGATCTCGTAGAAGTCGAAGTCCTGCAGGGTCAGGCCGTTGCGCTCCAGCAGTCGAGGTACCGCATAGGCCGGCGCCATCAGCAGCCCCTCCTGGCCTTTGACGAAATCCACCGCAGCATTCTGACCATCGAGAAAATACGCCTTGATCGGCAGCCCGCGCTCGCGCGCCCACTCTTCGCTGGCCAGCAGTACCACCGAAGCGCCATCGGTCAGTGGCGTGGAGTTGCCCGCCGTCAGCGTGCCCTTGGCGCTGCGCTCGAACACCGGCTTGAGGCTGGCAAGTTTCTCCAGGGTCAGGTCCGGGCGCAGGTTGTGATCGCGGGTCAGGCCCAGAAAGGGCGTGAGCAGGTCATCCTGCCAGCCTTCGGCAAACGCCCGGGCCAGGTTCTGGTGGCTGCGCAAGGCCAGCTCGTCCTGCTCGGCACGCCCTATCTGCCAGGTCTGCGCCATCAGCTCGCAGTGCTCGCCCATCGACAGCCCGGTACGCGGCTCGCCATTGCGCGGCAGCTCGGGCTTGAGGTGCCAGGGCCTCAGTTGCAGGAACACCTTGAGCTTGTCGCCCGTGGTCTTGGCCCGATTGGCCTGCAGCAGCAACTTGCGCAGCCCCTCGTTGACCGCAATCGGCGCATCGGAGGTGGTGTCCACACCGCCGGCAATGCCGCTGTCGATCTGCCCCAGGGCGATCTTGTTGGCCACCATCAGCGCGGTTTCCAGCCCCGTGGCGCAGGCCTGCTGCAGGTCATAGGCCGGGGTCTGCGGCGACAGCCGCGAGCCCAGCACGCATTCGCGGGTCAGGTTCATGTCGCGCGAGTGCTTGAGCACCGCGCCCGCCGCCACTTCGCCCAGTTGCAGGCCATGCAGGCCGAAACGCTCCACCAGCCCTTCGATTGCCGCAGTCAGCATCGCCTGGTTGCTGGCCGTGGCGTAGGGCCCGTTGGAGCGGGCGAACGGGATTCGATTGCCGCCGATGATCGCGACCCGACGTAAAGCGCGCATGCACAGACTTCCTTATTCCGAGACGGGATAGACCCGCTATAGCGTAGGTGTTTTTTCGCCAGTCGAACGACCGAAGGCGAAACATGGTCCACACTTTGGTGCTTAATTTCCGGGAGACGTTCACATGAGCGACCGCTATATCGACTTCGCCAACTCTTCATTCGGTCGGCGCGTGGCCGGTGCCGTCGGCCTGCCCACCCCCGCCCGCCTGGAGCGCTGGGAAGCCGGCAGGCTGCGCCCGGTCGAAGGCGCCCTGCTGCTCGGCGGCGGGCCGCTGGTGACGAACGTGGCCGCCTTTGCCAGGCGCCTGACCGACGAGGTCTACAGCTATGCCGATGAAAGCCTCGAACTGCCGGCCTGGGTCGCGGGCCTGGGGCCCAAGCTCAAGGCCGTGGTGTTCGACGCCAGCCACCTGAGCGACAGCGACCAGCTCAAGCAACTGCGCGAGTTCTTCCAGCCGCTGCTGCGCAGCCTGGCTGCCAGTGCGCACATCGTGATCCTGGGGCGCGCGCCCGAATCGCTGGACGACCCGCTGGCCAGCGTGGCGCAGCGGGCCCTGGAAGGCTTCAGCCGTTCGCTGGCCAAGGAACTGCGCAACGGCGCCACCCTGCAACTGCTGTATGTGGACCCGGCCGCGCAGGATCAGCTCGAAGGCGCGCTGCGCTTCTTCCTCTCGCCCAAGAGCGCCTTCATCAGCGGCCAGGTGCTGCGCCTGACCGCCTGCGCCACCCAGGTACAGGACTGGTCGCGCCCGCTGGCCGGGCGCAAGGCGCTGGTCACCGGTGCGGCCCGCGGCATCGGCGCCGCCATTGCCGAAACCCTGGCCCGTGACGGCGCCGAGGTGGTGCTGCTCGACGTGCCCCAGGCCAAGGCCGACCTCGACGCCCTGGCCGCGCGCCTGGGTGGGCGCAGCGTGGCGCTGGACATCTGCGCCAGCGATGCATCGGCGCACCTGCTCGAAGCGCTCCCCGAGGGCATCGACATCGTCGTGCACAACGCCGGCATCACCCGCGACAAGACCCTGGCCAACATGACCCCCGAGTACTGGGACGCCGTGCTCGCAGTCAACCTCAAGGCCCCCCAGGTGCTGACACAGGCGCTGCTCGACGGCGGCGCGCTGCACGACAACGCACGCATCGTGCTGCTGGCCTCGATCAGCGGTATCGCAGGCAACCGCGGGCAAGCCAACTATGCCGCCAGCAAGGCCGGCCTGATCGGCCTGGCCCAGGCCTGGGCGCCGCTGCTGGCCAAGCGGGGTGCCAGCATCAATGCCGTGGCCCCCGGCTTCATCGAAACACGCATGACGGCGGCCATCCCCTTCGCCCTGCGCGAAGCCGGGCGACGCATGAGTTCCCTGGGCCAGGGCGGCCTGCCGCAGGACGTTGCCGAAGCCGTGGCCTGGCTGGGACAGCCCGGCAGTGGCGCGGTCAACGGCCAGGTGCTGCGCGTATGCGGCCAGGCCGTGATGGGGGCATGAGCATGGACCGACACTGGCACGATCTGCACTGCACGCAAGGGCTGAGCGGGCTGTACCTGAAGGCTGCGCGCAAGCGCAGCATCACCGGCGACAGCCTGCCCGCCAGCGGTCTGCACTGCGCCATCGGCGTGAATCCACAGCGCCTGCAGGCCTACCGCAAGCTCTGCCACTTCGGCGACGACAGCCACCTGCCGCCGACCTTCCCCCATGTGATGGCGTTCGCCCTGCAACTGCAACTGCTGACCGCCGACGACTTCCCGTTCCCGCTGCTGGGCCTGGTGCACCTGAACAACCGCATCCGCGTGGTGCGCCCGCTGGGTGGCATCGGCACGCTGCGCTTCAGCGTGTTCGTCGACAACCTGCAGCCCCACGCCAAGGGCGCGACCTTCGACCTGATGACCGAAGCCGAAGACAGCCTGGGGCTGCTCTGGCACGAGCGCAGTCGCATGCTGTGTCGCGGCGTCAAGCTCGAAGGCGAGCCACCCGCCGTCGCCCCCCCTGAACCGCTGCCTCTGGGCGAGCTGACCCGCTGGTATGCCGACAGCGACATCGGCCGGCGCTACGCCAAGGTCTGCGGCGACTACAACCCCATCCACCTGAGTGCGCTCAGCGCTCGCCTGTTCGGGTTTCCTCAGGCCATCGCCCATGGCATGTGGAGCAAGGCCATGGCGCTGGCCGCGCTGCGCGGGCACCTGCCGCTCAGCGGCTACGAGATGGACGTGGCCTTTCACAAGCCTGTGCGCCTGCCCAGCGAAGTGGTGCTGGAGGGCAGCGCAGTCGCACCCGACGGCCAGTTCCGCCTGGTGGGCCACGGCGACCTGGTGCACATGGCCGGCAGTTGGCACACGCTGCACGAATCTTCTAGACCTGCCTGACGGACCGGGCGATAACGGTTTTCTTTGCCGGTAGCACACGATGAACAGCAACTGGATAGACCTGCGCCAGGAGCCCGATACCGGCATCGAGACCCTGCGCGCGCATTTTCGCGGGCATGCCTATGATCCGCATTGGCACGACAGCTACCTGGTGGGCGTGACCGAACAGGGCGTCCAGCAGTTCACCTGTCGCCGCGCCCGCCACCAGAGCACACCGGGCAAGGTGTTTCTGCTCGAACCCGGCGAGTTGCACGACGGCGATGCGCCCAGCCCCGAGGGCTTCACCTACCGCATGCTCTACCTCGACCCGCAATGGCTGGAGCGCGAGCTGCGCGGCTTCACCGAGCATGCCCCGCCCGCCAGCCAACCCGGTTTTGCCCACACTCTGGCCAGCGACCCGCGCCTGGCAGCGGCCACCGCGTGCGCCTTCCAGTCGCTGCACGAGCCGGAGCTGCGCATGGTGCGCCAGGCGGCACTGGACCAGTTGCTGGAGCACCTGAGCGGGCATCTGCAATGGCGCCGCCGGCTCGACCCCGACCCGCGCCTGCCGCTGGTGGCGCAAAGGGCGCGCGACTACCTGCATGCACACCTGCACCACGACATCGGCCTCGAGCAACTGGCCGCAGCTTGCAACATCGACCGCTTTCGCCTGAGCCGCGCCTTCAAGGCCGCGTTCGGCCTGGCGCCCCACGCCTACCTGGTGCAACTGCGCCTGGCCCATGCACGCCGGCTGCTGGCGGCAGGGTCGAGCCCGGCACAGGTGGCGCCAGCGCTGGGCTTTGCCGACCAGAGCCACCTGGGGCGCTGGTTCCTGCGCGCCTATGGCATGACCCCTGCACAGTACCGAAGGCGCTGCACAAAGCTTCCAGACTGACGCGCGCCAACACGCGAGCATGCAAGCCCCTCTACCAAGGAGCCTGCCCATGCTGGCCTTCATGCTGTTTGCCTTCGTTGCGTCCATCACCCCCGGGCCGACCAATTTCCTGGTACTGAGCAACAGCGCCAGCCATGGCCTGCGCGCTGCATTGCCAATCATCCTGGGGGCCGGTGCAGGGGCCGCGCTGATCGTCTGGCTGGTGGGCAGCGGTATGGGCGAGGTGCTGTTCCGGGCCCCGGCGGTACAGCCGCTGCTCAACGGGCTGGGCGTGGCCTGGCTGACCTGGCTGGCCTGGAAGATCTTTCGCAGCCCAGTGCAGGTGCAGCAATCGGGCGCGACGTCGGCAAGGCTGGGCCTGTGGGGCGCGGCGGCGTTGCAGGTGATCAACCCCAAGACGTGGATGATGGCGCTGGCGGTGGCCAGCGTGTTCATCGATGCCGCAGCCAGCGACCGCCTGCTGCAGGTGACGCACCTGAGCCTGGTGTTCTTCGTGATCGCGCTGCCGTGCCTGGGTGGCTGGGCCTTGCTCGGCAGCGGGGCGCGGCGCCTGAGCGGTTCGCCGTTGGTGCTGCGCCGGGTCAACCAGGGGCTGGCGCTGCTATTGCTGGTGTCGGCCTGGGCCAGCCTCTGGCAGTAAGGCCCCATGCACCTGACACAGGGCTTGCAGGAGCCGGCGTTGCCGGCGAACAGGCCAGCACAATCCCCTGAAAAACCCGCCGACCCGCGCTAAGCTACGCCGCACGAGGAGAGCCCCCACCCATGAACCTGCAAGAACTCACCACCCGCCTGCACACCATCCGCGACAACAACGACTGGCGCGGCTTCCACAGCCCCAAGAACCTGGCCATGGCCGCCAGCGTGGAAATGGCCGAGCTGGTGGAGATCTTCCAGTGGCTCAGCGAGGACCAGTCGCGCCAGCTGTCCCCCGAGCAGCTCGAACACGCCGGCCAGGAAGTCGGCGACGTGGTGCTCTACCTGTTGCTGCTGTGCAGCGAACTGGGCCTGGACATGGACCAGGTGGTGCGCAGCAAACTGGCCGACAGCGAACGGCGCTTCGCCCGATGAAAGACCGCCACTTCGACGCACTGGCGACCCGCTTCGCCGAAAAGATCTACGGCGGCGCCAAGGGCGCCATCCGCCTCGCGGTGCTCCAGGCCGACCTCGCCGAAGCACTGCCCGACCGCCCCCTGCGCGTGCTCGACATCGGCGCGGGCCTGGGCCACATGGCCCTGTGGCTGGCCGAACGTGGCCACCAGGTGACCCTGGCCGAACCCGCCGCGCCTATGCTCGAGGGCGCCCGCGAACGCTTCGCCGCCGCCGGCCAGCCGGCCACCTTCATCCAGGCGCCCTGGCAGGAACTGCTCGGCCAGCTCACCGAACCCTACGACCTGGTGCTGTGCCACGCCGTGCTCGAATGGCTGGCCGAACCCGAGACCATCCTGCCGGTGCTGCACCAGCTCACCCGCGCCGACGGCCTGCTGTCGCTGGCCTTCTACAACCGCGACGCACTGGTGTATCGCAACCTGCTCAAGGGCCATTTCCGCAAACTGCGCGGGGCCAGCCTGGCCGGTGAAAAGCAGAGCCTGACCCCGCAAAAACCACTTGATCCGCGCGAACTCCGGGCGCACCTTGAAGGTCTGTGGGATATACACAGCGAGAGCGGTGTACGGGTGTTCCACGACTACATGCCCGTCGAGTTCCAGGCCAAGGCAGAACTGCTCGACCTGCTCGAAATGGAACTGGCGCACCGCCGCCACCCGGCCTTTGCCGGCCTGGGCCGCTACCTGCACTGGATGTGCCACCCACGCTGAGTACCGAGCCGTGTCTGCCGGGAGACTGCCATGCCGTACCGTTTGATCCTGGGCCTGCTGTGCCTGGCCCTGGCCGCCTGCCAGGGCAGCAACCCGTATGTGGCCAGCTCCCGACCGCTGCCGCCGGCCCCGCCCCAGGCGGCCACCACCTTCGACGCCAGCGCCTACCCGGCACGTGCCCGTGACTATGGCCGTTACCGCAGCTGGTCATGGCGCAACGGCCAGCTCCCGGCCGGCAGCGCCTCCAGCGACCCGGCCGAGCTTGCCGACGCAGTCAGCGCCGCCCTCGACCAGCGCGGCCTGCGGCCTGCGCGCAACACCCGCAGCGACCTGCTGGTCAGTGCCGACCTGCGTATGGAACGGCGCCTGCGCCAGGTGCGCGACGATTACTACCCCTATGACGACTACGGCTACGGGGGCATCGGCTACAACCGCTACGGCGGCTATCGCAACGGCTATGGTGTGTATGGCAGCGTGCCGATCATACGCACCTACCAGGTCGACGTGATGGTGGTGCGCCTGGACCTGTTCGATGCCGGCAGCGGCCAGCCGGTCTGGAGCGCCAGCGCAGAAACCACCAGCCAGGGCTCACCGAGCGAGCGCGCCCGCGCCCTGCGCGATGCCGTGCACAAGGCCCTGGATGGCTACCCCCCAAGCTGAAGGCAACCGGAGAATCATCATGCTGCGCCGTCTCGCTCTACTCCCCCTGTTGGCCCTGCTGGCGCTGCTCGGCGCCTGCCAGAGCAACAATGTCACCCAGGACTTCGATGCCAGCCGCGACTTTGCGGCCTACCGCAGCTGGAGCTGGCAGGAGCCGGCCCTGCAGTATCGCCCGGACGACCCGCGCATCAAGAGCGACCTCACCGAGCAGCGCATCCGCCAGGCCGTCAGCGAACAGCTCGACCAGCGCGGCCTGCGCCCGGCCCAGGGCAATGCCAGGGGTGACCTCAAGGTGCAGACCTACCTGATCGTCGAAAACCGCCAGCAGCAGATCACCACCAACTACGGCGGTGCCTGGGGCGGTTACTGGGGTGGCTACTGGGGCGGCCCGGCCTACAACGAGACCCGCAGCGTCGACTACAAGGTCGCCACCATCCAGGTCGACCTGTTCGACAGCCGCGACGGCAAGCTGGTATGGCGCGGCAGCGCCGAGCAGATCATGAACAACTACCCGCCCGGCCCCGCCGAGCGCAACACCGCGATCCAGAATACCGTGGCCAAGGTACTGGCCAACTACCCGCCCCACTGAGCCGGCGATGGCCGGTCGCCACCTCAAGGCGACTGGCCATTATCTTGACTACACTTCTTTGACGCATGCGTTCGCGCACGGCCTGGTGCCGGCAAAGGAGTGCTCGTGGCTACCCGATTCCCAACCCGGCAGCGTGGCGCGATCGGCCTGATGGCCGCCCTGACACTGGCCCTGGCGCTGGTGTTCGCCCTGTTGGTGATCGATAGCGGGCGGCTCTATCTGGAACAGCGTTCGCTGCAGCGGGTGGTCGACATGGCCGCCCTCGAAGCGGCTGGGCAAAGTGCGGTGTGCACCGGCAGCGGCCCGCAGGCGGCGACCGTGGCCCAGGCCAGCGCCGCACGCAACGGCTTCGCGCCCGGCGCCAAGCATACCCTGGCCACCACCTGCGGCACCTTGCAGACCGGTGCCGGCAGCCGGCGCACCTATACCGTCAACCCGAGCAAGAGCGAAGCGATCCGGGTCAGTGCCAGCAGCGCCGTGGCCACCAGCATTGCCGCCGGTGTACAGGCCCTGCTGAGCGGCGGCGCCGTGCCGGCCACCACCACCCTGCACGCCAGTGCGGTGGCCTCGCTGCCCAAGCCGCCGCAGGCGATGCTGCGTCTCAAGAGCACCCTGCTGACCATCGACACACGCAAGTCCGATGTGCTCAACGCCCTATTCAAGGCCCTTGGCGGCAACGTCAACCTCGACGTACTGGGCTGGCAGGGCATCGCCGACGTCAACGTCGACCTGCTGAGCTTTCTCGATGCCCTGGCCATCAAGGCCGGGGTGCAGGTCGGCAATTACGATGAACTGCTGGGCAAACAGCTGCACCTGACCGACCTGCTCGATGTCGCCGTCGACCTCGCCCGGCGCGGCGGCGCGGCGGCCCAGGTGGTGACTGACCTCGGCAAGCTGGTACTCGGTGCCGGCAACAACCCGCTGGTCAAGCTGGGCGATATCCTCGACATCCAGAACGGCGCGGTCCAGTCCGGCCTGGATGCCCAGGTACAACTGCTGCAACTGCTCAAGGCCTCGGTGATGCTGGCCAACAAGAACACTGCGGCCACCGCCGAGGTGCCGCTCAACATCCCGCCGCTGGTCAAGGCCAACCTGCGCCTCAAGGTCATAGAACCCGAACAGATCTCCGCCGTGGGCAACCCGCAGTACGACACCATCAAGGTGCACACCGCTCAGGTCCGTGCGCTGGTCAGCCTGGAGCTGCCGCTGCTCAACAGCATCACCGGCCTGCTCAACGCCGT
Source organism: Pseudomonas sp. FBF18 (assembly GCF_024261405.1). Lineage (NCBI taxonomy): Bacteria > Pseudomonadati > Pseudomonadota > Gammaproteobacteria > Pseudomonadales > Pseudomonadaceae > Pseudomonas > Pseudomonas sp. FBF18. Next base: position 6,828 of record NZ_QKRS01000027.1, on the reverse strand, counting down.
GCTCGACCTGGCCGAACCGCTGACCAACGTGGTCAGCAACCTGCTCAGCCTCAATCTGGTGGCCACGCTGGAGTCGGTGTTCTGCCTGCTGGCGATCCCGTGCAAGGTCAGCGACGTCCTGTTGCTGCCTGGGGTGGTGCACCTGGACATCGGCCTGGAAGTCGCCAGCGCCAGCAGCCAGGTCACCCGCTACAGCTGCAAGCCGGACAAGACCCTGACCGCCAGCACCCGCAATTCGGCGCTCAACGTTTCGGTGGGCATGTTCAGCGATCCCCAGGCCTTTTTCAGCACGGGCAACACCGCCATTTCGCCGCTGCCGCTGATCGACATCGGCAGCAAATACTGCACGCGCTTCCTGATACTGCCGTCCACCTGCGGCGCGCGCACCGCCTTCGCTGGCGGTGGCGTAGGGCTCAAGGTCAATGCGCCGCTGCTGGGCAGCAACTCCACCGGGCCTGCCACCGACCTGCTGTTTCGCAACGCCAGCGCGCCACCGGACATCGACCTGCCACCGGCCTACATGGCCACCTCGGCCAGCGATATCGTGCAGAGCCTGAACAACACCATCAATGGCATCGAGCTGCAGGTGTACCGCCCGCTCAACGGCAACCTGCTCGGCAACGTGCTGTTGGTGGCCGGCAACCTGCTCGATGACGTCAAGGCGCTGCTGCAGCCAGTGATCAGGAACCTGCTCGGCAAGTTGGTCGACCCGCTGGTCAACGCACTGCTCAAGGCACTGGGGCTGGACCTGGTGAACGTCGAGGTCGGTGCCAACCTCACCTGTGACGGCAACCGCGCTCAGCTGATGCTCTGAACCGGCAGCTCGATCACGAAACACGCACCCTCGGCGCCATTGTGTGCGCTGAGCAACCCACCCATGCCCTCGATGATCCCGCCACTCACCGACAGGCCCAGCCCGGTACCCACGCCGCTGGGCTTGGTGGTGAAGAACGGCTCGAAAATCCGCTCCAGCAGCCGCGGGTCGATGCCGCCGGCATTGTCGCGCACCTGCAGGCGCACCCCACCCGCCACCGGCTCGGCCTCCACCGCGATCCAGGGGCGCAACTGCGGGTCGGCCTCACGTCGGCCCAGCAAGGCGTCGCGGGCATTCACCACCAGGTTGATCAGCACCTGCTCCAGCTGATCGGCATGGCCGCGCACATGGCAGCCGCTCAGCGCCGGGCCCAGGTTCAGCGCCACGCCCTTGCCAGCCAGGCCGTCGGCCAGCAACGACACGGCACCCTCAACCGCCTGCCAGGGCTCGAACAGTTGCTGTTCGACCTCCGAACGCCGCCCGAACACGCGCATGTGGTCCACCACCTTCGAGGCCCGCAGCACCTGCGCATCGATGCGCCTGAGCTTGTCCTGCAGGTATTCCACCTGCACGTCGCCGTTCTCCAGGCGCTTGAGCGCGTTGACCACCGCCATGCGCATCACGTTCAACGGCTGATTGATCTCGTGGGCGAGGCCGGTGGCCATTTCGCCCAGGGTGGCCATCTTCGCGCTCTGCAACAGCTGCTGCTGGCTGCGCCGCAGCGCCGTGTTGTCGCGCCCCACCGCCTGTACCTCCAGCAGACGGCCCTGCTCATCGAACAGGCCGCGGTCGGACCACACCCACCAGGCATGTTCGCGCCCCGGCAGTTGCAGGCAGATTTCGGCACTGCTCACCGGCTGCTGCGGGGTCAGGCCGGCCAGGCGCTGCGAGAACGCCTCGCGCTGGGCCGGCGACATCCACTGCCCCAGGTCGCTCCCGGGCAACTGGTCAGGTAGGCACTCCAGGTAGTCGGCCAGCGGGCGGTTGCCGAACAACACAGTCAGGTCGGGCCGGTAGCGGCAGATCATCGCCGGCGAGTCCTCCACCAGCACCCGGTAACGTTCCTCGCTCTCGCGCACCCGCTCGGCGGCCAGGGTCGCCTCGGTCACGTCGAGCCAGATACCCACGGCTTCCACCGGCAGGCCCAGGTCGTCACGCAGCAGGCGCGCTTCATCCAGCACCCAGTGGTAGATGCCCTGCGCATCGCGCAGGCGGTAGCGGCTGCGCACCTGGCCCTCGCGCAGCAGGTCGCGGGTACGTTGCAGCCACAGCGCCTGGTCGTCGGGGTGTACCCAGTGCGCCGGTTGCAGGTCGGCAGCGGGCGTCCAGCCAAGCAGCGGCTGCAGGCTGGCACTGAAGAATTCGGCCTGCAGCGCACCGGCGTCATAGCGCTGGATATAGATCACTGCCGGCGAGCTGGCGATCAGGTTGTCCAGCCGTGCGTGCGCGGCCCTGGCCTGCTGCTCCTGGGCCTTGATATCGCTGATGTCGAGCATGAAACCCTGCAGACGTCGCTGCTGCCCCAGCCCGTGCACATCGCCACAGATGCGGTACCAGCGCAGCGACGCGGCCTGCAGGCGCACGCACAGTTGCAGGCTGCAGCCCTCGCGCTGCAGCGCCTCGAACGCCAGTTGCGCCGCCTCCCGGTCGGCCGGGTGCAGCAGCGCCCACCAGGCCGGCAGCGCCAGTTGCGCACTCACGCCGAAACTGGCCGCCAGCCCCGGTGCCAGGTGCAGGTAGGGCTCGTGCAGCGACCACTCCCACCAGCCCGCACCGAGCAACCCCTGTACATTGTTCAGGCGCTGCTGGCTGGCCTGCAGCCGGTCGCCGGCCAGGCGCGCCAGCAGCGGCTCGGCCATGGCATCGAGCAGCAGGGGGGCCGCCTCGGGCCGGGCCTGCCCACCCTCGTCCGCGCACAGCAGCCAGGCCTGGGCCTGATGCTGCTGCGCATGGCCCACCACATACAGCGGGTGAGTCGGGCAGAGCACCTGCAAGGCCGGAAACTCGGCACTGCACAGCACGCGCCCCGACGGCAGGCGGTCGAGTACCGCGCTCAGGCGTGCATCGTCGGCCCAGGGCACGCTCGATGCATCCCGCGCGAAGGTCTGCCAGCCGCCGGGGGTGCGCAGCAGCAGCGCCGCCCAGCCCATGCGCCAGTGCCAGGCCAGGCGCTGCAACTGCTCGGCGGCCACCTGGGGCAGGCGCTCCAGGCTGCAATCGCGCAGTGCTGCGCCGACCTGGCGGGCCAGTTGCTGCTGGCGCCGGGCATCCTGACCCTGCTGACGCTGCTGCAGCAGATCGCCCACATCGAATAACTGCAACAGCCAGTCCTCGCCCTGGACCAGCAACCAGCCGCGGGTGTGCAGGGTGCTGCCATTGGCGGTTCTGAAGTCCAGGTCCAGCGGTTGTGCCTGCCAGTCGGCGGGCTCGCCTTCGAGCACCAGCAGGCTGTGCGCCTGCACGTAGTCCTGCACCCGCGCAGCAGCCTGCGCGGGCAGCGCCAGGGCGCTGCGCAGCGGGCCGCCCAGGCGCAGCACGCGGCCCTTGTCATCGAGCCACAGCTGCAGGCCCACCGCCGCCGGTACCGGGGCCTGCGGTGCGGCCACCGCGGCGGCCGGGCGCCCGCGCCAGCGATCGAACAGGCCGTGGCCACCGCTCAAAGCTGAAGGCTCGCGGTGGCGCCAAGGGTTGCCGGCAGGCGTGGCACCTCGCCCACCACCGGCAGGTCGAGCACCGGCAGCACCGTCGTGAGCCGGGCCTTGGCGTAGTTGATGCGCACGGTCAGCAGGTTGGTGTTGCTCAGGGTCACGACCGCGTCGGTGCCGGGCTGGAACTTCAGCGTTCCCGGCATCCACGCCAGCTGCTGGGCCAGCACCTCGCGGGCCAGTGCCGGCACATCGGTGCGGTAGGTGGCGCTGGTCGGGTCCAGCGCCATGCAGCGACGCACCGCCTCGCTGCTGGCCTGGTGGAACGACTGCAGCATCAGCAGTGGCAGGGCGTAGCTGACCACCCCGTAGAACACCGCGAAGAACACCACGAACACGGCGGCGAATTCGATCGCCGCCGCACCTTTTTGCCGTCTTGCAAGGCCTGCTTTCATGATCGCGTCTACCCTGACAATGACACCCGCAATCAAGCATAGAATCAATCACGACCAAGGGATGGCATTTCGCCTATGCAAAGCATCGTCCTGCTGCTGTGGCTCGCATTGTGTGCCGAACAGGATGCCCGAGAAAGGCAGATCAACAACACCTTGACCCTTGGCGCCGCAGCCTGCGCCCTGGCCTATCTCTTCATCACCGGGCACACCTGGATCGGCGCCGATGCCAGCGAGGGTGGCTGGGCGCTGCTGATCGTGATGCTGCTGACCCTGCCCGGCTACATGCTCGGGCGCCTGGGCGCCGCCGATGTGAAACTGCTGGGTGCGCTGGCGCTTGCCACTGATCGGATGTACCTGCTGGGCACCTTCATCGGTGCCGGGGTGGCGGTGGTGATCTGGTTGCTCAGCCGCCGCTGGCTGTGGTCCCTTCTGAGTCAGAAGGTTAAGCAACGCTTCAGGCAGGTGATCGAAGAAGCGTCAAAAAAACAGCCCTTCGCCCCCTTCGTGCTGGCCGGTTTTTTATTGGCTGCGGTATGGATCCATTGATCGAACAACCCGTCTAACCTGCTGTACATACGTTGTACATAGCCGCCAACTGCGTCTATTTTTCTAGTCACTGCCCCTCGATACCACAAGCGTCATGGCCGTACCAGGAAGGGCACGTCAGCAGGGAGTTGCGTGTGAACAAGCCAGTGAGTCCATTCAAGGTGTTGATCGTCGACGACCAGCCGTTGATCGTCGAAGAGCTGTGTGAATTCATCGAGGGCAGCGGGTACCGGTGCGTACCGTGCCACAGCAGCCAGCAGGCCATCGAGCGGTTTACCGAAGACCCGGCAATCGGCCTGGTGCTGTGCGACCTGCACATGCCCGAGCGTGACGGCATCGAGCTGGTCAAGGCGCTCAAGGCCATTGCCGGCAAGCAGCGGATCTTCGAGGCGATCATGCTCACCGGGCGGGCCGAGAAGCAGGATGTGATCAAGGCGCTGCGCGAAGGGTTCGCCGACTACTACCAGAAGCCGGTGGACCTCCCCGAATTGCTCGAGGGGCTCAAGCGCCAGGAGACCGCGTTGCTGGAGCGGCAGAAGAACTTCCAGCACCTGGGCCACCTCAACCAGAAGCTGCAGTACCTGGCCGAATCCATCGACGACCTCTACCAGGACCTGGGCAAGGCCCGCGAGCAGGTGGTGGGCACGGGCCTGGGTGGCGAGGATGCAACGGCAGCCGAGAGCATGCCGGCGATCTTCGACCAGCTGTCACCGCGCCAGCTGGACGTCGCGCGGCTGGTGGGCAAGGGCCAGACCAACTATCAGATCGCCTGCGAGCTGGGCATTACCGAGAACACGGTGAAGCTGTATGTGTCGCAGGTGCTGCGCCTGACCCACATGCACAACCGCACCCAGCTGGCCCTGGCGCTGGCGCCCAACCCCTCGGCGCTGCGTCAGCGCATCACGGCGCATTGAACAGGTCGCCGCTGCCTTCGAGCCTTCGAAGGCAGCGGTGAAACCTGAAACAAATTGGATATGCCAGCCCCCTTGGGCTATGCAAGAATCCGGGCCACTTCTCGTCGATGTGTGGCCTGCTCAAGCATGACTTCATTTCTCAAAGGGCTGTTTGCCCCCAGCGGTGCGTTCTTCGGCTCTATCGCCATTTTCGCTACCGTTCTGGTGGGTGCTTACATCTCCCTTTACAGCTCGGCAATAACAGGACAGTTCAACAACCTGTGCCTTGGGCTGTTACCCACCTGCGAGGGGGCGCCGCTGAATGAAGCGTCCACGGCATTCAGGCTGTTGCTCTACCTCGGCCTGTTCCTGTTGCTACGGGAAATAGCCGTCAACCGGGAAAACAACTCGGCGCGCAGCCAACTGCACAGTTACATAAAAAGCACTCCGTCAAAGTCGTTTCTCGGAAACTACTCTGCCTACATGCGTATCCTCGGCGCCCGGCGTCTGGAAATCAAAGCGGAGCTCAACAGCGAGGCGCCCAAACCCGACGTGGTCCACAAGCTGATGCGCGAGTGCCTGCACGGTGTGTTGTCGCTGGCCAAGGACTGGGATGGCAATGAAGGCAAGTCGTCGGTCTATCGAGCCAACATCATGACCCTGGTGCCATCGGGTTTTCTCGATACGGTAACGCTTGCCGACGGCAGCATGGACAACATTGCCCGCATCATCGATTCCAGCAAGCTATTTCTGTACAACAACTCAACACTTGGCAAACTTGCAAAGTGCAGTGGCATCCTGGTGCTTGAAGATACGACTTTCACGGTGTCTACCAAAGTCGAGTTCGGCGAGCGGGACGACTTCATAAAAGAGCCGATTTGCTTCCCTTATGTCGAACAGGGTTATGCCGGTTTCACAACGCAACCCATCATCCCCGGCGCCCCCATGTGCGCCAGTTTCGGTATGGCGCAATACCTGCACCATACCCAAAGCGAAATATCTCTGTTTCTGGACAATCTTGCATACAAGAACCGCGAGTTCTGCAATCGCTTCAAACATGATGTACTGGAGTATTACAACGATATAGAAGAAGCCCAGTCGATACTCTCCATTCCCATTCAGGTTCGACGCGAGGCGGATGCGGAACAACTCCCTGTCTATGAAACCATCGCCGTAATGAATATATACCGCAACAAAAAGGGGATTTTCCGCGATGAAGACAGCGCGATGAACTTTGCTCAACTTCTGGAGCCGATTTGCTATCATTTCGGGAAAATGCTAGTATCCCTAGCGCAAATAGAACCTGAAACATGACACTCAGCGTATATTTTCATTACTTTCAGGAGCCGTAGATGACCTCCCTAAAAGTACTAAAAACCAGATACAAGGAAGAGAGCCCCAGCAAGCGCTCCTCCGAGCAAACCCGGGAAGCCCTCAAGAGCATGGTGCTCAGAAACTTCTCCGCCAAGCCCAAA
>NZ_QKRS01000026.1:0-54667 GCF_024261405.1 Pseudomonas sp. FBF18 | reverse complement strand
CACAAAATCGTGAATGAAGCCCAGCCGACGCTGGGCTTTTTCTTGGGCATGACTCACTTGTCGCTATTGCTGGTCTTCTCCCACCGGAAGAAATCCGGAATCACGTATTTGTAGGTATCCAGCCAGCGTTGCATGCTCTGGTCGCGCTCCTTGGGCGTGGCGCTCTGCGGGGTCTTGGAGGCCTGCGCGCCGCTGGCCTGCACCTGCAACCACGCCTCGGTGGCCGACTGTGCCCTGGACGAAGGCCCGGGCTCGATCGCCTGGGCCAGGCCCGGCAGCATCACCAGCATCACCAGTATCCGACTGTTCATGACGACCTCTGCACGGCAGCCACACTGCCAGGTTTGAGTTGTTGGGCGCGCGCCTGCGCTTCGTTGAATTGCGCCGCACTCAGGCCCAGCCGGCTCACCAGGTCGGCCGCCTGCTGCCACTTGTCCTGGTACAGCAGCAAGGTCACCAGGTTGACCGCCGCCAGACGGTCGCTGTCCTTGAGTTCGATTGCGGTCAGAAACTCGAAGCGCGCCTGCTCCAGCTTGCCCTGGTTCAGGTACACCACCCCCAGGTCGTTGCGGATCTTCTCGTCGGTGGGGGCCAGTTGCATGGCCCGTTGCAGATGCTGCAGCGCCTGCGCGTTGTCGCCACGGGCCGCCGCCATCTGCCCCAGCCCATGCTCACCCTCGGCCGCCAGGCACCCGCCGAGCAGGCTGCGGTACAGCGGCTCGGCCTCGCTGCGTCCAAGCAGGCGCAGCACCTTGGCCTTGCGCACCCGCACCTGGGCCAGATCGGCCGGCAGCGCCTCCAGGTGCGCAAGGCTGGCATGCGGGCGCCCGTCGGCAAGCATCTCGTCGGCCATGTTCAGCGACAGCTCCTGGCTCGAATCGGGCTTGGCACAACTGGCCGTCGAGCCCGGCATGGCCAGCCACGGCGCCGAGCCATCCGTGGCGCAACCACCGAGCAACAACAACCCCAACGCCGCGATGCATGCCTTCATTGCGTCCACTCCTCTCAAGCCCCGAATGCCCTGGCCAGGGCGGTGAAGCCCGGGCCGGCGAGTACGATCAGCAACGCCGGGAACAGAAACAGCATCATCACTGCCGACATCTTTCCCGACATCTTCGAAATCCGTTCCTGCAAGGTGGTCAGGCGCCGGTCATCGAGCAGTTGCTTGAGCGCCAGCAGCGACTTCATCGCCCCGCCCCCCTGGGTCAGCAACTGGCGCAGGATGATGCAGGTGTCGCTGAACGCCTCCACCCCCAGCAACTGCGCGGTCTTCTCCAGCTCCGGGGCCAGCGCCAGCCCCGAATCGACCCGTGCCAACAACAGCCGCAACTCCTCGCTCAGCACCGGCAGCAGGCGCTGCCCCTCCAGGCTCAGCAGGCGCAGGCTCTGCTCCACCGCCAGGCCCGACTCGAACATGATGCGCAGCAGCGGTATGAAGGTCGACACCTCCTGCGCCACCTGGCGCTGACGGCGTGCCGCCAGCAGCGCCAGCAACCGCTTGGGCAGCAGGTAGCCCAACCCCAGCCCCATCAGCGGGAACAACCAGGGCGAACGGCTCTCGCGAAAGAACACCTCCTGCACCAGCACCGCCGCCCCCATCAGGCATAGCGGCAAGCCCACCTGGCAGGCCGCGAACAGCGAGCGCTGGCGCGAACGCCGCCAACCCACCCGGTCGAGCAACTGGCGGGTCTCGCCGTCCAGGTTCAGCGAACGCTGCCCCAGCCGGCTGTCGCCCATGCGCTGCAACCAGCCGCGCAGTGCCGGCTCGTCCGGCGCACGCCCCTGCAGGCGTTGCTCCACCAGGCGCTGGCTGCGCCGCTGACGCAGCCACTGACCCAGCAGCAGGGCGAACGCGCCAAACAACAACACCGCACTGAGCAACAAGGCCATCTCAGATACTCCGCAACATGCGCCACAGCGCCAGACACCCCAGCGCCTGCAGCACGAAGGCACTGAACAGCAGGCGCTGCCCGACACTGTCATGCCACATGGTCAGCAGGTAATTGGGGTTGCTGAACATGAAGTAGCCGGCCACGCTGACCGGCAGCACCGCCAGCACCACGGCAGTGATGCGGGTTTCACCGGTCATCGCGCGCAGTTGCCGCGCGCCCTGCTCGCGCTCGCGAATCACCTTGATCAGGTTCTCCAGCAACTCGCTGGCATTGCCGCCATAGCGGTGGTTGATGCGCAGGCCCAGGGCGAACAGGCGCAGCTCTTCACGCGCGTACAGTTCGGCCAGATCCGACATCGCATCGTCCAGGCTCACCCCCAACTGCACGTTGCGCTTGACCCGCTGCATGGCCCCCAGCAACGGCTCGCGCGAGGCATCGATGGCCCCCAGCACCGCATCGCTCAGCGTGCGCCCGGCCTTCAGGCTGCGCACGCAATGGTCAAGCAGCACCGGCAACTGATCGATGAGGCGGCGTACCCGGTGCTGGTACCGCCAGGCCAGGAACAGGCGCAACAGCAACGGCCCCGCCAGCAGCACCAGCAGCAGGCCAGGCCAGCCGCCGTACAGCCCGGCGCACACGGCCAGCAGCAGCCAGCCTGCCACCCACGCCATCAGCCGATCATTGCGGCGGTCGAAACCTGCACGCAACAGCATCAGCTCGAGCCAGTCGGGGCCATGTGGCCCGCTGTTGTCGGCGGCCTGCTGGTGCTGGCCCAGGCGCTGCAGAATGCGTTCGTTGCCCGAGCGGTGCAGGCTGGTATAGAACAGGCGCATCGAGATGCCGAGCATGACCACGCCCCCCAGCCACAACCACACCGCGCCGCTCACGGCCCGGGCTCCGCATCGTTGAGGTCACGGCGCAGCTTGTCGCTGGCCGGGTTGACCGCCTCGCGCAGGAAGGTGTCGCCGCCGCGCCGGTCGAGGCGAAACAGCGTGTTGGTGACATACACGTCGTCGCGCACCCCCACCACCTCCAGCACCTCACTCACGCAGCGACGGCCATCGGGCAGGCGGGCCAGCTGGATCACCACGTCGAGCGCGGCGCAGATCATCTGGCGCAAGGTCTTCTCGGCCACCTGGCGACCGGTCAGGCCCACCAGAGTCTCCAGGCGCAGCAGCGCGTCCTGCGCGTTGTTGGCGTGCACCGTGCTCATCGAACCGTCGTGGCCGGTGTTCATCGCGGTCAGTACATCGAGCACCTCGACCCCGCGGATCTCGCCCAGGATGATGCGGTCCGGACGCATGCGCAGGGCGTTGCGAATAAGCTCGCTGGCCTTGATCTCGCCATGCCCCTCGGCATTGGGCGGACGGGTTTCCAGGCGTACCACATGCGGGTGATCCAGCTGCAGCTCGGCCACGTCCTCGATGGTCACCAGGCGTTCACGGGGGCTGATCAACTGGCTGAGGATGTTCAGCAAGGTGGTCTTGCCGGTGCCGGTGCCGCCGCTGACCAGGATGTTGCAGCGCTTGCCCACGGCTCGTTGCAGAAAGTCGAGGATCGCCTGGTCGATGGCGCGGGTGGCCAGCAGGTCGGCGCTCTTGAGCATGTCCTTGCGAAACTTGCGGATCGACAGGCACGGCCCGTCCAGCGCCACCGGCGGGATGATCGCATTCACCCGGCTGCCGTCGGGCATGCGCGCATCGACCATCGGCGACGACTCGTCCAGGCGCCGCCCCAACGGCGCGAGGATGCGCTGCATCACACGCTCCACGTGATGCGCGTCGATAAAGCGCAGGTCGGTCTGCTGCAGCACGCCCGCGCGCTCGATGAACACCCGGTGCGGGCCGTTGACCAGGATCTCGGTGACGCCCGCATCGCGCAGCAGTACCTCAAGCGGGCCGAAGCCGGTGAGCTCGTCGACGATCTCCTCGGCCAGGCGCTCCATCTCGTAGCGCGACACGGCCAGGTGCTGACGCGCGATGTAGTCGCCCACCTGCTCCACCACGAACTGCGCCAGCGCCGGGCGCGCGCCCTCCAGCAGGTTGAGGCCGGTGTCCTCGATGGCATCGATGATGTGCCGGTGCAAGGCCCGCTTGAGCCCCTGCGGGTCGCTGCCCGGGTTTTGCCGCGGGCCGCCGAACAGCTCGTCGCCGCTCATCTACTTGTGCCCCCACAGGCGCTTCATCCAGTTGCCCGCCTTCGGTTGCAGGCTTTCCGAACGTCGTGCCAGCCGCTCGCCCAAGGCCTTGAGCGCCTGGGTCAAGGCCTCGCGCGGGGCCACCTCGAACAGCGACAGCCCCTGGTTCTTGGCGTTCAGGCGCACCTCGGGGCTGTAGGGCAGCACCACCAGCACCGGCAGGCCATAGCGCTTGCCCAGCGCGTCGGAGTCGGGCGCCACGCTGCGCAGGTAGCGGTCCACCAGCAGGCTCGCGTGTTCCAGTTTCATGCCCTTCTCGCGCCACAGGGTCAGCACCTCCAGGTTGCGCCGGCAGTCCAGCACGTTCTGGTCGGTGTACCAGATCAGCTTGTCGCAATGGCTGACGAAGGTGCGCAAGGGCTCGCTGTCGGGCTGCCCGGCCAGGTTCACCACGATGTGCTGGAAGTGCTGGCGCAGCGCGCTGAGCAGCATGTACAGCTCGGCCGCGCTGGTGCGCTCCAGTGCCTCGTCGCTGTCGGTATAGGCCAGCAGGCGCAGGCCCGAGGGTTCGCGGGCGAACGCGCTGTCGATCAGGGTGGCATCCAGGCGGCGCAGGTGGCGCAGCGCATCACCGAAGTGAAACGAGGCCTCAAGCCCCAGCAGCGCCAGGCTGTCGCCACGGGGCAGGCCCAGGTCCAGCAACAGGGTCTGCTGACCACTGCCCTGTACCACCCGCGCCAGGTGACTGCTGAGCAGGGCGCCGTCGCTGGCGCACTGGGTGCCGTACAGCACCGTCAGGCCGCCCAGGTGCGGGTTGCTGGTCACCGGTGGCAGGCGCTTGCTCAGGCGGCGCACCAACCCGGCCACTTCGCTTGAGCGCGAGCCGTAGGCGACGAAGTCCCGCGCACCGGCGCGCATCGCATTGAGCACCAGCTGGTTGTCCATGCCATCGCCCAGGGCAACGATCGCCAGCATCGGCTTGGCCTCCAGCACCCCTTCGATCAGCGCGCACTGGCTCACCACCTGCTCGCGGTCCAGGCCCACGAACACCAGGTTGGCGAAGGTCACATCCACCAGTGCGAGCAGTTCGTCGAGGCTGCCGCTGCCGGCCCCCACCACCTGGCCCAGCGGCGCCAGGGCGGTTTTCAGCCACTGCAGGTCACCGTCGTCACGGGTGATCGCAAGGAAGGTCTGGCTCAGGCTCTGGCTCATTGGCTCAATCCACTGCGCTGTTCGAAGTTGCCGTTCTCGAGAAAGAACAGACGCCCCCAGCTCGGGTCGTAGGTGCGCAGGCGCTCGCCGGGCAACTCGGGCAACTTGGCATTGGCCGCCAGCGGTTGCACCAGGCGCGGGGTCACGATCATCAGCAGCTCGGTCTCCTCACGGCTGATCGACGACTGGCGAAAGAACGCGCCCAGGATCGGCACGTCGCCCAGGCCCGGAAACTTGTCCACCGCCGAGCGCGCACTGCTGCTGATCAGGCCGCTGATGATGAAGCTCTCGCCATCGGCCAGCGACACGCTGGTGTCGGTGCGCCGCACCGTCAGGCCCGGCACGGTGACGCCGGCGATGCGCACTGCGTTGTTGTAGTCCAGCTCGCTGACCTCCGGCGCCACCTTGAGGGTGATGCGGTCGCGGCTGACCACCGTGGGTGACAACGCCAGGCGAATGCCGAACTCCTTGTACTCGATGGTCACCGTGTCGCTGCCGGTGCTGGGCACCGGAATGGGGATTTCGCCGCCGGCCAGAAAGCTCGCGGTCAGGCCGCTGAGTACCACCAGGCTGGGGCGCGCCAGGGTGTAGGCGAAGCCGCTGCTTTCCAGCGCATCGATGGCCGCCAGGAAGCGGCTGCTGCCGCCGCCCCACACGATATTGAACACATCGTTGTTCAGCGGGATGCTCGGGCGCACCTTGACCAGCCCGCCAACGCCGCCACCGTCGGGGCTGGTCACCGCACCCGGCACGTAGCCCGGCGACACCGTGGTGTTGGGCACGCTGCCCGGCGAGCCGAACAGCGAGTTGTTGGAACCCTTGAAGAACAGCCGCGTACCGGCCTCCTTGAGCTTGGTGCGGCTGACCTCGACAAAGCGGATATCGGCCTGCACCTGGCTCGGCAGCAAGGGGTCGAGGCTGGGCGGCAAGGCGCTGTCGGCCATCTCGGCAGTGGCCCGGCCCTTGATGAACAGCATGCTCTGGCGCGGCACGCTGGCGCATGCGGTCCACAGCATCAGGCTGGTGGCGCCGGGGCCCACGGCGCTGACCACCACGCCGCGCTCGCCACTGGCCTGCACATCGGCGATGTTGGGGTCGCCCACTGCCGCCCGGGTGATCGGCACCGGCAGGCGGATCTCCTGCTGCAGGCCCTGGTCCAGCTCGATGCTGGCCGGCACCGGGCTCAGCCCGGCACAACCCGACGGCGCCGCCAGGGCATGGGCAGCCGGCCCCCCCAGCAACAACAGGGTCAGGATGGAACGCTTGAACATCAGCTCGGAACGACTGCTCATCAACGGGCATCCTTGCTTCGATCAGGGGGTGGGCGTTGAAGCCTGGGGGCCTCGAATGATCTGCATCTGGTGCCTGGGCGCCTGGCCTGCAACCGGGGCGGCGGCCGGGGTCATGGCCAGTTGACTGAAGCGAAAGAGGTCGCGGTTGGCGTTGTCCAGTTGCGGTGCAGCGGCCTGCGGGTCGGCCCAGTAGCTGGCCAGGCGTTTCTCTTCGGCGCTGCGTACCGCCAGGCGCAGGCTGCCTGCCTGGGCGGCCAGCAACAGGCGGCTGGCCAGGGCTTCAGGTACCGCCAGCACCACGGTGCGCGCCATGGCGCGACGCTGTTCCTGGGCCGCCTTGGCATCGGTGTCGGCCTCCGGCGGGCGGCCATCGTTGGCCAGCCCCAGTTGCTCGCCCACGCTGAGCAGGCGCAAGGCTGGCACGGCCACCTGGGCCGAGGCCTGCGGGTTGAGGTTGTCTTCGCGCAGGTACAGCAGCACATCCACGTAGTCGCCGGGGCGCAGTTGTCCGGCGGCGCCGACCACTTCGTCCACCGCCACCGCCAGGGCGCGCTCGCCGGGGTGGATCATGCGCGCCAGCGGCCCACCGGCCTCGAAACTGCTCTCCTCCAGCCAGGTACCTGCAGGCAGGGCCCGCCAGCTGGTGCGGCCCAGCACCTGCTCGGGGCGCTGGAAGCTGCCGGCCGGGGCCACCAGCAGGCGCTCGACACTCAGATCCTCGGCTGTCAGCACGGTGTAGGCGGGTACGTCGCGGCGCAGCACCAGCACGGGCTTGCGCAATGCGTCGGTGCCAGCCTCCGTGGCCTGGTCCACCGGCTGAGCCGGGCCGGCCGGCCCTGGCGCCGCCGCTTGCGGGGGCTCCGGTGCCTCGGATGCACGGCTGAGCACCAGCCCCCAGTAACCTGCCAGCACGGCACCGATCAGGAACAGCACGGCAAGGATCATGGTGATGCGACTGCTCATGTCGGCGCTCCCTCTGCCTGAACATCCCTTCGGCCGCGCGGTGTGCGAACTGGCCCGCAAACATGAAGTTGCAAGTAACTATTTCGCTATTTGACGGTAGCGCAGCTAGGACAAAACGCCATTACCCGTCAGTTTTTTTTCGGTCCGAAACCCGACACCCCCTGAAAACAACAGCTTATTGGCGCCAGCGTTGACACCCTTACTTTGGTATTAATGCCTTCTTACATTTGCCGGTTTCGAACCGCTTGACGATGCTGTGATGGCAAAGGGGAATCACCGTTTCCGGGCCCCATTACCCGCGCCTGTGGCGCAAGGAGAAGTACCATGGTCCTTTCCCGCATCCTCAAGCACTGCAAGCTGTTCTTCCATCGCAAGGACGGCGCGTCCGGTATCGAATATGCCATCGTGGCCGCCATGGTGGCCGTGGTGATCATCGGGGTCTCGACCGATGTGGGGGGCGGGGTGAAAAAGGTCTTCGACGATATCGTCGCCGCCCTGCCCTCAGCCTGATGACAGGACCTGAACATGCCGGCTTCCCACTCACGTCAACAGCTGCTGCTGGTGGATGACGAAGAAGACGCACTGCTGGAGCTGGCCGAGCTGCTGGAGGGCGAGGGCTTCTGTTGTCACACGGCAACCTCGGTCAAGCTCGCCCTGCAGCAGTTGACGCGACATCCCGACATTGCCCTGGTGATCACCGACCTGAACATGCCGGAAGAGAGCGGCATCTCGCTGATCAGGCGCCTGCGCGAGCACACGGCGCGTCAGCACCTGCCGGTGATCGTCACCTCGGGGCATGCCGACATGGATGCGGTCAGCGATCTGCTGCGCCTGCAGGTACTCGACCTGTTCCGCAAGCCGATCTACCACCTGCGCCTGCTGGAAACCCTGGACAACCTGTTCCCCAAGCCCCGCCTGCAACTGGTTCAGTAACGCCTGGCCGCCACGCGGCCCTCGCGGGTCAAGCCCGCTCCCACAGTTAGTGCGCATACCTTGTGGGAGCGGGCTTGACCCGCGCTCGGTCGTCACAGCTGGTAACTGAAACTCAACGTATACCGTGGCCGCCGATTGAAGCTGTCCAGCGCGATATCCGACATCGGCTTGGCCGCCTCCAGCGAGATGTTGTAGTAGCGCGCATCGCCAAAGCGCAGCCCCAGCGCCGCCGACGACAATCGTGAATCACGCACCGCCAGCTCGTTGAACCAGGTACGCGCGGCGTCCACCACCACGTACGGCTGCAGTACCTTGAGCCAGCTGCCATCGCGCTTGAAACTGTAGTTGACCTCGTATGCCGCACCCCAGCCCTTGTCGCCGGAAGCCTGATCGCTGGGGTAGCCGCGGCCGAAGTTCTGCCCGCCGAACACCGCGCGCTCGCTGTCGGGCAGGCTGTCGTCGGTCCAGTACAGCGCCGCCGATGCCACCCCCTGCCAGTTCTGCAAGAACCGGTCACTCTGCACCCCCGACAGGCGCAGGCGCAAAAAGTCCAGGTCGTAGTCGCTGTCGGTCTTGGCACCGAAGTGATCGAGGCCCTGGTACACACCGGCACTGAGGATGCGCAGCTGCTGCGCGTCCGACTTGCTCCAGTCTGCCTCGAAGGCAAAAGCGCGCACATCGGTGCGGGTACTGACCTTCAATGGCAGGCCGACCACCCGGTAGTCGGTGCTGTCGTTCACCGCATAGAAGCGCGCTGCCACGTTCAGCCATTCGTTGCTCGAGGCGATCAGCGCCTGGCTCAGGCCAATGGAGTAACGGTCGTTCTCGCGGTGCTGCTTGAGGTCTATGCCGTTCTCCAGGCGCACCCGCGCCGCCGGGTTGCTGCGGTAGGTCGAGGCCGAAAGATTGAGCTGGGTGCCTTCGGCGTCCACGTACTGCGAGTAGTCGAGACGGTAGTAGCGTTCGTCATCCTGCCCCGGCGGGAACAGCGCGCTGAAGCTCAACTGCTCGGCCACCGCGGTCTGGGCGTTGCTGTTCAGGCCGAGCAGCGCCTGGGTGTCGTCGCGGCTGCCGTCGGTGAGGCTCAAGGTACTGGTGAACGGCTTGCGCGAGGCCTGCGCGATCAGCCGCGTGGCGCCGTCGGTGGTGCCCGGCGGCGGCACCTGGGCCTGCAAGGTCAGGCCCGGCACCCGGCTCATCAGCGCGGTGTAGCGTTCGAAGGTCTTGCGGGTGAGCGGGCGCTCGGCCTTGAGCTTGCCCACCAGCTTGTCGAGGTAGGCCGACACCGGCCCCACATCGCCCTGCAGTTCGTAATCACGTATGTAGCCTTCCACCAGCACCACGCGCAGACGGCCTTCGGCGAAGTCCTGCGGCGGCAGGTAGGCATACGACAACAGGTAGCCATCCTGCTGGTAGCGCTGGGTGAGGCGGCGGGTGGCCTCGATCAGCTCGCCCAGGGTCACCTCGCGGTCGAGCAGGCCCTGGTAGTTGTCGCGCAGTTCGCTGAGCGGGTAGATGGTGCCGCCTTCGATGCGCACCCGCTGCACGCGCACCCGCGTGCCCATCAGCAGCGGCTGTGGCTGCTGGCCGGCATCCGGTGCGGGCAGGTTCAGTTGGGGAGTGACGGGACGAAAGGCATCGGCGGGCAGGTTGGGCGCTGGCAGCTTGCGCTCGGTCTCGTTGCTGTTGAGGAAGCTCGGCAGGGGCTCGGCATGCAGCGAAGCCACCCAGGACAGACCCAATAACGCGACGAACATCGATCGCATAGGACACTCCATGATCCTGAAAAATACGAGGGAACCAAAGACGGTTCCCTCGTCAGCCTCAAGCGTAGGTGTTGCCCGTAAAATCGTCTAATCGATGATGGCCATTTAGTTACTTGTTACCCCCGAGGCCGCCTTTCAGGCCCGTGGTCAGGCCATTGAGCAGACCGCCCACGCCGCCGCCCCCTTGCCCGTTGCCGTTGACCAGGGTACCGACCTGGCCCACGGTGCCGCCCACGGCATTGACCGTCGCCCCCAACTGGGTGGTGACCGGGTTGTTGCCGGCTGCGGCAATCTGATTGCCCACCCCGCTGACTGCGCTGCCCACCTGGGTGACCAGGCCGTTGACCGGCGCACCGATGCCGGTTGCCGCGCCTACCTGCTGGGTAACGCTGGTCACACCGCTCACCACCGGGGTGAGGCCGGCGCCCACGCTGTTGCCCAACGCAGCGGTGGGCACCCCGGCCGGCACGCTGGCCACGCCATTGCCGCCCAGTACCGGCCCCAGCGAGGCCACGGTCTGGCCCACCTTGTTGACCGTGCTGCCTGCGGCGTCGAGCAGGCCGTTGCTGCTGCCGGCGCCGAGCCCGCTGCCCAGGCCCGCCACGGCGCCACCGGCGGTTTCCAGCAGCCCCGCACCGGGGGCGCTGCCACCGCTGCCGGTGCCGGTGTTGACCAGGCCACCGCTGGTGCCGACCGCCGTGCCGACATGGCTTACCAGCCCGCCGACGGCGGTGGTCAGCGGGTTGCCGTTGCCGGCACTGGCGACCTTGTCGCCCACCCCGTCGACTGCGCTGCCAACCTTGTTCAACAGGCCGCTGACCGGTGCACCCACCCCGGTGGCATCACCCACCTTGCCGGTGGCGCCTTCCACCAGCGACACCACCTTGACCACCTGGTTGCTCAATTGCTGGTTCAGGTTGCCCAGCTTGCCGGTGGTGCTCTGGGTGCTGAGGGTATCGCCAAGCATCACCACCACGTCGCCGACCTTGTCCACCACACCGTTGACCACGGGTATCTGTTCGATCAACTGGCTGCTGGCCACCGACTTGACCCCGCCGCCGATATCCGACACCCCGTTGCCCACGCCCTTGACCGTCTCGCCCAGGGCATTGCTGCCAGTGCCAAGCGTACCCAGGCCCTTGCCCAGGCCATCGCCGATGCTGGTGACGGCGTTGCCGGTGGCCGTCACCAGGTCGCCGGCACCGGTGCTGCCCACTACCGGTACGCCGCTGACGGCGTTGCCCACGCCGGACACGCCCGTGCCCACGCCCGACACGCCGCTGCCAACCTGGGCCACCACCTGGCCGACGACCGTGGTCGAGGTCGTGCCACCACCGTTGTTGCCGCCACCACCATTGTTGCCACCGCCGCCATTGTTACCGCCACCGCCGTTGTTGCCACCGCCGCCATCCGTACCGCCACCGCCAGTGCCACCTCCGCCGTCCGTACCGCCACCGCCAGTACCACCACCGCCGTCCGTACCGCCACCGCCAGTACCACCACCACCGCCGTCCGTGCCGCCACCACCGTCAGTACCGCCGCCGGTACCGCCACCACCACTGCCGCCATCGGTACCCGAATCGGGTGTGGAACTGCTTACGTGACTCTTGTGACCGCCACCGCCGCTGCTGCAACCGGCCAGGCTCACGGTCAAGATCAACATCACTGCCGTACTTGCTTTGATCCACGCTTGAGTTTTCATGGCGACTCCCTGCTACTGCTGCCGCTGCTTTTATAGGTGTGAAGCACCGGGTTTCCGGCCACTCCACGTCCGTTGCAGCTATCTGAGCGCGCAGGCGCAAGGGGAACAATTCTGAGCTTGGTATTAACCCGATATATACAGTCGCAGCACCAGCAAAAGCCCTTTTGCTTCAGGCACTTGAAAGCAAGGGGAAGGTGCTTTGGCAGCCCTTCCCCTTTCGCGTTATATCCATCTTACGGGTGCGCGGTCAGTCGTTGACCTGGAACTCGACCCGCGCGGTCTGCCCGCTGGCATCCAGCACGCTGAGCTCGTAGCGCCCCACCTCCTCCAGGTTCACGGCCAGCGCCGCCTGGGCTGTGGTCTCGCCCAGGGGTGCGCCGTTGAGGAACCACCAGCGCTGGCCTTCGCCACCCAGCGCCGAAACGCTCAGGTGCAGGGCATCGCGGCTGGTGGCGGGACGACGCAACTGGTCGCCCGGGCGTATCCCCACCACCGACAACGGCGCGGCACTGACCGGTACCTGCGGCGGGCAGCTCGGGTCGATGGCCGGCAAACGCGCCTCGCGCCGCTCCAGGCGCGGCAACCACGGGTCCAGTGGTGCCGGCCACAGCGCGATGTCGCGCGGCGCGGCCCCCGCACAGGCTGCATCCACCCGCAGGCCCCGGGCATTCACCCAAACCTTCTCCAGCAGCCCCACACCCAGGGGCTGGTCCTGCGCGAGCAGGGTCGGCGGCGTGGTGTTGTCCAGGGTCCAGGCAAAGCGCTGGCGCCGGCAGTTGGGGTCGGTGCGTGCCATGGGCTGGCCCAGCGGCCAGCAGATCGCGGCCACCCCGACGTTGCCCGGCACTGCCGGCACCGGGGCAGCAATGCCGCGCTGGCTGTCGCGGTTGCTCAGCACGTCATGCACCTGCAGCATCAGCGGCGCGGCCGAGGCCAGGCCGAACTGCCCCGGCACCGGGGTGCCGTCGGGGCGGCCGATCCAGATGCCGATCAGGTAGCGCGGCCCCACGCCGATCGACCAGGCATCGCGAAAGCCGTAGCTGGTGCCGGTCTTCCAGGCCAGCTGCGGGCGCTGCACCAGTTCGGCGTGCGGGTCGCGGTCGGGACGCGCCTGGCCACTGAGGATGCGCCGGATGATCCACGCCGAACCCGGCGACAGCAGCCGGCGCTCGACCAGCGGCGCATCCGGTTGCAGGCGCAGCGGCGCGCTCATGCCGTCGCGGGCGAACGCACTGTAGCCACTGACCAGGTCTTCGAGGCGGCTGCCGGCGCCGCCCAGGATCAGCGACAGGTTCGGCTCGGCCGCCATCGGCAGGCTCAGCGGCATGCCGCCCATGCGCATCTGCGCGGCAAAGCGCTTGGGCCCGTAGGCTTCGAGCAACTGCACCGCCGGCAGGTTGAGCGACAACGCCAATGCCGAGCTGGCCGCCACCGGGCCACTGAAACCCATCGAGAAATTGCCGGGGCGATAGTCGCCATAGCGGCGTGGCACATCCTGCAGCAACGACTCCGAATGGATCAGGCCGTCATCCATGGCCATGCCGTACAGAAACGGCTTGAGGGTCGAGCCCGGCGAACGCAGGGCAGTGATCATGTCGACGTGGCCGAAACGGCGCTCATCGCCAAGGTCCACCGACCCCAGGTAGGCGCGCACTGCCATGGTCTGCGACTCCACCACCAGGATCGCCGCCGAAGTGCGCTCGGGCAGGCGTGCGCGCCAACCCAGCAGCAGGTCTTCCAGGCGCCGTTGCAGCGAAGCGTCGAGGGTGGTGTGGATCAGCGGCGGGCTGTCGGCACGGTTCAGCCGGCGAGCCAGCAGCGGAGCCAACGCCGGCTCCTGGCGTGGTGCCAGCAGCAGCGGTTCTTCCTGCGCTTCGGCGATGCGCTGCTGCGGCCACACCTGGTACTCGCCCAGGCGTTGCAGCACCTTGTCCCGGGCCAGGCGCGCGCGCTCCGGGTGGCGGTCGGGGCGCAGACGGCTGGGCGCCTGGGGCAGCACCGCCAGCAGCGCAGCCTCGGCCGGGGTCAGTTGCAAGGGCGACTTGCCCAGGTACGCCCAGCTGGCCGCCGCCACACCCTGCAGGGTGCCGCCGAACGGTGCGCGGTTGAGGTACAGCTCCAGGATCTGGCGTTTGGACAGGTGCCATTCCAGCTGCGCGGTGCGCCACACCTGGCGCAATTTGCCCGGCAGCGTGCGCGAGTGCGGGTCGAGCAGGCGCGCCACCTGCATCGACAGCGTGCTGCCGCCCGACAGCACGCGCCCGCCCGTGAGGTTCTGCCAGGCGGCACGGCCCAGGGCCAGCGGGTTGACCCCGGGGTGCCGGTAGAACCAGCGGTCCTCGTAAGTGAGCAAGGCTTCGAGGTAGTAAGGCGACACCTGATCGAGGGTGACCGGGTAGCGCCACACGCCCTCGGCATCGGCAAAGCGCCACAGCGGCGTGCCGTCTTCGGCCAGCACCACCCGCGCCAGATCGTCGGCCGGCATCGGCAATGGCCACAGGCGATCAGCCAGCCACAGCAACAGCACACAGGCAAAGGCGGCGCACAGCAGCCGGGCGATGCGCGAGCGGGGTCGGGCTAAGCTGAACATCAGGCGCGGACACCTTTTTGCGTGGGTGAGGAACCGAGCCGGCAGGATGATGGCCAAAGCTCTGGGCACGGCGACTGCGCCGTAGCGTCGATCAGGAAGCGATTATGCATGTAGAAGGTTTTTTCGAATGGCTGGGGCAAGCGCTCGGCGCGGTGATCCGCTTCGTGGTGGATGCCCTGAGCGGGTTGTTCAATCTACTGGCCAATGCCGGCGGCAACTTCATCGACGGCCTGGCACGCACACTGGGCATGGACACCTCGCTGGTCAGCATCCTGATGCTGGTGATCGGCCTGCTGTTGCTGTACTCGGCCGTGCGCGCGTTCATGCGCGCCTCGATCATCATGGGGATCATCTGGCTGATGCTGGGGTTGTGGGTGTTGAGCTGGGTGGTGCGGTGACAGCATCGCGGGTCAAGCCCGCTCCCACAGGGATTACTGCGACCCTTGTGGGAGCGGGCTTGACCCGCGATGGGGCCTGACTAGCGCCCCAGAATCACCATGTCACCCGGGCTTTCGCCCACCGCCTGCCAGTTGGGCCGGTACATCGACTCCACCTGCACCGGCGGCACGCGGTAGGTGCCCGGCGTGACCGCACGGGCCAGGTACAGCAGGTGCGTCACGCCGTACGGGTCGACGTTCATCGCCGCCACGTAGCGGTCATCGCGAAACTCCTGGTGCACCACGTTGGCGTTCTGCATTGCTTCACGCCATTCCTTCACTGCACTGCTGGCGTTGTCCAGGCTGGCCGCACTTTGCGCCAGGTTCTGGTTTTCCAGCTCCAGGCCCGCCGGCAGCAGGTCGACGATCAGCGCGTCCGGCACCCGCTCGTTGGCGCGGATACCAATGTGCACCAGCACCAGGTCGCCACTCTTGAGCGACTTGATGTTCAGTGCCCGGCCATTCATGCCCAGGTACTCGCGGTAGATGCTCATGTTGGTGCCGACCGCACGGGGTGCGAAGCGCGGGTAACCCGACACGGTCAACTGCTGGTACACGGTCTTGTCGCTGGTGTTGGTCACGGTCAGCGGCGAGGCCAGCAACGGCCCCTCCAGCTTGAGCCCGGCCTGGGTCGGGCCCAGGTCGCGCAGCTCGCCCGCGCTGTCCAGGCGTGCACTCCAGCGGCCTTCAGGCTGCTTGAGCATGCCACGCCCGGCCATGAACAGCGCATTGCGTTCCTGGGTGGACAGGTACGAGCTGCTGGCCATCTTGTCCGACAGCTCGAACAGCCGCTGGTCGAGCTGGTCGGTGGCCAGCTTGTTCTCTTCGAGCAGGGCCAGGATCAGCGCCTCGTCACGTACCGGGCTGCCATAGTCGCTCAGCCACACGTCCTGGCGCTTGACCGCCAGGCCCGCCTGCAGGGCCTGCGCCGAGCGCGGCTTGTCGCCCATCTTGTCCAGTGCGATCGACAGCTGTACCAGCGGCAGGCCCGAGCGTGCATCGGCGCGGCGCTCGAACAGGCTGCGCAGGGCACCCAACGGGGCCTGCTGGGTACGCGCCAGCACCAGCGCCGCATACGCCTGTACTGCGAAGCGGCTGTGCTCGGCGTTGCTGGTGTAGTACGGCTCGATCAGGTTGCGTTCCTGCAGGTAGCGCAGCAGGCGTTCGTTGGCCTTTTTCAGCGCCTCGGGCGGCACCGCGTAGCCTTGCTCGCGAGCACGCTGCAGGAAGTCGGTGACGTAGGCGGTCAGCCAGTACTCCTCGCTGTCGTCCGCGCTCCACAGGCCGAAGCTGCCGTTGTAGCGCTGCATGCCGAGCAGGTGCTCGATGCCCATCTCGATCTTGCGCTGGCGCACCTTGGGCTCTTCACCCTTGATGCCCAGGCGCTTGAGCGTCTCGGCATCGGCGTACAGCGACGGGTACAGCCCGCTGGTGGTCTGCTCCAGGCAGCCATAGGGATAGGCCTCGAGGGCACGGATCTGCTCGGCGATGTTCAGCGGCGGGCGGCTCGACAGCGACAGCATCGCCTCCAGGCCCTGGGGTTCGAACGCGGCCAGGTCCTCGGCGGGCAAGGTCCATGGCTGGTCCTTGAGCGCGGCGCGGTAGTGCCTGAGCTGCGCCGGGTAGGCCGGGCGAATGCCCAGGGTCCACTCGCGGGTGAAGGCGGTGTTCGGTTCGCCCGGCAGCACCAGGCCGCTGACCTGCACCTTGACCTTGCCCTGGCCCAGGCCACCCACGGCCTGCACGCCCAGCAGCGAGGTCACGCGCTGGCCGTCACGCAGGCTCAGTGGCTGCTCGGACGGGGTCAGCAGGTTCAACTGGCCCTCGGTGGTCACCTTGACCGTGAACTTCTGCGCCTTGCCCGACAGGTTGGACAGGTCCAGCGCCAGCTCGGTACGGTCGCCGCCGGCCAGAAAACGCGGGGCCGACAGTTCGGCGATCAGCGGCGCGGCGACCACGGTCTTGGCCTCGGCCATGCCGAAGCGCTCGTCGGTCCAGGCCTGGGCCATCACCCGAAGCTCGCCGTTGAAGTCGGGGATGTCCACCGTCGCCTGACCTTCGCCCTTGGCGTCCAGGGTCACCGGGGCGCTCTGCAGGGCCACGATGGTCACGCTGGTGCTGGGACGCTTGCCGCCCTTGGCCATGGCCGCGTCACCGCCGAATGCCAGGCTGGCCAGGCGGCCCTGCCCGGCTTCGATCAGCTGGCCGTAGATATCCAGCTGGTCGGCGCCGTAGGCCTTGCGGCCGAACATGCCGGTGAACGGGTCGGGGGTGGCGTAGCTGGTGATATTCAGAATGCCCACGTCCACCGCGGCCAGCAGCACCTGCACCTGCTTGGGGATGCTGCCATCGGCATTGCGCGCCTGCACCTTGACGGTGAGCGGCTGCTTGGGACGCATCTTTTCCGGGGCCTTGAGGGTCAGCGCCAGCTTGCGCTCGGCGCGATCCAGCGGCAGGTGCAGCACGCCCACGGCACGTTTGGGCGTGGCATTGGCCTTGCGCTCGCCGGGGCGGATCACCAGGGCGCTGACGTACAGGTCGTGGCGGGCCCATTTGGGGTCGAGCTTGACCGCGTAGGTCTTGCCTTCGGCAGGCACGTCGATTTCTTCCCACCACAGCGGGCCGTCATTGCCCTCGACGATCAGGTAGCCCTTGCCGGCAGCCGGCGGGGTCACGGTGATCTGCGCGGTGGCGCCATCGGCGTAGGCCGGCTTGTCCAGCGCCAGCTTGACCTGGTCGGGGCGCACGGCGCCGCCGTCGGTGTTGTCCTGGGCACGCCAGCCAGCCCAGAAGCGCACGCTGCTGGTCACGCCGGTGCTCGGGTCTTCGACCTCGACACGGTACGGGCCCCATTCCACCGGGAAGCTCAGCTTGGCAGTGCTGCCGGCCTTGATGCTGACCGGCTGCTCGGACTGCAGCAGGAATTTCTCGTTGTAGTTGTAATCCCAGCCGTCACTGGAGGAATAGTTCCAGTAGTAGTCGCGGCGCTCCTGAATCAGGCGCACCTTGAGGTTGTCGGCGGCCAGCTTGTGGCCGTCACGGTCGGCCATCAGCAGTTCGAACTCGACCGGGGTGTTGCCGTCGACCTCTTCACCGTCGAACAGCCCACGCAGGCCGGGCATGCGCTCGGCCGGCCAGATCGGCTGCTCCAGGCGCCGGGTGATCGGCCGGCCACCGGACTCCTGCAGGCTGGCCTGCACGCTCAGTTGCAGCGGCGAATGCGCCTCGGACCAGCGGCTTTCGATCTGCAGCGTGGCATCGCCCGACGCGTCCAGGGTGGTTTCGTCCAGTTCCAGGTCGTGGCTCAGGTCTTCCTCGGTGATCGAGCCGAACTGGTAGCCCGGCAAGGCCGGCACCGCTTCGCGCAGCGGGCGCACGTAGGCCTGGCCGCTGAGGCGGTTGCCCGAGGCCGGGGCGCCGTAGAGGTAGCGGCCATTGACATGGATTTCAGCGGTTTCGCCCGGGCTCAGCGGGGTCGCGCTGCCCTTGAGTTCCAGGGCCAGGCGCTCGGGCATGAAGTCTTCGACAAGGAACTCGAACACCTGCTTCTTGCCGCCGCCCAGGTCGAACACCAGCTGCCAGCGCCCGGTCGGGGCTTCGCTGGCCAGTTGCAACTGGTACTGGTAGAAGCCGTTGGCATCGGCCTCCCACACGAACTTGCGGCTGACCTGTTCATCCGGACGACGCACCTCGACACTGACCGGCTGGGCTTTCACCGGCTTGCCGTCCTGGTCGCGCAGCAGGCCGTTGAGCAGCACGGTTTCACCCGGGCGATAGAGGTCGCGCGGGCCGAACACGAAAAACTGCAGCGGGTTGGCCTGCGGCCCGGTCAGCGCGAATTCGGAGAGGTCGAGCGCGGCGCTGTTCAGGCGCAGCAAGGTGGTGTGCACGCCCTGCTTGGCCAGCAGTACGTCGGCCTTGGGCGGCATCGGCAATTGCGCATGGCCATCGCCGTCGGTCTTGGCCTGGGCCAGCAGCTTGCCTTCGCGGTCGAGCAGTTCGAGGTTGACCCCGTCCAGGGCCTTGCCGCCGTCCAGCGCCTGGGTGAACACGTCCAGGCGGTTGGTGTAGCGATGCGCCGACAGCCCGATGTCACTCAGGGTGAACAGGGTGGCCGGCTGCGAATAGTTGTAGCGGCCCGAGGCGCGCATCACCGCCAGGTACACCCCAGGTTCCTGCAACGGCTTGATCCCGGCAATCGGCAGCAACAGGGTTTCGCGGGTGTTGCGCACCGGGTTCAGGTCGAAGCGGCCGGCATACACCAGGTCGGCCTTGCTCAACAGTTCTTCGGAGTTGTAGTACTCGAGCGAGGTGTTACGGCCCCAGCTGGCCAGGAAGCTGGACATCGACTCGGGCTTGATGCGGAAGAACTCGACGTCCACCTTGTCGATGTTCAGCGCGATCACCGGCAGGCCTTCGGCCAGGCGCGTGGGCAGCAGCGAGCCGCGGCTGGCGAAGCCCACGGTGGGCTGCATGTCGCGGGTTTCGAGGCGGCTGACGTACTCGCTGGGGAGCTTCTTGCCGTTTACCCCGAGCAGGCCGGCATCCACGGTCAGCACCAGCTTGCGCTGCGGCTCCAGGTGACGCAGGCGCAGCTCCATCTGGTTTTCGCTGAGCTCCCAGGCGCCGTCGAGCTTGCCCCGGGTGGTGTCCACCAGGTGCACGCGCTCGGCAAGGTTCTGGTCCTTGTCCAGCGGCACCGAGAAGGTCACCGACAAGGCGCTGGCACCGTCGACCTGCACTTCGGAAACGTCTACCACCGTCAGCTCGCGACCGGCGTAGCGCTCGCCCAGGCTCGCCTGGGTGGGCGCCGGGGTCGCCGCCGGGGCCGGTGCAGCTGCGGGCGCGGCCGGTTCGGCGGGGGCCGGCGCCGGGGCTACCGGGGCGGCCTGTTCCGTTGGCGCGGGGGCCGGGGCCGGTTTATCAGTAGACGAGTCGCAAGCACTGAGCAGCGCCATGGCGCACGCCAGCCACAATCCTTTGTTGAGCATGGAGGGTAACTCTTACGGTAGCAGGGTCTGAGACGAGCACTATATAGCAAGCTCGCGGGCATCGCTGATCGAGGCGCCCGGCGTGAGACAGCGTTCACCAGTTTTAGTGCCGGGGGCGGCTACAATGCCGGTTCTCAAGGAGCCTGCATGTCCCGACTACTCAGCGACTGGCGCGACCGCCCGACCCACCACAGGGTCTGGGCGCTGGCCGCGCCGATGATTCTTTCCAACATTTCCGTGCCCATGGTGGCGCTGGTGGACAGCGCCGTGATCGGCCACCTGCCCCACGCGCACCAGCTCGGCGCCGTGGCGGTGGGCGCCAGCCTGTATACCTTCCTGGCGTTTCTGATGGGCTTCCTGCGCATGGGCTCCACCGGCTTTGCCGCCCAGGCGGCCGGACGCGCCGACGGCGCCGCGCTGCGCCAGGTGCTGGTGCAGGGGCTGCTGCTGGCGTTGCTGTTCGCCGTGCTGCTGGGGGCACTGGCGATTCCCTTCAGCCACCTGGCACTGGGCCTGATGCAACCGAGTGCCGCGCTGCAGGAAAACACCCTGGCGTTCTTCCACACGCGCTTGCTCGGCCTGCCGGCAGCGCTGGCCAGCTTTGCCCTGGTGGGGTGGTTTCTGGGTACGCAGAACGCCCGTGCCCCGCTGGCGATCCTGCTGACCACCAACCTGCTCAACATCGTGCTCAACCTGTGGTTCGTGCTGGGGCTGGACTGGGGTGTGCTGGGCTCGGCGCGGGCGTCGGTTATCGCCGAATGGTCGGCCGCGCTGCTCGGCCTGGCGCTCACGCGCCCGGCCCTGCGCGCCTACCCCGGGCA
This sequence comes from Pseudomonas sp. FBF18, assembly GCF_024261405.1. Classification (NCBI taxonomy): domain Bacteria; kingdom Pseudomonadati; phylum Pseudomonadota; class Gammaproteobacteria; order Pseudomonadales; family Pseudomonadaceae; genus Pseudomonas; species Pseudomonas sp. FBF18. The sequence continues at coordinate 33,931 of NZ_QKRS01000026.1, read as the reverse complement.
GGTGGCCTGGGCGCTGCTCAGGCGCTGGCAGAGCTGGCGCCCGCTGCTGAGCGTGAACCGCGACATCTTCATTCGCAGCCTGGCGTTGCAGGGGGTGTTCTTCCTGATCACCGTGCAGGGTGCGCGCCTGGGCGAGGCGACGGTGGCGGCCAATGCGCTGCTGCTCAACGGCCTGCTGCTGACCGCGTATGCACTGGACGGCCTGGCGCATGCGGTGGAGGCACTGTGCGGGCATGCGATCGGCGCCGGGGACCGCGGCGCATTGCGCCGTTCGATGACGGTGGCGTGTGGCTGGTCGTTGATCGTCAGCCTGGGGTTTGCCGGGGTGTTCCTGCTGGGCGGGCACTGGTTCATCCAGTTGCAGACGGATATCCCCAGCGTGCGCGAGACGGCGTTCGAGTACCTGCCATACCTGGCGCTGCTGCCACTGGTGGCGGTGTGGAGCTACCTGCTCGACGGGTTGTTCATCGGCGCGACAAGGGCACGGGAGATGCGCAACGGCATGCTGCTGAGCGTGGCGATAGCACTGCCGTTCGCCTATGCGGCCAGCGGGCTGGGCAACCACGGGCTGTGGCTGGGCTTTCTGCTGTTCATGGGGCTGCGGGCGGTGACGCTGGGGGTGATGGGGTGGCGGTTGCAGCGGCGTGACGGGTGGTTTGTGGTGTAAGTGCCGGCCCTATCGCGGGTCAAGCCCGCTCCCACAGGTACTGCATCAGCTTCAAGGATGATGAAAAACCTGTGGGAGCGGGCTTGACCCGCGATTACGGTCAGGAGGACAGGTAGGACGAGCGGGTCAGCCCGAGGCGCAAGGCATCCAGGAACTGGGTACGCTCACGCGCCGTGATCTTCGCGCTGGCGCATTTGTCGCGGTAGTGGGTCATCAGCTCTTCGGGCGACAGGTGCACGTAGCGCAGCATGTCCTCGATGGTGTCGTGGGTCTCGATGCCGGCGTGGTACACGCTGCCGTTGGGGTTCTGGTAGATGTTCACCGAGTCGGTGTCACCGAACAGGTTGTGCATGTCCCCGAGGATTTCCTGGTACGCGCCCACCAGGAAGATCCCCAGCAGGTAGTCCTCGCCCTCGTTGATGGCGTGTACCGGCAGGCTGGTCTCGATGCTCTGCTCGTCGACGTACTGGTTGATCTTGCCGTCCGAGTCGCAGGTCAGGTCCTGCAGCACCGCACGGCGCAGCGGCTCTTCGCCCAGGCGATGCAGCGGCAGGATCGGCAGCACCTGGCCGATGGCCCAGGTGTCGGGCAGGCTCTGGAACACCGAGAAGTTGCAGATGTACTTGTCGGCCAGCTTGTCGTTGAGCTCGTCCAGCACCTGTCGGTGCGAGCGCTGGCGCGCCTTGAGCGAGTTGTGCAACCGGCGGCACACGGCAAAGTAGCACTGCTCGGCCAGGGCCTTCTGCGCGAGGGTGATCTTGCCGTCGGCGTATTGCGCGGCCACGTCGCTCATGTAGTGGGTGGCACGCCAGTAGGTCTCGGTGACCATCTCGATGTCGGTCGGGCCCAGCAGGTCGGCCAGCCACTGCACGGTTTCGGGCAGGCTCTGCTTGTCCTCGATCTCGGGTACTTCGTCGTTGTGCTTCTCGACGTCGGTTACCTGCACCACCAGCATCGCGTGGTGCGCGGTCAGCGCGCGGCCGCTCTCGGAGAAGATGTGCGGGTGCGGCAGGCCCTGCGCGTCGCAGAACTCCTTGAGCATGCCCACCACCACGCCGGCGTAGTCGTCCATGTCGTAGTTGATCGAGCTGGCATTGCGCGAGTGGGTGCCGTCGTAGTCCACGCCCAGGCCGCCGCCCACGTCGATGTGGTCCACTGGCAGGCCCAGCGCACGCAGCTCGCCGTAGTAGCGGATGGCTTCCTTGAAGCCGTGCTGGTAGTCCGCCAGGTTGGCGATCTGCGAACCCATGTGAAAGTGCAGCAGGCGAATGCCCTGGTCCAGGCCGGCATCGCGAAAGCGCTGGACTACCGAAATCAGTTGCGCAGCCGACAGGCCGAACTTGGACTTCTCGCCGCCGGTATCGGCCCACTTGCTCGAAGCCAGCGACGACAGGCGCACGCGCAGGCCGACCTGCGGCTTGACCTTGAGGTCGGCGGCTTCCTCGATCACCAGTGCCACTTCGGATTCTTTCTCGATCACGATGAACACGTTGTGACCCAGTTTCTGCCCCATCAGCGCCAGGCGGATGAACTCGCGGTCCTTGTAGCCGTTGCAGACGATGGTGCCGCCCTTGGGCGCCAGCGCCAGCACCGCCAGCAGCTCGGGCTTGGAACCGGCCTCAAGGCCGATGGACACGTTCTGCGTGGCGATGATGTTCTCCACCACCGCTTCCTGCTGGTTGACCTTGATCGGGTACAGCGCGGTGTACTGGCTCTGGTATTCCAGGCGCGCGATGTTGGCATCGAATGCGCCGGTCAGCTGGCGCACGCGGTGTTGCAGGATGTCGGGGAAACGTACCAGCAGCGGCAGCGACAGGCCGCTCTGGCGCAGCTCGTCGACCTGCTCGTACAGGTCGATCGGCGCACTGTCCGGCCCGTTGGGGCGTACTTCGACGCGCCCGGCCTCGTTGATCGCGAAGTAACCCGCGCCCCAATGGCGAATGCCGTAAACACTGCGGCTGTCGGCCACGGTCCATTGGCTGCCATCGTCTTTGCGTGTGCGTCGTACGGACATCGAAGTCCCCTATAAAGAAAGTCGTGAACACCGGCCAGGGCGTGCTGGCCAGTGTAGAAAATGAAGATGACGATTCTCCCTGTTCAGGCATAGACCCCTGCCCAGGGAACGAGTTTAGAAGTGCTGCAGGAAAAACCTCGCAGCGGCCATCAGCCGCCGGACTTTTTCGCCTTGAAGCCTTGCTTGATCAGCTCGGCCAGCAACAACTCGACGTGGTCGCCCTGGATCTCGATGACGCCGTCTTTCAACGCGCCGCCCGTACCACAACGCCGCTTGAGCGTGGTGGCCAGTTCCTTGAGTTGATCCAGGGGGAGCGGTACGCCACTGATGGTGGTCACCGTCTTGCCGCCACGGCCTTTGCTTTCACGACGCACACGGGCAATGCCGTCGCCTTCGGGGATGAGTGTCTGCTTGCAGATGCAGGCATCGACGGGTTTGCTGCAGTCCGGGCAATGCCGGCCTGCATCGGTGGAGAACACCAGGCCACCGAGGGCGGCGAATGATGCGGCTTTCTTGGCCACTTTTGATCCTCTGCGTTGAGGACAAAAACTGGTCGATGCCCCGGGGCGAGGTACCGACCGCGAAGCCCCACTCTGGCAGGGGCAGCGCACCTGCCGCGGCAAGCCGTGGCAGGGTGAAAAGGCCGCGCAGTGTAACCACAATTGCGCCGAATGCTAAGTGCAAAACTGCGCCATTTTGCTTGGCTTTCGCGACGTCAGCCGCGCCGCGCCACGAAACGGTTCAGCGCCGCCAGCGAGTCGGGGCAGTAGGGGGTGCTCAGGCTGTCGTCCAGGGCTGCCTGCAAGGGCATGAAGCGGGCCTGGCTGACCTCCTCGGGCTGCAGGCGCAAAGGCCCGTCCCAGACCGCCGAGAACACCGCGCACCAGAGCCGGTTGCCAGGCTGGTCGAAGAAGAAGCGCTCGTGGAAGCTCAGCGACACGCCGCTCACCCCCAGCTCCTCGGCCAGCTCGCGCGCGGCGCAGCGCTCGTAGCTTTCGTGCTCGTCGACCATGCCGCCGGCGGCCACATCCCAGTAGCCGGGGTAGATCGCCTTGCTCAGGGTGCGCTGGTGCACGCACAGCTCGCCGGCACTGTTGAACAGCAGGATGTAGGTGCCCCGCCCGATCAGCCCCTGCTCGCGCAGCTCGGCCCGCGGCCTGGCGCCGAGCAGGTTGTCCTGCTCGTCGACCCAGGCGATGCGCTCGGCATCCGAGGCGGCGCGGTGCGCCGCCTCGCTCTGGCTGAACAGCATCAGCCCTGGGACAGCAGCTGGCGCAGGTCGATCACTGCGGCGTTGGCGCGGGAAATGTAGTTGGCCATCACCAGCGAGTGGTTGGCCCACATGCCGAAGCCGCTGCCGTTGAGTACCATCGGGCTCCACAGCGGCTCCTGCGAGGCTTCCAGCTCACGGATGATCTGGCGCACGCTGACGGTGGCGTTCTTCTTGGCCAGCACGTCGGCGAAGTCGACCTCGATGGCGCGCAGCAGGTGCGACAGCGCCCAGGCCTGGCCACGGGCTTCATAGAACACGTTGTCGATCTGCAGCCACGGCGTCTCGACCACTTCCTCGTCCAGCTGCGGCACCTGGCCCGGCACCACCGATTCGGTCTTGAGGGTGGTGTTGAGCTTGACCCGGCCCACGCTGGCCGACAGGCGCTGGGACAGCGAGCCCAGGCGCGTGGCCACATCGCCCAGCCAGTTGTTGAGGTTGTCGGCACGGGTGTAGAACAGCGCGCCCTGCTGGTCTGGCGAAGCCAGGCGCTTCTGGTAGCGGTTCAGCGAATTGATGCCTTCCTGGTACTCCGACTCGCTCGACGGCAGGATCCAGCTCTTGTTGTCGAAGTTGAAGCGCGGCTCGGCCTTGGCAAGATCGGCGTCTTCGGCCGACTGCGACTGCGAACGGGCGAAGTCCTTGCGCAGGGCACGGCTGAGGTCACGTACCTGCACCAGCACGCCATATTCCCAGCTGGGCATGTTGTCCATCCACAGGCCCGGCGGGAAGCGGTCGTTGGAGATGTAGCCGCCTGGCTTGTCGAGCAGGGTGGCAACCACGGTCTTGAGGGTTTCGACGGTGGTGTAGCCGACGACCATCTGCTGGCCGTTGCGCTCGGCGGCGGCCTGGGCGTTCTGCTGCACCGGGAACAGGTCGGGCTCCTGGCTCCAGTACCAGCCCAGGGCGATGGTCACCAGCAGGTACAGACCGATCAGGGTGCCCAGCGCCCGGCTGAACAACAGCCCGCCGAAGTAGCTGCGGGTGCCCGAGCCACGGGCGTCCACCCGCTCGCGTGCCTCGGCTTTGCCTGTACGGTTTTTCCAGTCCAGCATGGCGTTGTCCTTTCTGTCAGGTCGTGTCCAGGGTTCGACCGCGCGGCCCCCGCTTCGTGCCCACGCCGGCCAGCATTGTGTGCCAGCGTGCGCGGCCGGGGCGCCAGCCAAGCCTGCACTATAAATCAAGCGCGCCGCTTCGCATAAGTGACTAACGGGTCAGGAAAGGAATTTAGCGCCACCCCAGTTAATTGATGCAGCACACTCGATTGCCGGAAAAGTGGTGCTAGCATAGAGCCATCACTCGAATTGCCTCACCCCTTACAAGTAGTCAGGACATGACCGAGCCAGAAGACCCGAATCGTGCGCGCCTCAAGCAACACTTTGCCCAGCGGGTCATTCACCAGGCCCGGCAAATTCTCGAGATCTGGCAGCGCCTGCAGCGCAGCGAGTGGACCAGCTGCGACCTGAGCGAGCTGGGCGAGGCCAACCTGCGCCTGCAGCGCTACGCCGAACGCTTCGAGCAGCCCGAGCACAGCCTGCTGGCCGATGCCATCGGCCAGACCCTGGCGGCGGTGGAGGCCAACAGCGCGCGCCTGAGCAGCAGCCTGATCAACGAACTCAACCGCCTGATGCAGCGCCTGTCGCGTACCGGGCTGCGCCAGGGCGACCAGCTCGAGCGCACCCCGCTGCCGCCGCTGCGCAAGCCCATCTACGTGATGCTGCAGGACCACGAGCGCGCCGAGCGCCTGGCCAAGCAGCTGGAGTTCTTCGGCCTGGGGGTCGAGCCGCTGTACAGCCCCGAGGCATTCCAGGCCTCGATGGCCGAGCGCCTGCCGGCGGCGATCGTCATGGATGTCGACTTCGGCGGCCAGGGCCAGGGCCTGCAGCTGGCTGCCCAGGCCCAGCAGGGCCTGGAGCAGCGCGTACCGCTGCTGTTCTTCAGCCTGCACGAAACCGACACCCCCACCCGGCTTGCCGCGGTACGCGCCGGCGGCCAGGAATTTCTCACCGGTACCCTGGAGGCCTCCAGCCTGCTGGAAAAGGTCGAGCTGCTCACCAGCGTGACCCAGTACGAACCGTTCAAGGTGCTGGTGATCGACGACTCGCGGGCCCAGGCACTGCACACCGAGCGCCTGCTCAACAATGCCGGCATCGTCACCCGCACCCTCACCGATCCGATCCAGACCATGGCCGAGCTGGCCGACTTTCAGCCCGACCTGATCATCCTCGACATGTACATGCCCGCCTGCACCGGCACCGAGCTGGCCAAGGTGATCCGCCACAACGACCGCTATGTGAGCGTGCCGATCATCTACCTGTCGGCCGAGGACGACCTGGACAAGCAGCTCGATGCCATGAGCGAGGGTGGCGACGACTTCCTCACCAAGCCGATCCGTTCGCGCCACCTGATCACCACCGTGCGCAACCGTGCGGCCAGGGCGCGCAACCTCAAGGCGCGCATGGTGCGCGACAGCCTCACCGGGCTGTACAACCACACGCACATCCTGCAACTGCTCGAAGACTGCAGCTTCCGGGCGCGGCGCGAAGACCGCCCGCTGAGCTTTGCCATGCTCGACATCGACCACTTCAAGAAGGTCAACGACAGCCACGGCCACCCCATGGGCGACCGGGTGATCAAGAGCCTGGCGCTGTTTCTCAAGCAGCGCCTGCGCAAGACCGACTTCATCGGCCGTTATGGCGGCGAAGAGTTCGCCATCGTGATGCCCAACACTGACCTGCACGCGGCGCACAAGGTGCTGGACGAGATTCGCCGGCGCTTTGCCGAGATCCACTACCCGGCGCAGCCGCGTGACCTGTCGTGCACCTTCAGTGCCGGGGTGGTGCAACTGAGCGACGGGCTGGATGCGCTGAGCATGGCCACCGCAGCGGACGAGGCGCTGTACCTGGCCAAGGGTGCGGGGCGCAACTGCGTACAGCGGGTCGAGGCCTGAGCCTTTTCGCCAGCAACCCGGCCCCTGTAGGAGCCGGCGTTGCCGGCGACAGGGCCACCATATAGCCACTTTATTTCGCAACACCCCTGCCATCGTCATAACCACGTCATAAAAACGCAATAACTTCAGGCACTTGCCATCCCGCCGTTGGTAGAGCCCGCTCATGCGCCTGAAGTTGCTGACCAATCTGAACACCCTGCTGCTGGTAACCGTGTGCCTGGCCCTGGGGGCGACCCTGTGGTGGTCGCAACGCGCCCTGGAACAGCCCTACCTGTTGATGGAGCGTTACCTGGCGCTGTCCCAGCAGTTCCAGAACCAGGTGGCCCGCAACACCCAGGATTACCTGAACAGTGGCGATGCCCTGCGCCACGCCACCGCCCTGCAAAGCACCCAGGACCTGCAACAGGAACTGGCCCAGCTGCCCGATGAGCTGGCCGCGCAACTGCGCCCCAGCCTCGACACCCTGCAGGCATTCACCGCCAATGAGCTGCTGGCCGCCGGCAAGCTCGCCGGCGACCCCCAGGCCCTGTTGCTGCAGGCCGAACGCGAACTGGGCGCCAACCTCGAACAGCTCGCCCGCTACGCCCACGACAGCGGCCATCCCGAGGCGGCGCATTACCAGTCGGCACTGCTGGAAGCCAGCCTGCACCTGGGCCGCCTGTCGCTGGCGCGTGACAAGCTGGTGAGCAGCGGGCGCAGCGAGCTGGCCGACGAGGTGGAGCGCGAACTGCAACTGATCATCACCCAGGCCAAAGCCCTCGACGCCCTGCCATTGCTGGGCGTGACCGCGGCGGTGGAATCCGGCGCCGACGACTTCGCCGCGATGATGGGCCTGCAGAGCGAGGCCACCACCAGCGCCGAAGACGTCGGCGTGGCCCTCAAGCGCGAGCTGGGCAGTTTGCTGGCGCGCTACCCGGCAGAACTGCAGCGCACCCGCGCGCAGATCGAGCGCCGTACCGAACTGGCCACCACCACCCAGGCGCGCATGGCCGCCGTGCAGCAGGCCATCGCCGACCTGGAACCGGGGGTGCGCGCGCAGCATGGGCAGATCCAGGGCGAAGTGCGGGTGATCCAGGGCCTGATGATCGGGTTGATCCTGCTGATCGCCCTGCTCATCGACACCTTGCAGCGGCGCCTGGCGCGGGTGCTGGGCAACCTGGCGCCGGCGCTCTCGCAGTGGGCCGGCGGCGACTTCAGCCAGGCCATTGCGCTGGGGCGCAGCAACCGCGAAATGCACGACATCCAGGATTCGCTCAACCGCCTGCGTGCCTACCTGGTAGACCTGGTGGGCACCATCCGCAGCAACGCCGAGCAGGTGGCCGGCAGCAGCCACGCCCTGGCCGGCATGAGCAGCGCGCTGCACGACGGCGCCGAGCGCCAGGCCGGCGACACCGCGCAGATCCGCGATGCGCTGGGCGAACTGGAGGCCACCATCACCCAGGTGGCCGGCGATGCCAGCCAGGCCGCCGACGCCAGCCGCCACGCGGGGCTGGCGGTGGAACAGGGCCAGGCGGTGATCGGCCAGAGCCTGAGCGGGCTGCGCCTGCTGGTGGACGAGGTGCAGGGCAATGCACAGATGATCGAGGGCCTGGCCCAGGAGTCGGCGACCATTGGCGGCGTGCTCACGGTGATCCGCTCGATTGCCGAACAGACCAACCTGCTGGCCCTGAATGCGGCCATCGAGGCGGCAAGGGCCGGCGAGATGGGCCGCGGCTTTGCCGTGGTGGCCGAGGAGGTGCGTTCGCTGGCCCAGCGCACCACCGGAGCCACCGGCGAGATCCAGACCCTGATCGCGCGCCTGCAGCAGGCGGCACGCGAATCGGTGGAAGGCATGCGCGCGCAGCTGGAGCACGCCGAGGCCACTGCCCAGCAGGCGCAGTCTGCCGATGGAGCGCTGGACGAGATTGTCGCGGCGATCCAGACCATTGCGCAGACCGCCGTACGCATCGCCGACGTGACCGCGCAGCAGAGCGGTGCGGTGAGCGAGATTCGCGACCATAGCGAACGGATCCACGAACTGGGCGCGGACAACCTGGAGCGCATTGGCGAGGGGCGCGAGCAGGGTGAGCATCTGCTGCGCCTGGGCGGGGAGCTGAACACCGCCGTGCAGGCGTTCCGGGTCTGATCCAGGGGACTCTCGCGGGTCAAGCCCGCTCCCACAGGTATGCATCCTGATTGAGCCAGATGCATTGTCTGTGGGAGCGGGCTTGACCCGCGATGGGTTCAACTCGATTGCTCCTGCTCAAACTCCGTTATCATTGCCCCCACGTTCCCCCCAGCGAGACCGCTCATGCGTCGCCTGCTTTGCCTCCTGCTTCTGGTCCTGGCCCTGCCCGCCATGGGCGCCGGGCTGCTCGACAACCGCCCCAGCGCCACCCTCGGCGCACCGGGCCTGAACAACAGCGCCGACTTCCTGCCCGTGCGCGAAGCCTTCAAGCTCAACCTGATCCAGGGCGACGCCCAGGCCATCAAGCTGCGCTTCGTCACCACCGAGGGCTACTACCTCTATCGTCACCGCTTCCAGTTCCGTACCGAACCTGCCGACATCGCCCTGGGCACCGCGCAGCTACCTGCCGGCGAGGCCAAGCACGACGAGTACTTCGGCGACGTCGAGGTGTACCACGGCATCCTCGACATCGACCTGCCACGCACTGCCGACCAGCGCCCCTTCACCCTGGTGGTGAGCTATCAGGGCTGCGCCGACAAGGGCCTGTGCTACCCGCCGGAAACCGAGCGCCTGAGCATCGACGGCGTCGCCGCAGCGTCCACCGCCGCCGCCCCGGCCAGCAGCAACGCCTGGAGCTGGAAGGAAATGCTGCTGTTCTTCCTTGCCGGCGTCGGCCTGACCTTCACCCCCTGCGTGCTGCCGATGCTGCCGATCCTTTCCGGGGTGGTGCTGCGTGGCCAGGTCGGTGGCGGTCGCGGCCTGGCCCTGTCGCTGGCCTACGTGCTGCCGATGGCCGCCTGCTTCGCCCTGCTCGGCGCGCTGATGGGCCTGTTCGGTGCCCAGCTCAATTTGCAGGCACGCCTGCAATCGGCCTGGGTGCTGGTGCCCTTCGCGGCATTCTTCGTGGTATTCGCCCTGGCCATGTTCGGCCTGTTCGAACTGAAGCTGCCGCAGTTCATCAGCAGCCGCCTGGACCGCGTGGCCGGGCAGACCAAGGGCGGCTCGCTGCTGGGCGCCGCCGTACTCGGGGTGGTTTCCAGCCTGCTGGTCTCGCCCTGCGTGTCGGCGCCACTGGCCGGTGCGCTGCTATATATAAGCGCCAGCGGCGATGCCATCGGCGGGGCGCTGAAACTCTTCGCCCTGGGCCTGGGCATGGGCGCGCCGCTGCTGCTGGTGGCCACCGGCGGTGCGGCCTGGCTGCCCAAAAGCGGGCCGTGGCTGGTCACGGTGAAGAACGCCATCGGCGTGCTGCTGCTGGGCCTGGCCATCGGCCTGCTCAGCCGCGTGCTGCCCGGCCCGCTCACCCTGCTGCTGATCGGCCTGCTGGCAGCCGGCGTGGCGCTGTTCCTCGGCGCCCTGGAGTTCGGCGTGAAGACCACCGGCCAGCGCCTGGCGCAGCTGCTCGGCCTGTTGCTGCTGGCCTACGCGCTGGCCTGCTGGTACGGCGCCTTCAGTGGCCAGGCCGACCCGCTGCGGCCACTCCCCGCCCCCGCCAGCACCCCCTCGGCCGCACCGGTCAGCGCCTGGCAGACGGTGAACACCCCCGCCGCCCTGGATGGCCTGCTGGCCGAAGCCAGGGCGGCCGGGCAACCGCTGCTGCTGGACTGGTACGCCGACTGGTGCATCAGTTGCAAGGTGATCGAGCATGACGTGCTCGGCGATCCGGCCGTGCAGGCGCAACTGCAGGGCTACCGCCTGGTACGGTTCGACATCACCCAAAGCAACGCCGAGCAACGCGCGCTGCTGGACCGCTACCAGCTGTTCGGCCCGCCGGGCTTCCTGGTGTTTGCCGCGAACGGCAGCGAAAAAACCGACAGCAGGGTGATAGGCGAGGTAAAAGCCGGCGAATTTGCCGAACACCTGGCGCGCATTCGCAGCGAAGTGGGTCTATAACTGCTGGGGCCGCTTGAAAAGCGCCACGGATGACCGAAATTGGCAAGATAGTCATAAATTTCGCGCGAATCTCGGTCATCGTGCTGGCTATTGCAGGTAACTGGACAGTGCTCGGCAGTTTGCGGCATAGTCGCCGCGCTACGTTTTTGCCCGACAATAAAAGGAACCGCAGATGGCAACGCTACTGGTGCTGCATGGCCCCAACCTGAACCTGCTAGGCACCCGCGAACCGGGCGTCTACGGGGCCGTGACCCTGGCCCAGATCAACCAGGACCTGGAGCAGCGTGCACGCGCCGCCGGCCACCATCTGCAATACCTGCAAAGCAATGCCGAGTACGAACTGATCGATCGCATCCACGCCGCACGCAACGAAGGGGTGGACTTCATCCTGATCAATCCGGCGGCTTTCACGCACACAAGCGTCGCATTACGTGACGCATTGCTGGCGGTGAGCATCCCATTCATCGAAGTGCATCTGTCCAACGTGCACAAGCGCGAGCCGTTTCGCCACCACTCCTACTTTTCAGACGTCGCCGTAGGGGTGATCTGCGGCCTGGGCGCCACCGGCTATCGCCTGGCCCTGGAGTCCGCCCTGGAACACCTGGCAGCGCACGCCAAACCCTGAATAACCGAAGCCTGGCCGCAGGCCGGGCCGTGTACGAACGTTAACATTCACGTTTATACGACCCTGACCGACCCTTGGGAGTTGATGATTAATGGATATCCGTAAAGTCAAGAAACTGATCGAACTGCTGGAAGAGTCTGGCATCGACGAGCTGGAGATCAAGGAAGGCGAAGAGTCCGTCCGTATCAGCCGCCACAGCAAGACCCCGGCCCAGCAGTACTACGCGCCAGCCCCGATGGCTGCCGCACCGGCCGCCGCCCCTGTGGCCGCCGCTGCCCCGGCTGCCGCCGAAGCGCCAGCCGCGCCGAAGCTCAACGGCACCGTGGCCCGCTCGCCAATGGTCGGTACCTTCTACCGCAAAGCCTCGCCTACCTCGCCTGCCTTCGTCGAAGTCGGCCAGACCGTGAAGAAAGGCGACACCCTGTGCATCGTCGAAGCCATGAAAATGATGAACCACATCGAAGCTGAAACCAGCGGTGTGATCGAATCCATTCTGGTAGAAGACGGCCAGCCGGTTGAGTACGACCAGCCGCTGTTCACCATCGTTTGAACCGCGGAGAACCAACGATGCCAGCCAAGTTGGAAAAAGTCCTGATCGCCAACCGCGGGGAAATTGCCCTGCGGATCCTGCGCGCCTGCAAAGAGATGGGCATCAAGACCGTCGCCGTGCACTCCACCGCCGACCGCGAGCTGATGCACCTGGGCCTGGCCGACGAATCGGTATGCATTGGCCCGGCTTCGGCCACCCACTCCTACCTGCACATCCCGGCGATCATCGCAGCCGCTGAAGTGACCGGCGCCACCGCCATTCACCCAGGCTACGGTTTCCTCGCGGAAAACGCCGATTTCGCCGAGCAGGTCGAGAACTCCGGCTTCGCCTTCATCGGCCCCAAGGCCGACACCATCCGCCTGATGGGCGACAAGGTGTCGGCCAAGGACGCGATGATCAAGGCCGGCGTACCGACCGTTCCGGGTTCCGACGGCCCGCTGCCGGAAGACGAGGAAGAAGCCCTGCGCATCGGCCGTGAAGTCGGCTACCCGGTGATCATCAAGGCCGCCGGTGGCGGTGGTGGTCGCGGCATGCGCGTGGTGCACAAGGAAGAGGACCTGATCGCCTCGGCCAAGCTGACCCGCAGCGAAGCCGGCGCCGCTTTCGGCAATCCGATGGTGTACCTGGAGAAGTTCCTGACCAACCCGCGTCACGTGGAAGTCCAGGTACTGTCCGACGGCCAGGGCAACGCCGTGCACCTGGGTGACCGCGACTGCTCGCTGCAGCGCCGCCACCAGAAGGTGCTGGAAGAAGCGCCAGCCCCGGGTATCGACGAAAAGGCCCGCCAGGAAGTCTTCGCCCGCTGCGTCAAGGCGTGCATCGACATCGGCTACCGTGGTGCCGGCACCTTCGAGTTCCTCTACGAGAACGGCGCGTTCTACTTCATCGAAATGAACACCCGTGTTCAGGTGGAGCACCCGGTTTCGGAGATGGTCACCGGTATCGACATCGTCAAGGAGATGCTCAGCATCGCCGCTGGCAACAAGCTGTCGTTCACCCAGGATGACGTGGTGATTCGCGGTCACTCGCTGGAGTGCCGGATCAACGCCGAAGACCCGAAGAAGTTCATTCCGAGCCCGGGTACCGTCAAGCATTTCCACGCACCGGGCGGCAACGGCGTTCGCGTCGACTCGCACCTGTACAGTGGCTATGCGGTACCGCCGAACTACGACTCGCTGATCGGCAAGCTGATCACCTACGGCAAGGACCGTGACGAAGCCATGGCGCGCATGCGCAATGCGCTGGACGAGATCGTCGTCGACGGCATCAAGACCAACATCCCGCTGCACCGCGAGCTGGTGCGCGATGAAGGTTTCTGCAAAGGTGGCGTGAACATTCACTACCTGGAACACAAGCTCGCCAACGACGAGTGATGCAGGTGTGATGTGAAAAAACACCCCGGCCTGGTGCCGGGGTCTTTTTTTTGGGCTGCGGTACGCCCATCGCGGGTCAAGCCCGCTCCCACAGGAACGCCATTGATCTCAGGATCACCGCTGTACCGGTGGGAGCGGGCTTGACCCGCGATGAATGCGCCGCCTAGTCCCGCCCCATGCGCGGCATCTCGATGCCATGCGCATGCACCCGCCGGTACAAGGTGGCCCGCGAAATACCCAGCGCCTTGGCCGCCTCCCCCGGTTTCCAGCGATGGCGTACCAGCGCCTCCAGCAGCACCTGGCGCTGCGGGCTCATGCTGGCCTGCACCTGGCCCTGCACCTGCGCCCCGCGCACATCCGCCGGCAGGTCCTGCAACTGCAGCGTGCCACCGGCGCACACCGCGCAGGCGTAACGCAGCACCTGGCGCAACTGGCGCAGGTTACCCGGCCAGCGATACCCCAGCAGGCACTCCAGCGCTGCCTCGCTCAAGCCCACGTCCACCCCGCAACCGGCCGCCTCCTCGGCCAGCAAGCGGTTGATCAAGGCCAGCCGGTCACTGCGCTCGCGCAGCGGCGGCAGCTCGAAGCGCGCATTGGCCAGACGAAAGTACAGGTCTTCGCGAAAGCGCCCGTCGGCCACCCGCGCCGCCAGGTCGCGGTGCGTGGCGCAGATCACCTGGATATCCACACGCTCGCGCCTGGCCGCACCCAGCGGCGCCACCTCGCCTTCGGCCAGCACCCGCAGCAGGCGGGTCTGCAAGGCCAGCGGCATGTCGCCGATCTCGTCGAGAAACAGCGTGCCGCCATCGGCCTGCTGCAGCAGCCCGCGCATGCCCTTGCTGGAAGCCCCGGTAAACGCCCCGGCCACATAGCCGAACAGCTCGCTCTCGATCAGGCTCTCGGGAATCGCCGCGCAGTTGAGCGCCACGAACGGCTTGCCGGCCCGCGCGCTGCGTTCATGCAACTGGCGCGCGAACACTTCCTTGCCCGCACCGGTCTCGCCCACCACCAGCACCGCCAGGTTGCAGTTCTTGACCCGCACCGCCAGGCGCAGGCTTTCCTCCACCCGTGCATCCACCCCGCCCGGCACCGGCACCACCCGCGCCGGACGCTGTGGCGAGCTGACCCGCACATGCAGCGCATCGCCATCGGCGCTCCAGCTCAGGCGCTGGGCCGACTCGTCGGTCACCGCGCGCAACTGGTCCAGGTCGAACAGCTGGCCGATATGCGCCGGCAGCTCGCCGTAGCGCGAGAGCAATGCCGAGCGCGCCAGGCTGTTGAGCGCCTGCAGGCGTCCGTCGGCATCCCAGGCCAGCAGAAAGTCCGGCTGGCTGTCCACATACCCCGGCGCGCTGTGCGCCCGCAACACCCAATGCGCCTGGGCGTTGTGCATGAAAAACGCGTTCTCGATCTCCCGCGCGGTCTGCACCACCAGTTGGCGGATCAGGTGCTGGCTGCGCCGGTCGTCCGGCGACTGCAGCGCCGACACGTCGACCACCCCCAGCAGCTTGCCCTGCGGGTCGAACACCGGCGCCGCCGAGCAGGTCAGGCCGATGAACGCGGCACGAAAGTGATCGCGCTTGTGCACCGTGACCGGCACCTGGCTGGTCAGTACCGCCGCCACCCCGCAGGTGCCCTCCTCGCCTTCCGACCAGCAGGTGCCCAGGTACAGGCCGGCCTTGCGGCAGTCGTTGCGCAGCGCGGCGTCGACGCGGTAGTCGATGGTGCGACCCTGCGCGTCGGTCAGCAGCACGCAGTAGTCGGCCCCGCGCACCCGCTCGTGCAGGCGCGCCACCGCATCGCTGGCAATGCGCATGAACAGCTCGGCGCGTTCGCGGCATTCGTTGAGCAGGGTTTGCGACAGGATGCGCGGCCCTTGCTGCGAGGAAGGGTCGAGGCGGTGCTGCTCCATCGAGCGGCGCCAGGAGTCGAGGATCAACGGCGGTACCGGCGCCTGGGGCTGGCGGTCGGCATTCTTGAGCACACGGCTGACACAGTCGACGTGGGCTCTGGAGTTCGCGGCAAGCATGGGGCCTCCGGTTCTCGTGTTCTTGTCGTTATGCGGCCCATTAAGCGCCGTTTGCCAGGCCCCGACAAGCACCGCCTGGGCAAGCGGCGCCGTGAGACGCAGCGTCTCGGTGTCTCGCCGCTGCGCTGCCCGCACTGCAACGCAGCGTCTTGCCGACGCCCCGCGAGTACGCCCCTGGAATGCTGCGCAAAGGCTCTGGGTCAAGCCTTTCACCCAACCTGGCACCACCCTTGCTCCAACCCTGGTACACAAGAACCAGAGGTGCGCCATGAGCCATCCCGCCCCCACCGTGGGCATCATCGTCAACCCGGCCTCGGGCCGCGACCTGCGCAGGCTTACCGCCAGCGCCGGCCTGTACTCCAGCACCGACAAGGCCTCGGCCGTGCAACGCTTGCTGGCCGCCTTCGCCGCCACCGGCATCCGGCGCGTGCTGCTGCCGCCGGACATGACCGGCATCGCCGCCGCCGTGCTCAAGGCCAGCAACGGCCCACAGGCCGCCGGCCAGCGCTGGCCGCAACTGGACATCCTCGACATGCCGCTGCGCCAGACCGTGGAGGACACCCGCCTGGCCGCGCGCCAGATGCTCGCCCGCGGGGTCGCACTGATCGCCGTGCTCGGCGGCGACGGCACCCATAAGGCGGTGGCCGCCGAGGTCGGCGACATTCCGCTGCTGACCCTTTCCACCGGTACCAACAACGCCTTCCCCGAATTGCGCGAGGCCACCAGCGCCGGGCTGGCCGGCGGGCTGTTCGCCGCCGGGCGCATCCCGGCCCAGGTGGGCCTGCGCCGCAACAAGCGCCTGCTGGTGCGCGACCCGGCGCGGGAGCTGTGCGAATGGGCGCTGGTGGAAGTCGCGGTGTCGCCGCAGCGCTTCATCGGCGCCCGCGCCCTGAGCCGCGCCGAAGACCTTGCCGAAGTCTTCGCCACCTTCGCCGAACCCCATGCCATCGGCCTCTCGGCGCTGTGCGGGCTGTGGTGCCCGGTGTCGCGCCACGCCGCCGAAGGGGCCTGGGTGCGTCTTAACGGCCAGGCCGAACAGGCGCTGCTGGCGCCGCTGGCCCCTGGCCTGGTGCAAGGCTGCGGCATCACGGCCGCCGGCCCGCTGGCACCGGGCGTCGCCTACTCCCTGAGCCTGTCCAGCGGCACCCTGGCGCTGGACGGCGAGCGCGAGATCGAGTTCAGCGAGCACGACCGCCCCACCGTCACCCTCGACGCCCACGGCCCCCTGAGCATCGACGTGGAGGCCGTACTGGCCTTCGCCGCCCGCCATCGCCTGCTGGCGGTAGGCCGCGAACACCCGCAACACCCTGCGCACCCTCAGTGCTGAGACAACCCTGGAGAACAACAAGATGTCCACTCACCTGAACACCGAGCAACTCCTGCATGCCTACCGGGTCATGCGCACCATCCGCGCCTTCGAAGAGCGCCTGCACATCGAGTTCGCCACCGGCGAGATCCCAGGCTTCGTGCACCTGTATGCCGGCGAAGAGGCGTCGGCCGCCGGGGTCATGGCGCACCTGCGCGACAGCGACTGCATCGCCTCCAACCACCGCGGCCACGGCCACTGCATCGCCAAGGGCGTGGACGTGCACGACATGATGGCCGAGATCTACGGCAAGAAGACCGGCGTGTGCGGCGGCAAGGGCGGCTCGATGCATATCGCCGACCTGGAAAAGGGCATGCTCGGCGCCAACGGCATCGTCGGCGCCGGCGCGCCCCTGGTGGCCGGCGCTGCCCTGGCGGCCAAGCTCAAGGGCACCGATGACGTGGCCGTGGTGTTCTTCGGCGACGGCGGCTCCAACGAGGGTGCGGTGTTCGAGGCCATGAACCTGGCCGCGATCATGAACCTGCCGTGCATCTTCGTGGCCGAGAACAACGGCTACGCCGAGGCCACCGCCTCCAACTGGTCGGTGGCGTGCGACCACATCGCCGACCGCGCCGCCGGCTTCGGCATGCCCGGTGTGACCATCGACGGCTACGACTTCTTTGCCGTGCACGAGGCGGCCGGCGCCGCCATCGAGCGTGCCCGCAGCGGTCAGGGCCCGTCGCTGGTGGAGGTCAAGCTGACCCGCTACTACGGCCACTTCGAAGGCGACGCGCAAACCTACCGCGCCCCGGACGAGGTGAAGAACCTGCGCGAAACCCGCGACTGCCTGATGCAGTTCCGCCAGCGCACCACCCGCGCCGGTCTGCTCGGCGACGCCCAGCTGGACCTGGTGGATGCCCAGGTCGAGGACCTGATCGAAGACGCCGTGCGCCGCGCCAAGTCCGACCCCAAGCCCCAGCCTGCCGACCTGCTCAGCGACGTGTACGTCGCCTACCCCTGAGCACGCTGCCCATACAACAAGAACAATCGGAGAATCATCATGGCGAGAAAAATCAGCTACCAGCAGGCCATCAACGAAGCCCTGGCCCAGGAAATGCGCCGCGACCCCACGGTGTTCATCATTGGCGAGGACGTCGCCGGCGGTGCCGGTGCACCGGGCGAGAATGACGCCTGGGGCGGTGTGCTCGGCGTCACCAAGGGCCTTTACGGGCAGTTCCCCGGCCGCGTACTGGACGCGCCGCTATCGGAAATCGGCTATGTGGGCGCAGCGGTCGGCGCCGCCACCCAGGGCCTGCGCCCGGTGTGCGAACTGATGTTCGTCGACTTTGCCGGCTGCTGCCTGGACCAGATCCTCAACCAGGCAGCCAAGTTTCGCTACATGTACGGCGGCAAGGCGGTCACCCCGCTGGTGATGCGCACCATGGTCGGCGCCGGCCTGCGCGCCGCCGCCCAGCACTCGCAGATGCTCACCTCGCTGTGGACCCACATCCCGGGCCTGAAGGTGGTGTGCCCGTCGTCGCCGTATGACGCCAAGGGCCTGCTGATCCAGGCGATCCGCGACAACGACCCGGTGATCTTCTGCGAGCACAAGCTGCTCTACAGCCTGCAGGGCGAAGTGCCGGAAGAGGTCTACACCGTGCCGTTCGGCGAGGCCAACTTCATGCGTGACGGCGACGACATCACCCTGGTGACCTACGGTCGCATGGTCCACCTGGCCATGGAGGCGGCGGCCAACCTGGCGCGCCAGGGCATCGACTGCGAGGTGCTCGACCTGCGCACCACCAGCCCGATGGATGAAGACAGCATTCTCGAAAGCGTGGAAAAGACCGGCCGCCTGGTGGTGATCGACGAAGCCAACCCGCGCTGCTCGATGGCCACCGACATCAGTGCGCTGGTGGCGCAGAAAGCCTTCGGCGCACTCAAGGGCCCGATCGAGATGGTCACTGCGCCGCACACCCCGGTGCCGTTCTCCGACGCGCTGGAAGACCTCTACATCCCCACCGCCGCCAAGATCGAGGCTGCCGTGCACACAGTGATGAAAGGGAGGGACGCGGCATGAGCCAGATCCATACCCTGACCATGCCCAAGTGGGGCCTGTCGATGACCGAGGGGCGCATCGACACCTGGCTCAAGCAGGAAGGCGAGCACATCAGCAAGGGCGACGAGGTGCTGGACGTGGAGACCGACAAGATCTCCAGCAGCGTCGAGGCCCCGTTCAGCGGCGTGCTGCGCCGTCAGATCGCCAGGCCCGACGAAACCCTGGCAGTGGGGGCGCTGCTGGCCGTGGTGGTCGAGGGCGAGGCCAGCGACGCGCAGATCGATGCGGTGGTGCAGCGCTTTCAGGCCGATTTCGTGCCTGGTGACGGCGCCGAGCAGGACAGCGGCCCGGCGCCGCAGAAAGTCGAGCTGGACGGGCACCGGGTGCGCTACTTCGACCTCGGCGAAAGCGGTACGCCGCTGGTGTTGATCCACGGCTTCTGCGGCGACCTTAACAACTGGATGTTCAACCACCCGGCGCTGGCCGCCGAGCGCCGGGTGATCGCCCTCGACCTGCCCGGGCATGGCGAGTCGGGCAAGCACCTGCAACGCGGCGACCTGGATGAGCTGAGCCAGAGCGTGCTGGCCCTGCTCGATCACCTGGACCTGGGGCGCGTGCACCTGGCCGGGCACTCCATGGGTGGTGCGGTGGCCTTGAACCTGGCGCGGCTGGCACCTGCGCGGGTGCAGTCGCTGAGCCTGATCGCCAGCGCCGGGCTGGGGCGCGAGATCAATGGCGGCTACCTGCAGGGCATCGTTGCGGCGGCCAACCGCAACGCCCTGAAGCCGCAGATGACGCAGCTGTTCTCCGACCCCGGGCTGGTGACCCGGCAGATGCTCGAGGACATGCTCAGGTTCAAGCGCCTGGAGGGGGTGGACGAGGCCCTGCGACAACTGGCCGACGCACTGGCCAGCGACGGCGTGCAGCGTCACGACCTGCGCCCGGTGGTGGCGCAGCAGCCGACGCTGGTGCTGTGGGGCAGCGATGACGCGATCATCCCGGCCACCCATGTGGACGGCCTGCCAGCCGAGGTGGCGATACTGCCGGGCCAGGGGCACATGGTGCAGCTGGAAGCGGCCGAGCAGGTCAATGCGCGACTGCTGGCGTTTTTGCGCGGGCACTGACCAGCACCGGTTTGTCTCTCGAGGGCTGCTCTGCAGCCCGATCGCGGGTCAAGCCCGCTCCCACAGGGATCACTGCCGTCTCTGTGGGAGCGGGCTTGACCCGCGATCACGCCAGTACAGACACTGCAGCGCCCCCGATACAAACCCCTCGCACTCAAGTAAACTGGCGCGCTTCGCGCAGCCCCCAGCGGCTGCCCTCCACGAATTACCCAAAGGTGCCCGCCATGCCCTGGCTGCAAGTACGTCTGGCCATCAGCCCGGAACAAGCCGAAACCTACGAAGATGCCCTGCTCGAAGTCGGCGCCGTCTCCGTCACCTTCATGGACGCCGAAGACCAGCCGATCTTCGAACCGGACCTCAACACCACCCCGCTGTGGTCGCACACCCACCTGCTGGCCCTGTTCGAAGCCGACGCCGAACCCGAGGCAGTGTTTGCCCACCTGCAACTGCTGACCGGGGCCGCCCTGCCCGAGCACCAGGCCGAAGTGATCGAAGACCAGGACTGGGAACGCAGCTGGATGGACAACTTCCAGCCCATGCGCTTCGGCCAGCGCCTGTGGATCGTGCCCAGCTGGCACGCCGCCCCCGAGCCGGACGCCGTCAACCTGCTGCTCGACCCGGGCCTGGCGTTCGGCACCGGCACCCACCCGACCACCGCCCTGTGCCTGGAATGGCTCGACGGCCAGGACCTGAACGGCACTGAAGTACTCGACTTCGGCTGCGGCTCGGGCATCCTCGCCATCGCCGCGCTGCTGCTGGGCGCACGCAAGGCAGTGGGCACCGACATCGACGTGCAGGCCATCGAGGCCTCGCGCGACAATGCCGGGCGCAACGGCATCGCCGACGCGCTGTTCGACCTGTACCTGCCCCAGGACATGCCGGCCATGCAGGCCGACGTGCTGGTAGCCAACATCCTCGCCGGCCCGCTGGTCTCGCTGGCCCCGCAGCTGTCCGGCCTGGTACGCCCCGGCGGCCTGCTGGCGCTGTCGGGCATCCTCGCCGAACAGGGCGATGAAGTGGCCGCCGCCTACGCCAAGGACTTCGACCTGGACCCGATCGCCGTGCGCGATGGCTGGGTACGCATCAGTGGTCGCCGGCGCTAACTGCGCCTAGACTACAACTCTGCACAACCCGGACCGCCGCATGACCGACAGTTTCGTCACCCAGTGCCCGCATTGCCAGACCAGCTTTCGCGTCAGCCACACTCAATTGAGTGTGGCCCGCGGGGTAGTGCGCTGCGGCAATTGCCTGCAGGTATTCAACGCCGCCAAGCAGCTGCTGGAGCAAAGTGCAGCGCAACAGGCGCTGCAGGTCGCCCCCGCGCTGCCGCCGGCAACGCCGTTGCCTGCGCCGGTGGCCGAACCCGAACATGCACCGCAGCCAGCGCCGCCGGCCCCCGCGCCGATCAGCCAGCGCGAATGGACGGCCAGCGCGCTGGACGTCGACCTCGACCAACTGGACCTCGACCAGGAACTCGCCCGCCTGGAGCAACGCGAAATCCAGCCGATCAGCGAGTTCAAGCGCAGCCAGGCCGAAGACTTCGACCTGGCGCCACGCCGCGAGGACAGCCTCAGCGCCCAGCGCGACGGCCCGGACGACACCTCGTACACCGACAGCCTGTTCAGCAGCCCGGCCGACGAACGCGAAGCCCAGGCAACGCCGCAGCCGCCGCTGGTCGACGAACCCGTCCCGGCTGTCGTGGCGCTGCCGGGCGAGCGCACCGAACCCTCGCTGTCGCTGGACCTGGACGGCCTGGATGACGAGCCCCCGCTGCGCGAGCAGCCCCTCCACGACCCCGACGTGGTGGCCGAGCACCTGTCGGCACGCGACCCGGGTGATGAGCCCGATACGCCGGACCCGGCGCTCGACGACGCCCCGAATACCCGCCACGAACCCGACCTTGGCCCGATGGCCGCACGCTCGCCGCGCAAGCCGGCGCTGGTCGACATCGTCGACGACCCGCTGCAGCTCGACTGGCAGAAGCCGCGCAGCCACTGGGGCCGGCGCCTGCTGTGGGCGCTGCTGACTCTGCTGGCAGGCGCGGCACTGGCTGGCCAGTACATCGCCTATCACTTCGACGAACTGGCCCGCCAGGACCAGTACCGCCCCTGGTTCCAGCAGCTGTGCCCGCAACTGGGCTGCGAAGTGCCTTCCAAGGTCGACATCGCCCGCATCAAGAGCAGCAACCTGGTGGTCCGCAGCCACCCGGACTTTGCCGGCGCGTTGATCGTGGACGCGATCATCTACAATCGTGCGCCCTTCTCGCAGCCATTCCCGCTGCTGGAGCTGCGGTTTGCCGACCTCAACGGCCAACTGATCGCCAGCCGTCGCTTCAAGCCCGGCGAGTACCTGAGCGGCGAGCTGGCCGGCAAGGCCGAAATGCCCAGCCAGACCCCGATCCACATCGCCCTGGACATCCTCGATCCGGGCCCGAAGGCGGTCAACTACAGCCTGAGCTTCCGCTCGCCGGAGTAAACCCAGCGACCAGCGGCAAGCTTCAGGCGGCAAGAGAAAAGCGCGGTATCACGCCACTCCTGCTTTTGGCTGGGGCTTGAAGCTTGTCGCTTGCCGCTCAAACTGTTCATATTTTATCCAGATCGACCTTTATCCGGTCACCGAGAGCGGGTATCATGCCCACCCTTTTTCGAACTCTAAGATCGGCCCCCACAACAGGGAACTCCTATGTCGGCGGTACGCATCGGCCCATACACACTGCAGAACGCCCTGATCCTTGCCCCGATGGCCGGGGTCACGGACCAGCCTTTTCGTCAGCTGTGCCGACGAATGGGCGCAGGCCTGGTGGTGTCCGAAATGGTCAGCAGCGACATGAGCCTGTGGAACAGCCGCAAGTCGCGCCTGCGCATGATTCACGATGGCGATCCCGAGCCCCGCTCGGTGCAGATCGCCGGCGGTGACGCGCAGATGCTCGCGGCCGCGGCCCGGGCCAATGTCGAGGCCGGCGCGCAGATCATCGATATCAACATGGGCTGCCCGGCAAAAAAAGTCTGCAACAAAGCTGCAGGCTCTGCTTTATTGAAGGATGAAGTGCTGGTCAACGAGATCCTCCAGGCGGTGGTCGCCGCCGTGGACGTACCCGTTACCCTCAAGATCCGCACCGGCTGGGACCGGGACAACAAGAATGGCCTGACCGTGGCGAAGATCGCCGAGCAGGCAGGCATTCAGGCACTGGCCGTACATGGCCGCACCCGTGCCGACCTGTACACCGGCGACGCCGAGTACGACACCATCGCCGCCATCAAGCAGGCGGTGTCGATACCGGTATTTGCCAATGGCGACATCACGTCGCCGCAAAAGGCCCGACAGGTGCTCGACGCCACCGGCGCCGACGGCCTGCTGATCGGCCGCGCCGCCCAGGGGCGGCCGTGGATCTTTCGCGAGGTCGAGCACTACCTGCGCACCGGCGAGCTGTTGCCGGCACCGCAGTTGGCTGAAGTGGAACGAATTCTGCTGGAGCACCTGGCCGCGCTGCACGCCTTCTATGGCGATGTGATGGGTGTGCGTATCGCCCGCAAGCATGTGGGCTGGTACCTGGCAACGTTACCGGGCGCCAGGGAGTTTCGCGCCCGCTTCAATGGTTTGGAAGAAACACACGCGCAGTGCGCCGACGTTCGCGAGTTTTTCCGCGAACGTGAACAGAGCCTTGAGACAGAGGACGGACAAGGGGTGGCCGCATGACGATGATGACCGAGACTTTAGTGAGTGGAACAACGCCCGTGAGCGACAACGTCAACCTGAAACAGCACCTGAACACCCCGAGCGAAGAGGGCCAGACCCTTCGCGGGAGCGTGGAGAAGGCGCTGCACAACTACTTTGCGCACCTCGAGGGCGCTGCTGTCACGGACGTGTACAACCTGGTGCTCTCTGAAGTCGAGGCACCCTTGCTCGAAAGCGTGATGAACTACGTCAAGGGCAACCAGACCAAGGCCAGCGAGCTGCTGGGGCTCAACCGGGGCACCTTGCGCAAGAAGCTCAAGCAGTACGATCTGCTGTAACAACGAATCCACACCAGAAAAGGCGGCTCCCATTCGATGAGGTCGCCTTTTTTGCTGACTCCACCGCGTTATGGAATCTGAAATGACCGACCAGACTACCCGCCTGCCGATCCGCCGCGCCTTGATCAGCGTTTCCGACAAGACCGGAATCCTCGAATTCGCCCGTGAGCTGCAACAGCTCGGCGTCGAGATCCTGTCCACCGGTGGCACCTTCAAGTTGCTCCAGGACAATGGCGTCGCCGCGGTGGAAGTTGCCGACTACACCGGCTTTGCCGAAATGATGGACGGCCGGGTCAAGACCCTGCACCCCAAGATCCACGGTGGCATCCTCGGCCGTCGCGGTACCGATGACGCCATCATGGCCGAGCACGGGATCAAGCCGATCGACCTGGTCGCCGTCAACCTGTACCCCTTCGAAGCCACCATCTCCAAGCCGGGCTGCGACCTGCCGACCGCCATCGAGAACATCGACATCGGCGGCCCGACCATGGTTCGCTCGGCGGCCAAGAACCACAAGGACGTGGCCATCGTGGTCAACGCCAGCGACTACGGCCAGGTACTCGAGAGCCTCAAGGCCGGTGGCCTGACCTACGCCCAGCGCTTCGACCTGATGCTCAAGGCGTTCGAGCACACCGCCGCCTACGACGGCATGATCGCCAACTACATGGGCACCGTGAACCAGTCGGCCGACACCCTGAGCACCGAAGACCGCAGCCAGTTCCCGCGCACCTTCAACAGCCAGTTCGTCAAGGCCCAGGAAATGCGCTACGGCGAGAACCCGCACCAGAGCGCGGCGTTCTACGTCGAGGCCAAGCCGAGCGAGGCCGGCATCGCCACCGCCACCCAGCTGCAGGGCAAGGAGCTGTCGTACAACAACGTGGCCGACACCGACGCCGCGCTGGAATGCGTCAAGAGCTTCGTCAAGCCGGCCTGCGTGATCGTCAAGCACGCCAACCCGTGCGGCGTGGCCGTCAGCCCGGACGCCGAGGGCGGCATCCGCCAGGCCTACGAGCTGGCCTACGCCACCGATATCGAATCAGCCTTCGGCGGCATCATCGCGTTCAACCGCGAGCTGGATGCCGAAACCGCCAAGGCCATCGTCGAGCGTCAGTTCGTCGAAGTGATCATCGCCCCGAGCGTGAGCGAAGAAGCCCGCGCCGTGGTGGCCGCCAAGGCCAACGTGCGCCTGCTGGCGTGCGGCCAGTGGTCGGCCGAGCGTGCCGCTGCCTGGGACTACAAGCGCGTCACCGGCGGCCTGCTGGTACAGAGCCGCGACATCGGCATGATCACCGAGGGCGACCTGAAGGTGGTGACCAAACGTGCGCCGACCGAGCAGGAAATCCACGACCTGATCTTCGCCTGGAAAGTGGCCAAGTACGTCAAGTCCAACGCCATCGTCTATGCCAAGAACCGCCAGACCATCGGTGTCGGCGCCGGCCAGATGAGCCGCGTGAACTCGGCGCGCATCGCCGCGATCAAGGCCGAGCATGCCGGCCTGCAGGTACAGGGTGCGGTCATGGCCTCGGATGCGTTCTTCCCGTTCCGCGACGGTATCGACAACGCGGCCAAGGTGGGTATCACTGCGGTGATCCAGCCAGGCGGTTCGATGCGTGATGCCGAGGTGATTGCCGCGGCCGACGAAGCCGGCATCGCGATGGTGTTCACCGGCATGCGCCACTTCCGTCACTGACCAACAGAAAAGGTGCAGACATATCCCTGTGGGAGCGGGCTTGACCCGCGATGCGAGCGACGCGGTACTTCCTGATCGCGTGGCCCCCATCGCGGGTCAAGCCCGCTCCCACAGGACCTCGCTCTTGCAATGACCTGCACAGAACAGCACTCATCCGAATTAGCGTCATCGAGGTTTTGACATGAACGTTTTGATCATCGGTAGCGGCGGCCGCGAACACGCCCTGGCCTGGAAAGTTGCCCAGGACCCTCGCGTCGAGACTGTCTTCGTCGCCCCCGGCAACGCCGGCACCGCCACCGAAGCCAAGTGCAAGAACGTCGACATCGACGTCACCGCCCTGGAGCAACTGGCCGACTTCGCCGAGAAGAACGTCGCCCTGACCATCGTCGGCCCCGAGGGCCCGTTGGTGGCCGGCGTGGTCGACCTGTTCCGCAGCCGCGGCCTGGACTGCTTCGGCCCCACCAAGGGCGCGGCGCAGCTGGAAGGCTCCAAGGCCTTCACCAAGGACTTTCTGGCCCGTCACAAGATCCCGACCGCCGACTACCAGAACTTCACCGAAGTGGAGCCGGCCCTGGCCTACCTGCGCGAAAAAGGCGCACCGATCGTGATCAAGGCCGACGGCCTGGCCGCGGGCAAGGGCGTGATCGTCGCCATGACCCTGGCTGAAGCCGAGGACGCGGTACGCGACATGCTCGCCGGCAATGCCTTCGGCGACGCCGGTTCGCGCGTGGTCATCGAAGAGTTCCTCGACGGCGAGGAAGCCAGCTTCATCGTCATGGTCGACGGGCAGAACGTGCTGCCGATGGCCACCAGCCAGGACCACAAGCGCGTCGGCAACGCCGACACCGGCCCCAACACCGGCGGCATGGGCGCCTACTCGCCAGCCCCGGTGGTCACTGCCGAGGTCCACCAGCGCGTGATGGACCAGGTGATCTGGCCGACCGTCAACGGCATGGCTGCCGAAGGCAACGTGTACACCGGCTTCCTGTATGCCGGGCTGATGATCGACAAGGCCGGCAACCCCAAGGTCATCGAGTTCAACTGCCGCTTCGGCGACCCGGAAACCCAGCCGGTGATGCTGCGCCTGGAATCGAGCCTGGTGCTGCTGATCGAAGCGGCGTTCGCCAAGGCCCTGAACAAGGTCGAAGCGCAGTGGAACCCGCAGCCGAGCCTGGGCGTTGTACTGGCCGCCGGCGGCTACCCGGGCGACTACGCCAAGGGCGCACCGATCAGCGGCCTGGACGCCGCAGCCAAGCTCACCGGCAAGGTTTTCCATGCCGGTACCGCCCTCAAGGACGGCCAGGTGGTCACCAGCGGTGGTCGCGTACTGTGTGCCACTGCCCTGGGTGAGACCGTCGAAGCCGCGCAGCAGCAGGCCTACCGCCTGGCCGCCGAAATCGAGTGGGACGGCAGTTTCTACCGCACCGACATCGGCTACCGCGCCATCGCCCGTGAACGTGGCGAGCACCAGGAGTAAGCTGACACGGCAAGGCTCCAAAGGGGCCTTGCCTTCGGCTTGGCACGCCGCGCATAGTTGCAAACCGGCATTTGGCTAGGAAGGGATATCTCGTGCGTTGGCTCAGGATTGCCATTGGACTCACCGTCAGCCTGCTGACTCTGCTCTGCCTGTTCCCGGCCACGGCCGATTCGGGCAGTGGGTGGTCGGTATTGCTCGACGATCAGGCCAACCTGCAACTGAGCGACATCCGTTCCGAGCGTTACCGTAACCAGTTCAGTCCAATCGAGCTCAACCAGCTCGATGCCGCCGAGCCCCAGCAGGCGCTCTGGCTGCATTACCACCTGCCCCCACACCAGCCCGAACAGGTACTGCGCCTGTTCGCCCCGGACCTGTCGCACCTGAACCTGTATGTGGTCGACGGCGCCCGGCTGATCGAGCAGTCCCACAACGGCCGCCCGGACACCAACGGCCCGGTGAGCCTGACCACCAACGATCACCTGCTGGCGGTGCCGAGCAGCGACCAGGCCCAGGACCTCTACCTGCGGCTGGTCTCCGAGCACCAGCTGCGGCCCGGCATCAGCCTGATGCCCGCCGTGAGCGCCGCCGCCGACCAGCGCCAGCCACTGCTGTTCGGGTTGCTGTTCGGCTGCATGGGCATGCTGATCCTGCACAACCTGGTGCGCTTCGGCTATTCGCGCTCCACCAGCAGCCTGTGGCTGGCCGGCTACCACAGCCTGATGCTGCTCAGCGCGCTGATCCTGCTCAACCTGAGCGGGCCGTGGAACCTCTGGCAGACCTCGCAGACCCCGGCCGCCTACCTCACCGCCCTGCTCGCCAGCCTCTGCGGGCTGGCCTTCACCCTGCGCTTCTTCGCCCCCCTGCAGCAGCCGCGCCTGGCCCGCCTGCTGCAAGGCGAGATCCTGCTGATCGCCATCGGCGGCCTGTTGCTGCTGTTCGTCGACACCTTGCCGTTGAACCTGGCCACCTACGCACTGGTGGCCCTGGCCAGCCTGAGCATGCTGATCACGGCCGTTTGCCACTGGGTGCGCGGCTTCGCTCCGGCGCGCCTGTTCAGCCTGGCCATGCTGGTGTTCAACCTGGGCTGCCTGGTGGTGCTGCCGGCGCTGCTGGGCCTTACCCGCACCCCCACCGAATGGCTGCTGTTCATTCTGCTGGGGTTCACCGCCTTCACCGGCCTTCTGCTCAACATGGCCCTGGGCGAGCGCCTGCGCAGCATCAGCGAGGCGCGCTTCAGCGCCAGCCGCGAGCTGGCCGCCAGCACCGCCGAAATCAACGCCAAGGCAGAGTTTCTGGCACGCATCAGCCACGAGATCCGCACCCCGATGAACGGTGTGCTGGGCATGACCGAACTGCTGCTGGGCACCCCGCTGTCGGTCAAGCAGCGCGACTATGTGCAGACCATCCACAGTGCCGGCAACGAGCTGCTGACCCTGATCAACGAGATCCTCGACATCTCCAAGCTCGAGTCCGGCCAGATCGAGCTGGATGACGTGCAGTTCGACCTCAACGCCCTGATCGAGGACTGCCTGAGCATCTTCAGGGCCAAGGCCGAACAGCAGAACATCGAACTGATCAGCTTCACCCAGCCGCAGGTGCCGCGGGTCATCAGCGGTGATCCCACGCGCCTGCGCCAGGCCCTGCTGAGCCTGCTGGAAAACGCTCTGAAAAAGACCGAGCAGGGCGAAATCCTGCTGGTGGTGGCACTGGACCAGCGCGGCAGCAGCCCGCGCCTGCGCCTGGCCGTGCAGGACAGCGGCGAACCGATCCCGCCCAGCGAGCGCGAGGCACTGCTGCAGGCCGAGTTGCACAGCGAGCACGTGCTGTCGAGCAACAAGCTCGGCGGCCTGCTGGGCCTGGTGATCGCCAAGCAACTGATCGCCCTGATGCAGGGCGAGTTCGGCATCAAGACCAGCCACAACCAGGGCAACACCCTGTGGATGACCCTGCCGCTGGACCCGCAGCGCCTCGAACAGCCCGCCGCCGACCTCGACGGCCCGCTGCGCGATGCCCGGGTGCTGG
Organism: Pseudomonas sp. FBF18; assembly: GCF_024261405.1. Classification (NCBI taxonomy): domain Bacteria; kingdom Pseudomonadati; phylum Pseudomonadota; class Gammaproteobacteria; order Pseudomonadales; family Pseudomonadaceae; genus Pseudomonas; species Pseudomonas sp. FBF18. The sequence continues at coordinate 4,702 of NZ_QKRS01000026.1, read as the reverse complement.
TGGTGGACGACAACGACACCTGCCGCAAGGTGCTGGTGCAGCAGTGCAGCGCCTGGGGCATGAACGTGAGCGCCGTGCCCTCGGGCAAGGAAGCCCTGGCCCTGCTGCGCACCAAGGCGCACCTGCGCGACTACTTCGATGCCGTGCTGCTCGACCAGAACATGCCCGGCATGACCGGCATGCAACTGGCCGCCAAGATCAAGGAAGATCCGAGCCTGAACCACGACATCCTGATCATCATGCTCACCGGCATCACCAATGCGCCGAGCAAGGTCATCGCCCGCAACGCCGGGGTCAAGCGCATCCTGGCCAAGCCCGTGGCCGGCTACACCCTCAAGACCACCCTGGCCGAAGAGCTGGCCCAGCGCAGCAAGGGCCAGATGCTCGGCATGCAGCCGCCCAGCCTGGCCACCCCGCTGGACGTGCCCGCCGACTTCCGCATCCTGGTGGCCGAAGACAACAACATCTCCACCAAGGTGATCCGCGGCATGCTCGGCAAGCTCAACCTGGAGCCCGACACCGCCAGCAACGGCGAGGAAGCCCTGCAGGCCATGAAGGCGCAGCGCTACGACCTGGTGCTGATGGACTGCGAGATGCCGGTGCTGGACGGCTTCTCGGCCACCCAGCAGCTGCGCGCCTGGGAGGCGGTCAGCCTGCGCCCGCGCACGCCGGTGGTGGCGCTGACCGCGCACATCCTGGCCGAGCACAAGGAGCGCGCACGCCAGGCCGGCATGGACGGGCACATGGCCAAGCCGGTGGAGCTGTCGCAACTGCGCGAACTGATCGAATACTGGGTGGCCCACCGCAAGCCCCACGAGCAGCCCGACAACGCGCCTGTCCCCCACTGATACACTTGCCCAACGCCCCCTTTGCCGCGAGCCCACGCCATGCTCCATGAGTTGTTCAGCGTCTACCTGAAGATGCTCGTGCTCTACAGCCCGTTCTTCGTCCTGTCCTGCTTCATCAGCCTGACCCGCGGCCACTCCAGCAAGGAGCGCAAGCAGCTGGCCTGGCGCGTGGCGCTGGCGGTACTGATCGCCAGCGTGCTGCTGTACCTGTTCGGGCGGGCAATCTTCGGCATCTTCGGCATCACCCCCGACGCGTTTCGCATCGGCGCCGGCAGCGTGCTGTTCATCTCGGCGCTGGGCATGGCCCAGGGCAAGTCGGCGGTCAACACCGACAACGTGCAGCAGGACGTGACCATCGTGCCGTTGACCATCCCGCTGACCGTCGGCCCCGGCACCATCGGTGCGCTGCTGGTGATGGGCGTCAGCCAGCCGCACTGGGACGACAAGCTGCTGGCCATCGTGAGTATCGCCCTGGCCAGCTTCACCGTTGGCCTGGTGCTGTTTCTGTCGCACCGCATCGAACGGCTGCTTGGCGACCAGGGCCTGCAGATCGTCAGCCGGCTGATGGGCCTGTTCGTGTGCGCCCTGGCGGCGCAGATCATCTTCACCGGGATCAAGGGCTACCTGGTGCTCTAGCCCCTACCGGTCCTGGAAGAAACCTTCCGAGAGTGCCCGGGTCTGGGCCAGTACGAACGTGCGATGGCTCGCGTACGCCTGGCGATCGAACAGGTAGCAGCCACCATGGGGCGTCAGGGTCACGTAGCGCCGGTAGGTATCGGTCAGAAAGCCGTGTTCGACGTCCACTTCAAAGCGCATCACCAGCCCGCAGAAACACAGCATGGGCTGGTTGCGTCGATCGGTGAAACAGGGCGTGACCTTGCAGTGCATGGCCTTCTCCACGTCGCGCCTGGGCATGGCCGAAGACTCGAAGTGGCGCCGGGCCTTGGTCTCCAGGTCGAGGTCGCGCAGCGACTGGCTGATCACCTGGTGAAACAGCACCTCGGCGTCCCGCTGTACCACCGTGACCTCGAAGGCACGCACCTGCGCCAGGTCGTGGGCAGCCGTGGACACCGACGACAGAAAGCTGATCAGGCGGCAACCATGCCGCAGCAGGCAGGCATGGTGGAACTCATTCCAGGCCTGCGGCGAGGCATGCTGACCAACCGCTTTGCTGGCGTACATCTCGGCGTACACCATCAGGTCCATCATGTCCTGCATGTCGGCAGGGTCCATGCCATCACCGAACGACACCCGGTTGTCGCCGATCACCTGCGAACGCTCAGTGGAGGTCATGGGTGCCCCCTTGCAGCGAGCAGTCGGCCTTGGCCTTGGCCTGCGGCACCACCCGCCTGAGCACAACGGCATCGTCCTCCAGGGCTGCCACCGTCATGTCGCGCAGTCGCGCATAGCGCGCAACCGACAACTGCTTGTGGCTGTAGAAGAACAGCGCGTCGCCCGGGCTGTCGACCCCGCAGAACGTCTGGTGCAGAAAGTCCTGCTGAAGCGGCACCACCAGCGCCAGGCTCACAAACAGGCTGAACACCTGGTCTGGCGCAGTACACGCACTGAGCTGGAAGTTGATCGCCGTGCGCTGGCTGGCCTGGCTGTGCGCGAGCACCTGGGCACGAAACAGCTGGCGCGCCGGGTGCTCGTAGGCCAGTTCGCAAATCTGCTCCAGCATGTCGGTCATCTGCCGCACGATGGCCGCAGGCAACTTCTTCTTCAGGTGCCTGGTCACCAGCGCGACGATGCTCAGGTCATCCAGGCCGGCGAACCTGGATACATCGGACTGCACGGTCTGGGTGCTCCACATGAGCTGGCCCAGGCCGTCCACATTGCGCTTGAACCAGGCCCGGGGGTTGGCGGTGACCAGGCCGTCCTGGTTGGCCGACACCTGCGCCAGCAAGTTGGAGTTCAATACATCATCCCTGTCCGGTGCGCTCAACCCGCCGGGAAATGAAATCAGCTGCGCACCATTGACCCATGTCTCGTACTGCATTGCCATGCCTCGACTCCTTGAGGATAGCGGCACCGGCGCCTTGACACCGGTGCCGGTAGAATTACTTCTTCTTGATTTTCCTGAAGAAGTTATCCGAGGAAATACCCATGTAGTCGTGGATGTCGTCTTTGTTGCGCTGATAGACACGTTCGTTCCAGTTGACCATGGTGGCCACCTGAGTGATGTCCATGGTTTCGTTGTCCCACTTCCAGAACAGTGCGCCGCCCTTGTCGGTACGCTTGTTGTATTCAAGCCCGATGAACAGTGTCACGGCTTCGCCGTTATCCGTTTCAAGGCACGGCAGAATGCGGCAACTGTCCTTGCTCGCGCCGGTGCTGTTGTTGTTGAACAGGGTGATCATGTCCTCGTCGCCCTTGAGCTTGTCGAGGGCCCTGGAAACCAGCGGGATCATGGCGGCTGCGTTGCCACCGGCCACCGAGGCGACGATTTCCAGCACCACGCTGTCCATGGTGATGTCGCGCTTGCTGGTGTTGTAGCTCTGACGGTCCGAACTGGTCATGAACCAGCCGGCGTGCAGCATGGCCTCCCGGTAGGCTGCCAGCCATTGCAGGGGCTGCTCCTGGATACTGCCCGAGGTGTTGGCCACCATCTCGGCGAACAGGGTGGCGTCCTTGGCCATCTGGCGCTTGTCCGCCGACAGCTTGTCGGCAAAGGTCAGAATCGTCGGGCCTTCGCTGGTCATCAGTGCCACTTCGCCCGTTTCGTCATCGAGCCCTTCACTGGCCAGCAGCCCGCGCATGGACAGCGGCGAATGCTGAAGATCCGGTACTTCCAGGTTGCTGAAGAATTCAGCGCTTTTTTCCGCGCAGGGAAACACAGTCGAGTTATCCATAACATCATCCTTGTTCAGTTTTGGTTTGCCGCGGCACAGCCAGGCCACTGCAAACTATCACCGGGCCTGCATGAAAAAAGGTGCGCCCGTTTCCAGGCGCACCTTTTTTTCCCTACGAGACCCTGTGGCTATCCAGGGCGGCCGGCGCCATACCAACGCGGCGTGTACACCCACTCGCCACCGTCGGCACGCGCGAAGGTGCAGGTGGTGGACGACCCCACCAGCACCATGGTGCGCATGTCCACCTGCTCTGGCGTCAGCTCGCCCAGGGTCAGGGTGCGCAGGGTCTGGCCGGGGCGGCCGATGTCACGGCCCAGCACCACCGGGGTGGCTGGCGTTCGGTGCTGGCGCACGATCTCCAGGGCACGCCCCAGCTGCCAGGGCCGCGAGCGCGAGATCGGGTTGTAGAAGGCCAGCGCCAGGTCGGCCTGGCAGGCGAGGTCCAGGCGTTTCTCGATGATGTCCCAGGGCTTGAGGTTGTCCGACAGCGACAGCACGCAGAAGTCATGCCCCAGCGGCGCACCGGCCTGCGCGGCGGTGGCCAGCGAGGCCGAGACGCCCGGCAGCACCTGCAGCTCGACGCTGTGCCACTGCGGGTCCGTCGACTCGTGCAGGGCTTCGAGCACCGCCGCTGCCATGGCGAACACGCCCGGGTCGCCCGACGATACCACCACCACCGAGCGGCCTTGCGCGGCCAGCTCGAAGGCATGCCGTGCGCGCTGCATTTCTTCGCGGTTGTCGGTGCAGTGCAGCACCTGATCGGCGCGGAACGGGCCGGCCATGCGCACATAGGTTTCATAACCCAGCACGTCATTGGCGCGTGCCAGCTCGGCCTTGACCGCCGGCACCATCAGGTCGGCGGCGCCCGGGCCCAGGCCGATCACCGCCAAGCGGCCACGGGCGCGCCCGATCCGTTGCGGGTCGATCGGCTGGCCGGCCACCGCAATCGCCACGCCCTCGCCTGCGCACTGCGGCGCCAGCAACTGCGGCCAGGCCTGCGCG
>NZ_QKRS01000025.1:56117-57205 GCF_024261405.1 Pseudomonas sp. FBF18 | reverse complement strand
TGGTCGATGCGCCCCACGTACTCGATCACCCCGTCGCCGCGATAGCGCGCCAGGTCGCCGGTGCGGTACAGCCGCCCGCCCCCCTGCACGCTGCGGTCGAACGGGTCGGGCACGAAGCGCAGCGCGGTCAGCGAGGCGCGCTGGTGGTAGCCGCGCGCCAGGCCGGCACGGCCCACATGCAGCTCGCCGTGGCAGCCCGGCGGGGCCAGGTTGAAGTCGCTGTCGAGCAGGTACCACGACAGGTCCGGGATCACCTCGCCGATCGGGCTCACACCGTCCTGCTGCAGGTCGACCAGGCTCAGCGGCCGGTAGGTCACATGCACCGTGGTTTCGGTGATGCCGTACATGTTGATCAGCTGTGGCTGCTGGTCGCCGAAACGCTCGAACCACGGCTTGAGGCTGGCCACATCCAGCGCCTCGCCACCGAACACCACATAGCGCAGCGCCAACGCTGAAGGGTTGGCACAGGCCACCGGGATCAGCTGCTTGAACGCCGACGGCGTCTGGTTCAGCACCGTGACCTGCTCGCGCACCAGCAGTGCATGGAAGTCTTCCGGCGAGCGCGCCACTTCACGCGGCACCACCACCGCCTTGGCACCGTGCAGCAACGCGCCAAACAGCTCCCACACCGAGAAGTCGAAGGCGTAGGAGTGGAACACGCTCCACACATCACTGGCATCGAAGTCGAACCAGTGCTGCGTGGCCGCGAACAGGCGCATCACGTTGTGGTGCGGCAGCAGCGTGCCTTTGGGCTTGCCGGTCGAGCCGGAGGTGTAGATCACGTAGGCCAGGTTGTCCGGCGTGGCGAGATTGACCGGCGCGGCAGTGCTGTAGCCCTCAAGCCATGCAGCGCCGCTCTCGAGGATCACGCGCTCGACCGATGCAGTAGCAGGCAACTCCAGGTGCGCCTGGGTCAGCAGCAGCTTGATGCCACTGTCTTCGATCATGTAGGCCAGGCGATCCTGCGGGTATTCCGGGTCCAGCGGCACATAGGCGCCGCCGGCCTTGAGAATGCCCAGCACGCCGACCACCATCTCCAGGCTGCGCTCCACCGCCAGGCCGACCAGTACATCCGGCCCCACGCCCTG
>NZ_QKRS01000025.1:4716-55327 GCF_024261405.1 Pseudomonas sp. FBF18 | reverse complement strand
TGCGGCTGCTCGACGATACCCTGCAGCAACTGTCGCCAGTGGCTGGCCAGGCGCTGGATGCTCGCCTCGTCGAACAGGGCGGTCGCGTAGTTCAGCGTGGCGCCGAGCCCGTTCGCCTGCTCGACGGTCTCCAGGGTCAGGTCGAACTGTGCAGTGCCCTGCTCCCACGCCAGGCTCTCCACGGTCAGGCCCGGCAAGCTGTGACGCGCGCCCTTGACCTGGCTCTGGTGGCTGTACATCACCTGGAACAACGGCGTGTGGCTGAGGCTGCGCTGGGGATGCAACGCCTCCACCAACTGCTCGAATGGCAGGTCCTGATGGCCCTGCGCGGCCAGCGCCGTGCGCTGTACCTGCTGCAGCAACTGGGCAAAGGTGGTGTGCGAATCGAACTCGGCCTTGAGCACCTGGGTGTTGACGAAGAAGCCGATCAGGCGCTCGGTCTCCAGCCGGGTACGGTTGGCGATCGGCACCCCGACACGAATGTCATCCTGCCCGGTGTAGCGATGCAGCAAGGCCTGGAAGCTGGCCAGCAGCAACATGAACAGCGTCACGCCCTGGGCCTTGGCCAACTGCTCCAGCGCGCTGGCCAGCGAAGGGTCGAGTTCGATGCCCAGGTTGGCCCCGGCATGGCTTTGCGTGGCGGGGCGCGGCCGGTCGGTGGGCAACTCCAGCAACGCCTGGCCACCCGCCAACTGCGTGGTCCAGTAGGCCAGTTGGCGGGCCTGCTCACCGGCCTCCATCCACTGGCGTTGCCACACCGCGTAGTCGGCGTACTGGATCGCCAGCGCCGGCAACTGCAGCGGCTGGCCCCGGCGATGGCCTTCGTAGAACTGGATCAGTTCCTCGACCATCACCGGCATCGACCAGCCATCGGAAACGATATGGTGCAAGGTGAGCACCAGCACATGCTCGCCCTCGGCCAGGGCCAGCAGCTTGACGCGCAACAGCGGCCCCTGCTGCAGATCGAACACGCGACGGGTTTCGGCCTCCACCAGCGTCTTGACCCATGCCTGCGCATCGGCACCGGCCGGCACGCCGACCTGCTCGACCTGCAGGGTGAATGGCGCGGGTGCATGGATCACCTGCACCGCCTGACCATCGGCCTGGCTGAAAGTGGTGCGCAAGGTCTCGTGACGTTCGATCAGCGACGTGAAGCTGGCCTGCAGGGCATCGATGTCCAACGCGCCCTTAAGGCTCAGTGCCAGCGGCATGTTGTAGGCCGTGCTGTGGGCATCCAGCTGCCAGAGGAACAGCTGGCGTTGCTGGGCATACGACAGCCGCAGTGGCTGGTTGCGCGCCACGTGCCGGAAGGCCGGCGCCGTGGCACGGCTGGCGCCCTGCACATCGGCGATGAAGTCGGCCAGCAGCGGTGCCTCGAACAGCGCACGCAAGGGCAGTTCGACCTCCAGTTGCTGGCGTAGACGCGACACCACCTGGGTCGCCAGCAGCGAGTGCCCGCCCAGCTCGAAGAAGTTGTCGTTCAAGCCCACCTGCTCGACCTTGAGCACCTGCGCCCAGATCGCCGCCACCTGCTGCTCGAGCACACTGACCGGTGCCACGAACTGCTGCTGCACCTGGCTGGTATCCGGTGCCGGCAGGGCCTTGCGGTCCAGCTTGCCGTTGGGGTTGAGCGGCAACGTGTCGAGGAACACGAAGTACGACGGCACCATGTACTCGGGCAGCATCGCCTTGAGGTGGTCGCGCAGCGCACCGCGCAACTCGGCCTGCCCTGCCCCGCTGGCCACCACGTAGGCCGCCAGCTGCTTGCCGCCCAGGCCCTGCACAGCGAGCACCACTGCCTCGCGTACGGCGGCATGCGCCTGCAGCGCGATCTCGATTTCGCCCAGCTCGATACGGAACCCGCGAATCTTGACCTGATGGTCGGTACGCCCGACGTATTCGAGTACCCCGTCGGCACCGTGGCGCGCCAGGTCGCCGCTGCGGTACAGGCGCCCGCCACCCTGCACACTGGTGTCGAACGGATCGGGCAGGAAGGTCGCCGCGGTACGCCTGGCATCGCCCAGATAACCGCGCCCCACACCGATGCCGGCCACGAACAGCTCGCTGATGGCGCCGTTGGGCACCGGGTCGAGGTTGCCGTTGAGCAGGTACAGGCGGTTGTTGTCGGTGGCCACGCCGATCGGCAGGCGAATCCCCGTGGTCGAGGCCGGCAGGACGTTGAACAGTGCCACGTCGTCGGAACACTCGGCCGGGCCATAGGCGTTCACCAGGCCCACCTCGGGATAACGCTGCACCCAGCGCCGCGCCAGCTCCGGCGCCAGCGCCTCGCCGGTGGTCAGCAGCCAGCGCAGCCGACCCAGTTCCTGGCCGGGGCTGCCCAGTTGTTCAAGCTCGTCGAGCATCACCTGCAATAGCGACGGCACGCTCTCGAGCAGGGTGATGCCGCGCTCGCGGACGTAGCTGAGCAACGCCCGCGGGTCATGCGCAATGCGGTTGGGCACGATATCCACCTGCGCGCCGAACAACGGCGCGGCCAGCAGTTGCCAGACCGAAATGTCGAAGCTCTGCGAGGCGGTCTGGGCGATCACGTCCGCGTCGTCCAGTTGCAGGTAAGGCACCTTGCTCAACTGGTTGTTGAGCATGCCGCGCTGCTCCACCTGTACCCCTTTGGGCGTGCCGGTGGAGCCGGAGGTGTAGATCAGGTAGGCCAGCGCCCGCCCGCCCGTGTGGCGACCGGGGTAATCGATCGGCACGTCCACCGGCGGCAGTGCATCGTCGATCAGCAGCGTCGCTCGGCGAGCCTCGGGCAGCAGGGCCAGCAGGGTCCGGGCACGGGTCGCGAAGTCGCTGCTGGCCAGCAATACCGGCGTACCGGCCAGGGCCAGCACCTCGGCCAGGCGCTGGTCGGGCAGTTGCGGGTCCAGCGCCAGGTAGGCGCAGCCGGCCTTGAACACCCCCACGGCCATGCCCAGCAGCTCCAGATTGCGCTCGCTGAGCATCGCCACCGGCTGGTCCGGCTTGGCCCCGGCGGCCATCAGTGCCTGCGCCACCCGGCTGGCGTGCGCGTCCAGCTCGCGGTAGGTCCATGCCTGCGCTTCGCAGCGCGCCACCACCTGCTCGGGGTGGGCCGCCAGTTGCGCCTCGAACAGGTTCACATACCCGGCCTCCAGCGGGTATTCGGCCAGGGCCTCGGGCTGTTCATGCACCTTGGCCAGCTCCGGCGCGCCCACCAGGGCCAGCTCGTCGAAGCGACCATGAAAGCCCTCGGCCAGGGCCAGCAGCAGGCGACGGAAGTCTTCCAGCAGCGCGGCAATGGTGGGCTCGTCGAAGTAGCTCTGGTCGTAGGACAGGTGCAGGCCCAGCTCGTCGCCGGGGTAGATCACCACTGTCAGCGGGTAATTGGTGTGGGTTCGCGACGTGGAACCGGCCACGTTGAGCTGCTGCGCATTGCTCAGCACCTTGCTTTCCATCGGCGCGTTTTCATACACCAGCAGGCTGTCGAAGATCGGGTGCCCCGCTTCTACCGCACTGCACGCCTGGATCTGCACCAGCGGCAGGTACTCGTACTCGCGCAGGGTGAAGTTCTTCTCGAACAGGCGCTGCAGCCAGGCCTTCACGCTCAGGTCGTCACCGGCCTGCGGAATGTCCACACGCAGCGCGATGCTGTTGATGAACAGCCCCACGGTGCTCTGCATCTCCGGGCGATTGACCGGGCGGCCCGCCACCGTCACCCCGAACAGTACGTCGTGCAGGCCGCTGTAGCGGTGCAGCACCAGCGACCAGGCAGCCTGGGCGAAGGTGTTGACGGTGATCTGATTGCGCTGGGCCAGTTCATGCAGCAGGCGCCCCTGCTCGGGGGCCAGGTACACGTAGTTGTCGCCGATGCCGGCCGACTCGCCATCGCCCTTCTTACGGTCGAACGGCAGCGCGGTGACTTCGCTGAAGTCCTGCAGCTCTTCGCGCCACATTGCCAGCGCGGCCTGCTCGTCCTGTTGCTGCAACCAGCCGATGAAGCTGCCGAAGCGCTCGGCGGCCGGCAGGGTCTGACCGTTGTAGAAGGTGAAGAAGTCTTCGAACAGCTGCGAGTGGCACCAGGCATCCAGCAGGATGTGGTGGTTGCTGAGGATGAACCAGTAATGGTCGGTTTCACGGCGGATCAGACGCACCCAGATCGGCGGCTGCTCCAGCAGCCTGAAGCCCTGGTCGCGCTCCTCGCGCAGCAGCGCCTGCAACGACACCTCCTGCTGCTCAGGCGTCTGCTCGCTCCAGTCCAGGAAGCTCACGCTCAACTGCGCCTGGCGGTGCACGATCTGCAGCATCTGGCCATCACGGTCGAGGCTGAACGAGGTGCGCAGCGGTTCGTGACGCTGCGCCACCGCACGCCAGGCCACGGTGAAGCGCTCGAAGTCGATGGGGCTGCGGATGCTCTTGCGCGCCTGCATGAAGTAGATGCCCGAATGCGGGTCCATCAGGGTGTGCAGCAGCATGCCCTGCTGCATCGGTGACAGCGGGTAGATGTCTTCGATATCGCGCGCGGCAACCGGCAACTCGTCCAGGCGTGCCTGGGTCAGGCCGGCAATCGGGAAGTCCGATGGGGTCAGGCCGAAGCTGTCTGGCCGGACGCAATGCGCGATGAGCGCCTTGAGCTCTTCGGCATACGCCTGGGCCAGGGCCTGGATGGTCGGTTCGTCGAACATGCGGCGGCTGAAGCTCCAGCCCAGTTTCAATTCGCCGCCATACACCTGGCCATTGATCGCCAGCCAGTTGCCCAGCGGCGCCTCGGGGCTCTGGTTGGCCCCGGCGTGCTCGCTGGCCGGAGTGAGGAAGGCGTCCTGGCCGTCTTCGGCAAAGCTGCCATCGAACTGGCCCAGGTAGTTGAAGGTGATACGCGGCACCGGCAGCGCGGCCAGTGCTTCGCGGGCCTGCGCGTCACCCAGGTAGCGCAGCGCACCGAAGCCGATGCCTTTGTCCGGCACCGCACGCAACTGTTCCTTGATGCGCTTGATCGAGCCATCGAGGCTGTCGGTGGGGCTCAGCTTGACCGGGAACATGCTGGTGAACCAGCCCACTGTGCGGGTCAGGTCCACGTCATCGAACAGGTCTTCGCGACCATGCCCTTCGAGCTGGATCAGTACCTCATCACGCTCGGTCCAGCGTGCGATCACCCGCGCCAGGGCGGTCAGCAGCAGGTCGTTGACCTGGGTGCGGTAGGCGGCCGGGGCCTGTTGCAGCAACTGGCGGGTGGTGGCCGCGTCGAGCACGGTGTGGGCCGTGGCCAGATGCACGCCCTGCAGCGAACCCTGCGGATGGTCGCACGGCAGTTCGGCGCTGACGCCCGCCAGATCGGCGGTCCAGTACGCCAGTTGCGGTTGCAGGGTGGCGGCATGGGTTTGCAAACGTTGCGCCCAGGCCTGGGTCGAGCTGGTCTTGGCCGGCAGGGTCACGGCCTGTCCGGCAGCCAGTTGCGTGTAGGCCGTTTGCAGGTCCTCCAGCAGAATGCGCCACGACACGCCATCGACCACCAGGTGGTGGATCGCCAGCAACAGGCGCTGACTGCCATCGGGCAGGGTCGCCAGTACCGCACGCAGCAGTTCACCGCGTTCGAGGTTCAGGCTGCGCTGGGCCTTTTCGCACAGCGCCTGCAACGCCTCGGCGTGTTCTGCCGCAGCCGCCCACACGATGGTCTGTTGCTGGGCCACGGCACCGTAGTGCGCGGCCCATTGGCCGTCGGCCTGGAGGCTGTAGTTCAGGCGCAGCGCATCGTGCTGGGTGGTCAGCGCCTGCAACGCCTGCTCCAGTGTCTGCGCCTGCAATGTCTGGCCGGGCTTGAGCAGCACAGCCTGGTTCCAGTGGTGCTGTTCGGGCATCTGCGCGCCGAAGAAATACTGGTGCACCGGCAGCAGCAGCGCCTGGCCGCTGGCAGCGCCCTGGTCGATCTGGCGGGCCTGCTCGCCCTGGCGCGCCACCGACGCCAGGCCCTGCACGGTCTGATGCTGGAACAGCTCCTTGGGGCTGAAATGGATGCCGGCCTGGCGCGCGCGGCTGACCAGCTGGATGGAGATGATCGAATCGCCGCCCAGTTCGAAAAAGTTGTCGGTAACGCCCACCTGCTCGACCTTGAGCACGCCCGCCCAGAGGGCGGCGAGCTGATGTTCCAGGTCGCTCTGCGGCGCCACGTAGGCCTGTTGCAGCAGGCTGGCGTCCGGTTTGGGCAGCGCCTTGCGGTCGAGCTTGCCGTTTGGGGTCAGCGGCAAGGCGTCGAGCACGATCAGGTGCGCCGGTACCATGTAGTCCGGCAGCACTGCTTTGAGGTGTTCACGCAAGGTGTTGCGCAGCTCGGTGTGCTGCTGCGCATCCGGCGCGGCCACGGGCACCAGGTAGCCGGCCAGCTGTTTGCCGCTGGGGCCGGGGATGTCGACGACCACCGCTTCGCGCACCTGCGGGTGCCCCTGCAGACGGGCCTCGATCTCGCCCAGCTCGATACGAAAGCCGCGAATCTTGACCTGATAGTCGATGCGCCCCAGGTAGTCGACCAGGCCGTCGGCGCGCACCCGCGTGAGGTCGCCACTGCGGTACACGCGCGTGCCGTCGGCGGCGAACGGGTCGGGTACGAAGCGTTCGGCGGTCAGGCCGGGGCGGTCCAGGTAACCGCGTGCCACGCCCTGCCCGCCCAGGTACAGCTCACCGGCAAGGCCGTTGGGCAAAAGGTTCAGCTCGGCGTCCAGCACATAGGCCGTGCGGCGCCCCACCAGGCTGCCGATGGGCGCGTAGGCGGCGCCACAGGTATCGCCTTCACGGGCCTTCCACAGCAGCGGCGTTACCACTGTTTCGGTCGGGCCGTAGCCGTTGACGATGTACTGCGGGCGCAACACACGCCAAGCCAGTGCATAGCTCGCCTGCGGCACGGCATCGCCGCCAAAGCAGTAGATGCGCACGGCCGGCGGGTTGCCGGCCTGTTCGACATGCTCGGCCACCTGCTGCAGGTATACCGGCGGCAGCGCAGTGACAGTCACGCCCTGCTCGCGCATCACCTGGCAGGCCTGCTCCGGCGACCACAGCTCGTCGCCGCGCAGCAGCAGGCGGGCGCCGTGGCTCAGGGCGGTCAGCCAACGCTCGTGGGCACCGTCGAAGGCCAGCGACATGAACTGCAGCTCGCAGTCGCGCGGGGTCATTTCATAGCGCTCGCCGATGGCCAGCACGTGCGCCACCAGCGGGCCATGCGCCACCGCCACGCCCTTGGGCTGGCCGGTGGAACCGGAGGTGTAGATCACGTAGGCCAGGTTGCCTTCGTTCAGCGCCACCTGCGGCGTGGTGTCGGCCCGCTCCTGCCAGGCCTGGGGCTGGTCCACCAGCAAGGTCGCCATCGCGCCGGGCAGCGCCAGCTGGTCGAGCACGTCGTGCTGGGTCAGCACCAGTGCAGCCTTGCAGTCCTCGATCATGTAGTGCAGACGGTCCTGCGGGTAGGCCACGTCCAGCGGCACATAAGCACCCCCGGCCTTGAGCACCGCCAGCAGGGCCACCACGGTGTCGACCGAGCGGCGCAACGCCACGGCCACGCGCACCTCGGGGCCTACGCCCAGTTCAATCAGGTGATGCGCCAGGCGATTGGACTGGGCGTTCAGTTGCGCGTAGGTCAACTGGCGCCCTTCGCAGAGCACCGCCACCGCGTTCGGCGTCAGTGTCGCGTGGTCTGCGATCAACTGGTGAACCTGGCGCTGGCTCGACTGCTGGCCGGGCTGCCACTGGCCGAGGATCTGCCGGCGCTCGTCGGCGCCCAGCAGGCTCAGTTGCGCCAGGCGCTGACGCGGGGCCTGGCAGATGCCTTCGAGCAGGTTCTGCCAGTGCGCGGCCATGCGCTGGATGCGCGCGGCGTCGAACAGGTCGGTGCAATAGTTGAAGGTGGCCACCAGCCCGCTGGCGCGCTCGAAGGTGTTGAGCGAGATATCGAAATGCGCGGTCTGCTCGACCAGGTCGATTTCCTCGACGTGCAGGCCGTGCAGGCTGTCGGCCGAGACCTGGCCGCCAACGTCGCGCAGGTGGTTGTACATCACCTGGAACAGCGGGTTGTAACCCAGCCCGCGCTCGGGCTTGAGTTCATCGACCAGTGCGTCGAACGGTACGTCCTTGTTGGCCTGGGCCTGCAAGGCGGTGTCCTTGACGGCCTCCAGCAACTGGCTGAAGGTCAGCGCCGGGTCGATGCCCACCCGCGCCACCAGGGTGTTGACGAAGAAGCCGATCAGCCCTTCGAGCTCCAGGCGATTGCGGTTGGTGACCGGGATACCGATGTTGACCTTGGGCTTGCCGCTGTAGCGTGACAGCACGATGGCAAACGCCGCCAGCAATACGTGGAACAGCGTGGCGTTGTGCTGCACCGCCAGTTCGCGCAGGCCGCTGGCCAGCGTGTCCGGCAGGCGGATGTCGATACGCCCGCCCTGATGGCTCTGCTCCTTGGGTCGGCTGCGGTCGGCCGGCAGTTCGAGCACCGCGAAGTCATCTTCGAGCTGGTCCTTCCAGTACTCGAGCTGGGCCTGTTGCAGCCCCTGGGCCAGACGCTTGCGCTGCCAGGCGGCGTAGTCGGCGTACTGCACCGACAGCGCCTCCAAGTGCAGCGGCTCGCCGCGCACACGGGCGTTGTAGGCGTTCGCCAGCTCGCGCATCATCACCCCCATCGACCAGCCGTCGGAGACGATGTGGTGCAGCATCAGGCCCAGCACATGCTCGTCACCGGCGCACTTGAACAGGCTGACGCGCAGCAGCGGGCCGTGCGCCAGGTCGAACGGGGTGGCGGCCTCTTCGTCCAGGCGCTGCATCAGTGCCTGTACAGGCTCGGCGCTGAGGTCGTGAATCGCGATGGCCAGCGGCGCAGGCGGCAACACGCGCTGCCACGGCATGCCGTCGCGCTCGTCGAACACGCTGCGCAGCGACTCGTGGCGACCCACCAACGAATCGAAGGCCGACTGCAGGGCCGACAGGTCCAGCGCGCCGTGCAGACGCACAGCCAGCGGCGTGTTGTAGGCCGCGCTGTGCGGGTGCAGCTTCCAGAACAGCCACTGGCGGTACTGGGCATGCGAAACCGCCAGCGGCGCGCTGCGGTCCAGTACCTCGAAGTCGGCTTGCGTTACCGGCGCCAGGGCTTGCGCCACGTCGGTGAAGGCCAGCAGGTCGGCGCTGTCGAACAGCGCGCGCAGCGGGATATCCAGGCCCAGTTGCTTGCGCACCCGCGAGACCACCTGGGTGGCCAGCAGCGAGTGTCCGCCCAGGGCGAAGAAGTTGTCGTCCAGGCCCACCTGATCCATGTGCAGTACTTCGGCCCAGATCTGTGCCACCACTGCCTGCAATGGTGTCTGCGGCGCACGGTAGGTAGTCTGTGCCGCTGCCGGCTGCGGCAGGGCCTTGAGGTCGAGCTTGCCGTTGGCGGTCACCGGCAGGCGTTCGAGCAACGACAGGTGGGTGGGCACCATGTGTTCGGGCAGGGCCTGCTTGAGCGCGGTGCGGCTGGCATCGAGCAGGGCCTGCTGCGCGGCATCGCCGTGTGGCGCGTCAACCGGCACCAGGTAAGCGGCCAGTTGCTGCGCCTGGCCCTCGCCCACCACACGCACCACGGCAGCACGAATGCCGGGCAACTCGCGCACGCGACTCTCGATTTCTGCCAGTTCCACACGATAACCGCGAATCTTGACCTGACCGTCCATACGCCCGGCGAACAGCAGTTGCCCCAGGCCGTTGCGACGCACCCAGTCGCCGGTGCGGTACAGGCGCCCGCCGGCAGCGTCATCCGGGTCGGGCACAAAGCGTTCGGCGGTCAGCCCGGCACGCCCCAAGTACCCCCGGGCCAGCCCGGCCCCGGCGATGTACAGCTCGCCTCGCGCCGCGCCTGGCACCGGCTGCAGGCAAGCATCGAGCACCTTCACGCGAAGGTTGTCCAGCGGCGTGCCCAGCACCGGCTGGCCATCCATTGCATGGGTCAGCACACCCACGGTGGTTTCGGTGGGGCCGTAATGGTTGATCACCGCAAGCGTCGGGGCCAGCCCCGCGATGCGTTGCAGCAGAGCAGGCGTGCAGGCTTCGCCGCCGAGGATCAGGCACTGGCGGGGCAACGCTGCTGCACCTGCAGGCAGCATGGCCTCCAGGTGCGAAGGCACGATCTTCAGCGCATCCACCGCGTGCTCGTGCAGGTAGCGGGCGAAAGCGTCGGCATCCAGCACCGTCTGCTTGTCCAGCAGGTGCAGGGTCTTGCCGCTGCACAGTGCACCGAACAGCACGGTGTGGCCCAGGTCGGCGGCAGGCGTGGTGACCATCGCCAGGCTCCGGATGGCCTGCATCGGCAGGCGTCGACCGACCCCGCGCACGTAGTTGACCAGCGCGCCATGGCTGATGCCGACACCCTTGGGCCTGCCGGTGGTGCCGGAGGTGTAGATCACATAGGCCAGGTTGTCCGGCGCGACCGCCACCACCGGCGCGGCAGCGTCGGGGTACACGGCATCGGCGTGCATCAGGTGTACCTGCACCGGCAATGTTTCGGCCCAGGTCGAAGCGGCCAGCACCACGCGCACGTTGCTGTCAGCCAACATGAAGTCGAGCCGCTCGCGCGGCTGCTCGGGCTCCAGCGGCAGGTAGGCGGCGCCTGCTTTGAGCACAGCCAGGATGGCCACCAGCATGTCGATGGAGCGGTCGGCAACCACGCCGACCCGCTCGTCCACCTGCACCCCGGCCTGGCGCAACGCCGCAGCCAGTGCGTCGCTGCGCTGGCACAGGGTGGCATAGGTGATCTGCCGACCGGCGCTGATGGCCGCGATGCCCTGCGCAGTGGCTGCGCCCGCCTGCTCGATCAGATGATGGATGCAGGTGTCGTCCAGCGCGACGGCCGGCGTGTCGATGTGCGGGGTACCGGCGACCAGCAGCGGCAGCTCACCGACGGCACGCGACGCGTCCGCCACCAGGCCTTGCAGCAATTGCACCCAATGCTCGCCCATGGCGACGATGGTGGCCGCATCGAACAGGTCCAGCGCATAGGTGAAGGTGGCGTGCAGGCGACCGGCGCTTTCGTAGGTGTCCAGCGCCAGATCGAAACGCGCGCTGTGCTTGTCCAGCGCGACCTTCTCCAGGGCCAGGCCCGAGCGGGTGGTGATCTGCGCGGCATCGGCGATGTTGGCCTGGTGGTTGAACAGCACCTGGAACAGCGCGCCCTGGTTGGCGCTGCGTGGCAGGTCAAGCGCTTCGACCAGGCGCTCGAACGGCAGGTCCTGATGCGCCTGGGCGCCGACAGCGGTGTGCTTGATGCGCTGCACCAGCTCGGCCACGTCGATCAGCGGGTCGATATCGGTGTGCAGCACCTGGGTATTGATGAAACAGCCGATCAGGCCCTCGACCTCGGCGCGGTTGCGGTTGGCCACCGGCACCCCGACGCGGATCGCGCGCTGGCCGCTGTAGCGTTGCAGCAGCAGCTTGAAGCCGCCCAGCAGCACCATGAACAGCGTTGCGCCCTGGGCGCGGGCGAGGCTGCGCAACTGCTCGGCCAGCGCCGGCTGCACTTCGAAGACATGCCGCGCACCGCGCTGAGTCGGTATGGCCGGACGCAGGTGGTCGAACGGCAGCGCCAGCGGCGCATGGTCGTCACCGAGCTTTTCGCGCCAGTAGCCAAGCTGGCGTTCCTGCTCGCCGGCCTCCAGCCAGCTGCGTTGCCACAGCGCGTAGTCGCGGTACTGGATCGGCAGCTCGGGCAGGGCCGCTTCGCCCGAACTGCTGGCGGCGTCGTAAAGGCGGATGAACTCGTCGATCAGCACGTTCAGCGACCAGCCGTCGGCGACGATGTGGTGCAGGGTCAGCAGCAGCACGTGCTCGCACGCGTCGAGCCTGAGCAGTTGCACGCGCAGCAGCGAACCGTTGCCCAGGTCGAAGGGGCTGCCGGCATCGGACTCGACCCGTGCGCCGACTTGTGTTTCGCGGTCTGCGGGTGCGAGATGGCTCAGGTCATGGGTGACGATCGTGACCGGTGTGGGCGGCAGAACGCGCTGACGGACCTGCCCGTCGCCCTGTTCGAACAGCGTGCGCAGGGTTTCATGGCGAGCCACCAGCGCATCGAAGGCCTGTTGCAGGGCATGGTTGTCGAGTTCACCCTTGAGGCGCACGGCCATGGGCAGGTTGTAGGCGGCGCCTTGCGGGTCGAGCTGCCACAGGAACCACATGCGCCCTTGCGCGTAGGACAGGCCGTCGCGCTCGCTGCTGGTGGCGTTGGCCGGGATCGGGAACTGCGAGAAATCGACGCCCTCCTTGCGCAGTGCTTCCAGGAACAGCGGACGCTTTTCGGTTGGCAGTTCAATAAAGCGGCGAGCGAGTTTCAGCGAGTCTTGGGCATTCATGCAATGCGTCCTTGTCGATAGGATGCGGGACCACAAGGTCCAGTCGTATCCACAAGAACGAAGCAGGTGCAGGGTGATTTAGGCTGTGAAAGCGCCGGCGCATGCGTTGGCCAGCAAGGCTGGCGCCTGCACAGCGTGCACACGGCACATGCAACGTGCCGGGGCCTGCGGAACTGGAGTGGCCAGCCCCCTAATTTCCCCCCGTCTTCCCTCGTCTCCAAAGAGAACCCGCTGCAAGAAAGGCCTATGCCATGTCCACCGCCTCCTCCCTGACCCGCGCCGTCGGGCGCGGCCTGCGCAAGCTGGCCGGCGCACAGCCCGAGCGCGCCTACCGCCTGTTCGATGTCACCCTCAAGCAACGCATCCAACTGAGCCCGTCGCTGAGCCGCCTGGTGTTCACCGGCCCGGACGTGGCCCGGATGCACACCCTGGCTGCCGATCAACGGGTCAAGCTGTTCTTCCCCGCCGCCGACGGCAGCCCGCCCGAACTGCCCAACGACCTGCACTGGAACGAAGCCCGCCGCGCCCTGGCCGAGGCCAGCCGCCCGCCCATGCGCACCTACACCATCCGTGCCCTGCGCCGCGAACAGGCCGAGGTGGATATCGATTTCGTACTGCACGGGGTCAACGGCCCCGCCTCGGCCTGGGCCACCCACGCCCGCACAGGCGACCGTCTGCAGATCCTGGCACCCAACCTGGCCTTCGCCGGCGACCCCGGGGGCTACGAATGGAACCCGCCCGCCGGGGTGCGCAACATTCTGCTGGTGGGCGATGAAACCGCCTTGCCAGCCATTGCCGGCATTCTCGAAACCCTCGCCGGGCAAGATGACCCGCCCCAGGTCGAAGCCTATGTCGAGGTGCCGCTGCAACAGGACTGCCTGGCCCTGCGCTGCAATGCCAGCACCACCTTGCACTGGCTGCCACGCGACCAGCAACAGCGCATCCAGGGCCAGGCCATGGTGCACGCCGTGACCCAGCTGGCCACCCTGCCCGCCAGACGCCCGCCCGCCGACACCCGCCTCGAGGAGGTGGACATCGACCAGCAGATCCTCTGGGAGCGTGCCAGCGCCAGCCACCAGAGCTTCTACGCCTGGGTGGCCGGGGAATCGGCTGCGGTGATGCAGATCCGGCGCTTTCTGATCAACGAACAGGGCCTGGACCGCAACGCGCTGACCCTGATGGGCTACTGGCGCGCCGGCCGCACGTTCGAGTAGGACCGCAGGCGTTTTCCAGGGCTCCGGGCGGCAGGCCGGGAGCCTTGGAAACATTTGCTTGCATTTTTTAGTGCAGGATTTCTGCTTCTCATTCGTCCTAACAATTACCACTGCACCCTTTCGAGCGAGCCTGAGCCCAGACACCCCGTGCTCCGGAACCTCATGCTCACCACACTCCGAATCGAAGTTGCCTGCCCAATGTCGAAAAAGTCACGTTCAAAACTCTGGTTTCTGGTCCACAGCTGGCTAGCCCTGCCGATCTGGTTCTTCGTGCTGATCGTCTGTTTCACCGGGACGCTGGCCGTGGTCAGCCAGGAAATCGTCTGGTTGGCGCAGCCCGAGGTCCGCGCCTCCAAACCCGACGGCGACCCGCCGATGCTGGGCTTCGACCAGGTGCGCGCCGCCGTCGAGGCCGCGCAGCCGGGGGTGTATGTCAGCACCATCGTGCGCCCGGACGAATCGCATTTCGCCCTGACCGTCAGCGTCACCTACCCCGACTCGCGCTCCACCACGCTCTACGTCAACCCGTACACCGGGGTGGTCCAGGGCGAGGCGGCGCAGTTCAACTTCCAGGCCTTTACCCGCGCCCTGCACGGTTGGTGGCTGGTGCCGTTCACCAATGGCTACAGCTGGGGCTGGTACCTGGTGTCGCTGCTGGGGCTGCCGATGCTGGCCTCGCTGGTCACCGGGCTGGTGGTGTACAAGCGCTTCTGGAAGGGCTTTCTCAAGCCGACCCTGCGCCTGAAGCACGGTGCGCGGATTTTCTGGGGCGACTTCCACCGCCTGAGCGGGATCTGGTCGATCTGGTTCATCGCGGTCATCTCGATCACCGGCACCTGGTTCCTGATCCAGGCGATTCTGTTCGACAACCAGATCTCGATTTCCAGCAACCAGGTGCTGCCGGTGATCGCCCGCGAGAACGTGCCCACCGCGCCCGCCGGCCAACCGGCCCCGGTGCTGAGCCTGGATGCCATCGAAAAGATCGCCATCGACAAGATCCCGGGGCTGGACGTGAGCTTCATCAGCCTGCCGAGCAACGCCTACAGCCACACCGAAGTGGGTGGGCGCAGCTGGTACCCGCTGATGTACCAGACGGCATCGGTCAACCCCTACAGTGGCGTGGTCGAGGCCCATGAGCTGCTGTCCGACCGCAGCAAGCTCGAATTCGTCACCGAGTCGATGCGCCCGTTGCATACCGGTGATTTCGGCGGCATCTGGATCAAGCTGATCTGGTTCGTGTTCGGCCTGCTGCTGAGCATGATGGTGCTCAGCGGCCTGCTGATCTGGACCAAGCGCACCGCCATCGCCACGGCCACCGCCCTCAAGCGCAGCGAAAAACCGGCACGCGCCAAGCGCGCCGCCGCTGCCACCCCTACCCCTTCGGAGAGCCAGGCATGAGCAAGGCAATCGCTGCACAACCGCCTTCGCGCCTGCGCCAGTTCTGGCTGAAATGGCGTTTTCACATCAACATACTGCTGTTGTTGGTACCGCTGGGTTTCATGCCCAAGTACTTCGCCGATGTGGCCTTGTTTCGCGGCGACGTGGGCCTGGGCGAACGCGAGGTCGGCGATATACAGGTCGGTCCCTGGAGCCTGAAGCTGGCCGAGCTGCGCAACGAGGCACCGCGCCTGGATGGCGCAGCCGGCTACATGAAGAGCTTCAACGCCAGCCTGTGCGAAGCCTGTATCCCACAGGTCAAGGCCACCTACCTGCGTATTGGCAAGCCGCGCAGCCTGCGCGCCGCCGGCGGGATCTTCTTCGGTTCCCCTTACCGCATGGGCGCCACGGTGCCGGTGCCGCTCAAGACCAGCCCCGACGCCGAACTGTGGGTGACCATGGAAGGCTGGGACGGCAGCATGCACCAGGGTTCGGTCCCGCTCAGCAAGGCCTCGCCAAGCACTGTCGCCTGGCTTCAAAAACAAGGAGGCAAATGATGCCTGTTTCTGACCTGCTGCGTCGCCTGGGTGGCGCGGCACTGCTCACTTCGCTCGCCACCTTCAGCAACCTGGCGCTGGCCCACAACCCGATCTGCGAATGCAAGCAGATCGAAGGCGGCCAGATCCAGTGCACCGGCGGCTTTTCCGACGGCAGCGGCGCCCCCGGCGTAACCCTCGACGTGATCGGCTACGACGAAAGCATCCTGGTGCCCGGCAAGCTGGGCGAAGACTCCAAGCTCACCTTCAAGCGCCCCGATGCCGAGTTCTACGTGCTGTTCGACGCAGGCCCCGGTCATGTGGTGGAAATCGACCAGGCCGATATCGAGGCACCATGAGCACCCCGACCACGACCCAGACCATCCGCCCGGCCGGTGCCGGCCATGAAACGCTGTACGTGCTGCTGTTCTGCGCCCTGGTGCTGCTGGTGGCCGGCGCGGTGGTCAGCTGGCGAGGCGAAACCACCGAAACCAGCGAAGTGGCGGCCCATCAGTTCGATGCGCGCCGCGACCTCACGGCCGGCGAGCAAGGGGTATACGCCGACCTGCGGGTTACCCTGGAGGAGATCCAGCTGCGTCAGCAGGAAGAACAGCGCCTGCCCACCCCGGCCGAGCTGGATGCCGAGGGCTACGCCCCGTTCGCCCGCGACGCCAGCGCCGTGAGCCGTGGCGGCCACACCTGGCAGTTGCTCGAAGGCGGCGCCTACCTGGGGCTCAGCCAGGCCAGCGAAGTGGCCGGCTCGTTTCTGATGCGCCTGGGCGCACAGCCCGACAGCCCGGCCGATATCTGGCTCAACCGCAGCACCGACCTCACCGCCCCCCACGACCTCAGCGACGCCGCCTTGAGCGCTGCGGGCTGGCAACAGGTCGTCGCGCAATTCGATGCCGGGGTCACTCGCCAGCATCGGCACTGAACCCACGGATACACCTGAGAGAAGACCGCCTGCCCATGTCTATTTCATCGTTTCTGGTCAACCGCCGACGCATCCTGGCCGGCGTGCTCGCCCTGTGCCTGGCGCCCCTGGCGCACGCCGAAGAGGCCAAACGCCTGCGTATCGGCATCACCCTGCACCCCTACTACAGCTACGTGGCCAACATCGTCGGCGACAAGGCCGAGGTGGTACCGCTGATTCCGGCAGGCTTCAACCCGCACGCCTACGAGCCACGCGCCGAGGACATCAAGCGCATCGGCACGCTGGACGTGGTGGTACTCAACGGCGTGGGGCATGACGATTTTGCCGACCGCATGATCGAGGCCAGCGAAAAGCCTGGCGTGGCCACCATCGAGGCCAACGCCAACGTGCCGCTGCTGGCGGCCACCGGCATCGCCGCACGCGGCGCGGGCAAGGTGGTCAACCCGCACACCTTCCTGTCGATCAGCGCCTCGATCGCCCAGGTCAACAACATCGCCCGCGAGCTGGGCAAGCTCGACCCGGCCAACGCCAAGGCCTACACCGCCAATGCCCGCGCCTATGGCAAGCGCCTGCGCCAGCTGCGTGCCGAGGCCCTGGCCAAGCTCACCAGCGCGCCCAATGCCGACCTGCGCGTGGCCACCGTGCACGCGGCCTACGACTACCTGCTGCGTGAATTCGGCCTGGAAGTCACCGCCGTGGTCGAGCCCGCCCATGGCATCGAACCGAGCCCCAGCCAGCTGAAGAAGACCATCAACCAGCTGCGCGACCTGGACGTGAAGGTGATCTTCTCGGAGCTCGACTTCCCGTCCACCTATGTGGACACCATCCAGCGTGAGTCCGGCGTGCGCCTGTACCCGCTGTCGCACATCTCCTACGGCGACTACAGCGCCGAAAAGTACGAAAAGGAGATGACCAGCAACCTCGATACCGTGGTGCGCGCGATCCAGGAGGCCGGGGCATGAGCGCCATCGAGCCGATCACCCTTGCCAGCCAGGGCCCCGGCGTGGAGTTCGACGCCGTTGGCCTGACCCTGGGCCGCACCACCATCCTCGACCAGGTGAGCTTCAGGGTGCGCCCTGGCAGCGTGCATGCGCTGGTGGGGCCCAACGGCGGCGGCAAGAGTTCGCTGATCAAGACCCTGCTCGGCCAGATGCCCCACCACGGCCGCCTGAACCTGCACTGGGCCGGCGCCCCCGGTTGCATCGGCTACGTGCCGCAGGCCCTGGAATTCGACCGTGGCCTGCCGATGACCGTGGACGACTTCATGGCCGCCATGTGCCAGCGCCGCCCGGCGTTCCTGGGGCTGTCGCGCCACTACGCAGCGAGCATCGGCCAGGCGCTGGAGCGCGTGGGCATGCAGGACAAGCGCAAGCGGCGCATGGGCGCCCTCTCCGGCGGCGAGCGCCAGCGCGTGCTGCTGGCCCAGGGGCTGATTCCGGCGCCGCAACTGCTGGTGCTGGACGAACCGATGTCGGCGCTGGATGAAGCCGGCATCCGCATCTTCGAACAACTGCTGCTGGACTGGCGCGCCAGCGGCACCACCGTGCTGTGGATCGAACACGACCTGGAGGCGGTGAAACGCCTGGCCGACCACGTCACCGGCCTCAACCGGCGCATCCTTTTCGACGCGCCGCCCGAGCAGGCCCTGCGCCCGGAGGCGCTGCTGCAACTGTTTTCCACCCACCCGCGCAGCGCTGCGGTGACCGGGAGCCACGCCTGATGAACTATGAAGAATTTCGCCTGATGATCCAGGGCCTGGCGTCCTCGGGCTACCTGCCCGAAGCCCTGGCCTATGGCTTCGTGGTCAACGCGCTGCTCGCCGGCCTGCTGATCGGGCCGGTGCTGGGCGGGCTGGGCACGCTGGTGGTGGTCAAGCGCTTTGCGTTCTTCTCCGAGGCGGTGGGCCACGCGGCCCTGACCGGGGTGGCCATCGGCATCCTGCTCGGCGAACCCTATACCGGCCCCTACGGCAGCCTGTTCGGCTACTGCCTGCTGTTCGGCGTGCTGCTCAACTACCTGCGCAACCGCACCGGGCTGGCCCCGGACACCCTGATCGGGGTGTTCCTGTCGGTGTCGCTGGCGCTGGGCGCAAGCCTGCTGCTGATACTGGCGGGCAAGATCAACGTGCACATCCTGGAGAACGTGCTGTTCGGCTCGGTGCTGACGGTCAACGGCAACGACCTGCTGGTGCTGGCCATCGTCGGCGCGCTGGTGCTGGGCCTGAGCCTGCCGCTGTACAACCGCATCATGCTGGCCAGCTTCAACCCGCAGCTGGCGGCAGTGCGCGGGGTGGCAGTGAAGACCCTGGACTACCTGTTCGTGGTGCTGGTGACGCTGATCACCGTGGCCGCGGTGAAGGTCATCGGCGCGATCCTGGTGGGCGCACTGCTGGTGATCCCGGCCGCTGCCGCCCGCCTGCTGAGCCAGTCGCTCAAGGGGTTTTTCTGGACCTCGGTGGTGATCGCCACCCTCAGCACCCTGAGCGGCATCCTGCTGCCGATCGTGTTCGACCTGCCGTTGCCTTCGGGCGCCGCGATCATCCTGGTCGCCGGCATGGCCTTCGCCCTGGCCGCCATCGCCCGTGGCACCCTGCCCAGCCTGAAAGGAAACATCGGATGAAGCCGACATTTCGCCAACTGACCCTGGTACTGGCCCTGAGCGGCGCCTTCAGTGTTGCCGCACAGGCCGCCGAAGCCGCGCGCCCGGTGCAGGTACTGGCGTCCCTGCCCATCACCTACGGCCTTGGCCAGTTGCTGCTCGACGGCAGCGAGGTGAAGCTGCAACGCGCCGCCGCGGCCAACCTGCCCGGCTCGCGCCAGACCGCCTACTTCAGCGGGCGTGGGGCGCCGGCCCTGCAGAAGCTGGCCGTGAACGCCGATGCGGTGATCGGCCTGCGCTCGGTATGGGCGGACGACCCGCTGTACCCGATGGCGCGGCGCAGCAATATCCGCATCGTTGAAGTGGATGCCGCACGCCCGGTGGATGGCAGCCTGCCCGGCATTGCGGTGCAGCCGGGGGCGCCAAAGGACGGCCTGAACAGCCAGCCGTGGCTGTCGAGCAACAACCTGGGGCGCATGGCTGACGTGACCGCCGCCGACCTGGTGCGCCTGGCGCCGGCCGCCAAGCCGAAAATCGAGGCCAACCTGGCCACGCTCAAGCAGCAGTTGCTCAAGCTCAGTGCCGACAGCGAAGCGCGCCTGGGCGAAGTCGACAACCTCAGCGTGGTAAGCCTGTCGGAGCGCTTCGGTTACCTGATCGGCGGGCTGAACCTGGAGCAGGTGGCCTACAGCGTACCCGCCGAAGACCAGTGGACCCCCGAGGCACTGCAACAGCTGACCGCTCTGCTCAAGGACAACGACGTGGCGCTGGTGCTCGACCACCGCCAGCCGAGCGAGGCGGTAGCTGCGGCAGTCGCCAAGGCCGGCAGCCGCCTGCTGGTGCTGGAGGGCGGCGGCGAAAACCCGGTGAGCGAGCTGCAGGGCAGTATCGATGAAGTGATCAAGGCACTCGCCGCGAAGGCCTGAAGGTCGGCAAAAACAAAGCCCCAGTGCGCAACGCCTGGGGCTTTTCAGTTGCGCCGAACGCCCGCGTGCGCGCGATCAGCGCGCCGGCAGCGGTTGCGGCACCGGCAGCGGCCTGCCAAGCAGCACACCGACCACCACGGCGAACACCAGCGCCGCCACCCCGGCGCTTTGCAGCACCGTCTCGAAGCCGCCGATGAAGGCGTGCTGCGCCAGCGGCGCGAGGGTTTCGCGCAGTGCCGGGTCGACCATAGCCAGCGCTGCCGGCAGGTCACCGGCGGCAACCCGGGTGGCCATGTCGCCGACCTTGTCCAGTTGCCCAGGCGCCACCCCTGCCACCGCCTCGCGCAGCAACTGCCCGCTGCGCGCCGCCAGGATGCCGCCCAGAATGCCGATGGCCAGCACGATGGCACCAAAGCGCGTGGTAGTGCTCAGGCCCGAGGCCATGCCGGTGCGCTCGCGCGGCACGCAGGCCATGATGTTCTTCTGCGTGTCACCGTTGAGCAGACCGGCCCCGGCGCCCAGCACGATGCTGGCCAGGGCGAAGCTCAGGTAGCCGCCATAGCTGGCCGCCGCGCCGCACAGCAGGTTGCCCGCGCCCACCAGCAGCAGGCCCAGGGCGAACACCTGGGCGCTGCTCAGCCGCGCCGACAGGCGCATGCCCAGGCGCGGGGTCAGCAGCATCGCCAGGGCAAACGGCAGCATGCCCGCGCCGGCGGCCAGGGCCGACAGTTGCAGGCCGTTCTGCAGGTACAGCGGCAGCAGGGTCATCATCACCTGGGCGCAGGCGGCGTAGGCGAACATGCCCAGCAATGCACCGATGAAGCGTGCGCTGCGCATCAGTTGCAGGTCGATCATCGGCCGCGCCTGATTGCGCTCCACCAGAATGAACAGGCCGAACAGGAACGCTGCGATCACCAGGCGCCCAAGGGTCTGGGCACTGCCCCAGCCGACCTGGTTGGCATCGATCAGCGCCCAGATCAGGTAGCCCAGGCTGCCGGCGAAGGTCAGGCTGCCAAACGGGTCCAGCCGCGCGGCGGCGCTGTCGCGGGACTCCTCGACACTGCGCCGCACCATCACCGCCAGCACCGCCACCAGCGGCAGGTTGATGTAGAAGATCCAGCGCCAGCCCAGGGTGCTGGCGATCAGCCCGCCCAGCAGCGGCGCGAAGGTGATGGTCGCGCCCATGCACGCGCCCCAGAACGCCCAGGCCCGCATGCGCGCCTCGGGCTCGTGGAAGCGGTGGCCGATGGCAGCCAGTGCCGAGGTCAGCAGCAACGCCGCGCCCACGCCCTTGGCGGCCCGTGCGATGTCGAGGAACACCAGGGTGGGCGCCGCGCCGCAGGCCAGCGAGGCGAGGCCGAACAGGCCCAGGCCCAGTTGCAGCATGCGCCGGCGCCCGAAGCGGTCGGCCAGGCTGCCGGCGGGCAGCAGCAGTGCGGCGAAGGCCAGCAGGTAGGCGCTGACCACCCATTCGATGTCGGCGAACGAGCCGGACAGGTCGCGGGCGATGCTCGGCAGGCTGACGGCGACGATATTGGTGTCGAGGATGATCAGGGCGCACACGGCCGAAGCCGTGAACAGGGTGAAACGGGCGGAGGACATTGCAAGGCTCCTGTGCAAGGCGATCTGGGGCCGGTGTCGCGGTGTCCGAGCAGGCTGCCGCGACGGGGCCGGTGTAGCCACCGGATGCTCATCGGCGCAGCGGCTTTGCCGCCACGTCACGCATCTTGTAGTGTTACTACACATTACCGCCGCAACGGCCTGGCCTTGTTAGCCAGGATCGCCTGCGTCATTAGCCTGCAGCTAACGAGACCCCATGGAAATCCGCCATTTCCGCTATTTTCTCAGCGTCGCCCGCCTCGGCCACTTCACCCGCGCCGCCGAGCAACTGGGCATCGCCCCGCCGACCCTGAGCCGGCAGATCCAGGACATGGAAAGGCAGCTGGGTGTGCGCCTGTTCGAGCGCAGCCAGCGCGAGGTGTGCCTGACCGCCGCCGGCGAGGCGCTGCTGCCCGAGGCCGAACAGGCGGTGCGCCAGTTCGATGCCGCGCAGCTGGGCGCACAACGGGCCGGGCGCGG
The DNA here is from genome assembly GCF_024261405.1 of Pseudomonas sp. FBF18. Lineage (NCBI taxonomy): Bacteria > Pseudomonadati > Pseudomonadota > Gammaproteobacteria > Pseudomonadales > Pseudomonadaceae > Pseudomonas > Pseudomonas sp. FBF18. The sequence continues at coordinate 33,343 of NZ_QKRS01000025.1, read as the reverse complement.
TGACGTGGGGCGTATCGAGTTGGGTTATGTGGCCTCGGCGGCCTTTTCGGGGCTGCTCCAGCAGCAGGTGACGCGCTTCAGCCAGTCGCACCCGGGGGTGGTGCTGAACATCCGCGAGCAACCCATGGCCGAGTCCCCCGCGCTGGTGCGTGACGGTGTGCTGGATATCGCCTACGTGCGCACGCCGATGGACCTGCCCGACGAACTGGTCGCGATGGACCTGCACGAAGAAGGCTTTGTCCTGGCCCTGCCGGCCAGCTCGCGGTTGAACGAGCTGCCGCAGATCATGGCCGCACGCCTGGCCACCGAAACCTTCATCTTGCCCGAGCAGATCTCCGGCACCCTGGCCGTCGCCGCCCAGGGTGGCTTCGTGCCGCGCCTCGGGCCGCAGCCGGGTAGCCTGGTGGCGGTCATCACCCTGGTTTCGCTGGGCCAGGGCGTGGCGCTGGTGCCCGAGTCGGTGCTGCAACACATCACCCTGCCGCAGGTCAGCTACCGGCGCATCGCCGACAGCCAACCCACCTCGTGCCTCACCGTGCTGCATCGGCGTTTCGAGAAGGCGCCCGCGGTGATGCGCTACATCGAGGCCCTGCGCAGCGGCCAGGGCTGATCGCACCCGCGCGCCTTACAGACGCTGCAGGGCCGCCGGCAAGGCGCGGGCGAAGCGCTCGGCCACGTCGTCCACCTGCGCGGCGGTAATGATCAGCGGCGGCAGAAAGCGCACCACGCAACCGTTGCGCCCACCCAGTTCGATGATCAGCCCGCGCTTGAGGCATTCGTTCTGGATCAGCGAGGCCAGCTTGCCGAACCCCGGCGCATGCCCCAGCGCATCGGCGGCCCCTTGCGGGTCCACCACCTCGACGCCGAGCATCAGCCCGCGACCGCGAATGTCGCCCAGGTGCGGGAAGTCGCGCTGCAGCACCGCCAGATGCTCGCACAGCCGTGCGCCCATGGCCTCGGCGTGGGCAGCCACGTCGTGTTCCTTGAGATAACGCATCACCGCCGAGCCTGCAGCCATGGCCATCTGGTTGCCACGGAAGGTGCCGGCGTGGGCGCCCGGCAGCCAGGTGTCGAGCCAGTCGCGGTACACCACCACTGCCAGCGGCAGGCTGCCGCCGATGGCCTTGGACAGCACCACCACGTCCGGCACGATGCCGGCGTGCTCGAAGGCGAACATCCTGCCGGTGCGGGCAAAGCCGCTCTGGATCTCGTCGACGATCAGCGCCACGCCCGCCTGCTCGGTGATGCGCCGCACGCCGCGCAGCCAGTCGAGGTCGGCCGGGATCATGCCGCCCTCGCCCTGCACCACCTCGACGATCACCGCCGCCGGCAACTGCACGCCGCCTTCGGGGTCGCTCAGCAGGTTTTCCAGGTAGCGCAGGTTGACCTGCACGCCCTGCTCGCCGCCCAGCCCGAACGGGCAGCGGTAGTCGTAGGGGTATGGCAGGAACTGAACGCCGTTGCCCAGCAGCGCGCCCATCGGTTTCTTCGGCCCCAGGCTGCCCATCAGGCTCAGCGCGCCCAGGCTCATGCCGTGGTAGCCGCCCTGGAACGACAGCACCGTGCTGCGCCCGGTGGCAGTGCGTACCAGCTTGAGCGCGGCCTCCACCGCATCGGTGCCGGTCGGCCCGCAGAACTGGATCCGGGCCTGGGCGCTGAAGGCCGGTGGCAGCAGGCCGAACAGGTCCTGCACGAACTGGTCCTTGACCGGCGTGGTCAGGTCCAGGGTATGCAGCGGCAGGCCGTCTGCCAGCACCTGCTGGATCGCCTCGATCACCACCGGGTGGTTGTGGCCCAGGGCCAGGGTGCCGGCGCCGGCCAGGCAGTCGATGAACTGGCGGCCCTCGACGTCTTCGACGTAAAGCCCCTGGGCACGCTTGAGCGCCAGCGGAATGCGCCGCGGGTAACTGCGTGCATTGGACTCCTGCTGCTTCTGTCGCGTCAGCAGTGGCGAATCTTCGAAGTGATAAAGCGTTTCGCCAGGCTCGTCGGCTGAAGAAGCCGGCTGTGCCTGGGCAAGGCAGGTAGCGACTGACATCGGAAGTAACCCTCGCAAGCAAGCGGATGGTCCCGCCACGCGCCGATGGCCAGCGTTGTGTCGGGATGTGTACTCGCTTGAAAGACGCACCAACGCCCTGCGGATTTAGCGCGCGGGGCGGTCTTCTAGAAGGTTTTGTGCATCAGTTGCAGGTGCAGGCCATGAAATCCCAGCGCATCACCGCTGGGCGAATAACCCAGGCGTGCGAAAAAATCCTGGGCCGAGGCGGTGCTGTACAGCGATGCATGGGTACAGCCCCAGCGGCGCAAGGCGTGCTCCAGGTCCAGCACCAGTGCCCGACCGATGCCACGCCCGGTGTGGTCGCGCTGCACGAAGCACTGGCAGATCTCGCCGCTGCGCAAGGCCAGCGCGGTAGCCACCGGGCGACCCTGCCAGCGCCCCAGGTTCAGGTACAGGGCCGGGTCGCCCAGCCAGTCGGTGATCTGCGCACGCTGCTTGCTGCGCGACCAGGCGTCGATCACCTGCAGGTCGCCGTGATGATCCTGGTCGGCTGCGGTGGCGATGCTCTGCTGCATCAGCCGCTCGATCAGGGCGGCCTCGGCCGGCCGGGCCCTGGCAATGCGAATCCGTTCGTCCATGAGTACTCCCTGGTGCTGTGCGGTCCACACCTTACGGGGGCGACCGGCGCCTGACGAGGCCGGCGGGGTTACATTTGATGTGCACGCAACGGCATCTGCAGCAACACGCGCAAGCCGTCGGCGTGGCTGTCGAACGTCAGCGAGCAGGCGCAGCGCTGCACGATCGCCTGCACGATCGCCAGGCCCAGGCCACAGCCTTCGCTATGGCCATTGCGCCAGAAACGCTGGGTCACATGCTGCAGGTTCTGTGCATCGATGCCCGGCCCATGGTCGCGTACCAGAAAGCCCACGGTGTTCGCCTCGACCTGAACATGCAGCTCCACCGGCGCATCGGCGGCGCTGTGGCGCAGGGCGTTGTCCAGCAGGTTGCGCAAGGCCGCCACCGCCAGCGCCGCGGGCATGTCGGGAAACACCTGGGCCGCCGGCGCCGCAACCTGCAGCACGATGCGCCGGTTGTCGCCCAGGCCCGCATCCTGGATGGCCTGGCGGGCGATCTGCTCGGCGCTGTACTGCACGCCATCATCGAACGACAGGCTGCCCTCCACCCGCGCCAGCAACAGCAGCTGCTCCAGGGTACGGTGCAGGCGATCGGCGCCCTGCTCGGCATGCTCCAGGGCCTGCTCGCGCACCTTGCCATCGGTCATGCGGGCCACTTGCAGGTGGGTCTTGATCGCCGTCAGCGGGCTGCGCAGTTCATGCGCGGCATCGCCGGTCAGGCGCCGTTCGCGCTCGATGGTCTGGCCGATGCGCTGGAACAGCTGGTTCTGGGTTTCGAGCAACGGCTGCAATTCGCTGGGCAGGGCACGCACCTGCAACGGCTCCAGCGAATCGGGGCTGCGCCTGCGCAGTGCGTCGCGCATGCGGTTGAGCGGCGCCAGGCCCTTGCCCACCCCCAGCCACAGCAGCCCGAGGCTGCCCAGCAACGCCACCAGCACAGGGGCCGAGGCCGCCAGCAGGATCGAGCGGTTCAGCGCCTCGCGCTCCAGGTGCCGGTCGGCAGTGGTGATGCGCACGTCGCCGCGTGCATAGGTGAAGCTGCGCCACAGTGCGCCATCGATCATCTGGTCGTGAAAGCCGCTGCGCTGATCGTCGAGGGTCTGGTCGGCATGGTTGTGGCTGCGCGCCAGGATCTCGCCGCGCAGCGAGCTGACCTGGCAGGCCATGCCATCGGGGATGCTGAACTGGTCGGTGCTCAGGCGCGTGCCCTCACCCTTGCTGGTCAGCGGCTGCGGCAACTGGTCGATCAGCCCGGCGACCATGCGCGCCGACGCCACCAGGCGCTGGTCGAGAGAGAACATCATCTGCTGACGCAGGTCGCACAGCATCCACGTCGCGGCCAGGGCCCAGATCAGGATGAAGGCAGTGCCCAGAATCAGGCTCAGGCGCAGGCGCAGGCTCATCGTTGCAACGCCTGCGGCACCTGGGCCGGCCCCAGGCGATAACCCAGGCCGCGCACGGTCTCGACGATGCCGTTGCCCAGCTTGCGGCGCAGGTGATGGATGTGCACGTTCAGGGCATTGCTTTCGACCTCGTCGCCAAAGCCGTAGACGCTGTCCTTGAGCTGCTCGCTGGACAGCACCCGGCCGCGGTTCTGCAGCAGGGCCTGGAGCAGCGCCTGTTCGCGGCGCGACAGGTCCACCGGCTGACCGGCCAGGTGCGCTTCGCAGCTGGAGGGGTCGAAGCTCAGCGGGCCGTGTTCGATGACGTTGACACAGCGCCCGGCCACGCGGCGCAGCAGGGTGTGCAGGCGCGCGGCCAGCTCGCGCAGATCGAAGGGTTTGAGCAGGTAGTCGTCGGCGCCGGCCTGCAGCCCGTCGACCCGGTCGGTGACCGCATCGCGCGCGGTCAGGATCAGCACCGGCAGGCTGTGGCCCTGCTGGCGCAGGCGTTGCAGCAGCTTGAGGCCGTCTTCGTCGGGCAGCCCCAGGTCCAGCACCATCACGTCGAAATGCGCGGCCTGCAGCATCGCCCGCGCCGCACTGGCGCTGGCCACGCGGTCGACGGTCAGGCCCTGGGCACTCAGGCCGGCAATGATGCCGCTGGCGATCAGGTCATCGTCTTCACAGAGCAGTACGTGCATGGGGCGGGCTCGGTCGTTGGCAGAAAGGCCCAGTGGGCCACAGGCGGATTAACCGGGGATTATGCCGCGCCCAGGCGCACACGTCGCCTGCGAGGCGACGGCTGCCCATCGGTTAACCCTGGGTTAATCCATGCCGGTCAGTCTTGCGGGCTTATCGCACTGCCAAGGCGTCGACATGCGCGTATTTCTTCTAGCCCTGCTGTGGCTGTTCAGTTCGCTGAGCCAGGCCCAGCCCTTCAACAACCCTTTTGCCCAGAGCGAATTCCTGCCCGTGGAAAAGGCCTTCGTGTTCAGCAGCGAGCGCCTGCCCTCGGGGCAGATGCGCCTGCACTGGCAGATCAGCGACGGCTACTACCTGTACCAGAAGCGTCTGAAGTTCGATGGCCTGGCCCCCGAGGCGGTACCACCACTGCCGCCGGCCCTGCCCCACAGCGACGAGTACTTCGGCGAAACCCAGGTGTACCGCGGCGAACTCGAGCTGCTGATACCGGCCAACGCCACCGGCCAGTTGCGCATGGGCTGGCAGGGCTGTGCCGACGCGGGGCTGTGCTACCCGCCCCAAACCAGCCCGGTCGACCTGGGCGGGCAGGCCGCAGGCGCCGAACAGGCCAGCGACCAGGCCCTGGCCGGCAGCCTCGGCGAACACCCGCTGGCCTGGAGCCTGCTGGCCTTCTTCGGCCTGGGACTGCTGCTGGCCTTTACCCCCTGTTCGTTGCCGATGCTGCCGATCCTGGCCGGGCTGGTGATGGGCAACGGCGCCAGCACCCGCCGCGGGCTGGTGCTGGCAGGCGCCTACGTACTGAGCATGGCGCTGGTGTATGCCGCCCTGGGCGTGGTTGCCGCACTGCTTGGCGCCAGCCTGCAGGCATGGCTGCAGCAGCCTTGGCTGCTGGGCAGCCTGGCCGCGCTGTTCGTGCTGCTGGCCCTGCCGATGTTCGGCGCCTTCGAGCTGCAGCTGCCCACCTTCGTGCGCGACCGCCTGGAGCGCGCAGGCCGCAACACCCGTGGCGGCAATCTGTATGGCGCGGTACTGCTGGGGGCCTTGTCGGGCCTGCTGATGGGGCCGTGCATGACCGCCCCGCTGGCCGGCGCGCTGCTGTACATCGCGCAGAGCGGCAATGCCGTGCATGGCGCGCTGGTGCTGTTCAGCCTGGGGCTGGGCATGGGCCTGCCGCTGTTGCTGCTGGTGACCGTGGGCAACCGCTACCTGCCACGTCCGGGGGCCTGGATGAACCGGGTCAAGGCGGTGTTCGGCTTCGTGTTCCTGGGCATGGCGCTGTACACCCTGCGCGCGGTGCTCGACCCTGCGCTGTGGCTGGGCCTGTGCGGGGCCTGGCTGATTGCGCTGGCCTGGGGCGCCTGGTCCGCGGTCCACACCCTGCTCGCCCTGCAACCGGCCGTGCTGCTGGCGGGCCTGTGGGGCGTCTTGCTGGTGGTGGGCGCGGCCGGTGGCGCGAGCAACCTGCTGCAGCCCCTGCAACCCTATGCCGGTGGCACCGGCAATGCCGTGGCTGCGCCCCACGCCGACGCCTTCACCACGGTGCGCACCCCGGCCGAGCTGCAGGCGCAGCTGGACGCCGCCAAGGCCCAGGGGCAGTGGGTGTTCCTGGATTACTACGCCGACTGGTGCGTGTCGTGCAAAGTCATGGAAAAACAGGTGTTCGCCCGCCCCGACGTGCTCGCCGCGCTGGAAGGCGTGCGCCTGGTACGCCTGGACGTGACCGCCGATGCCCCGGCCAGCCAGCAGCTGCTGCAGCGCTACCAGGTGCCCGGCCCGCCGAGCATGCTGTGGATCGGCCCCGAGGGCGACGAGCGCCGGGCCAGGCGCATCACCGGTGAAGTCAACGCCGCCACCTTCCTGCAACACTGGACCGACACCCGGAGCCAAGGCTGATGCTGACCGTTAACCTGGGCCCCCTGACCATCGCCCTCGACCACCTGCTGCTGCTCTGCGCCCTGGGCCTGGCCACGCTGGTGGGCTGGCGGGTGGCCAGGCGCGGCGGCGACAACCCCGAGGCCGCACTGTTTCGCCTGTTCCTGCTTGGCCTGCTGTGCGCCCGGCTGGGGTTCGTGGCGCGCTACTGGTCGATGTATGCCGAAGACCCGGTGCAGATCATCGACATCCGCGATGGCGGCTTTTTGCCCTGGGCCGGCCTGGTGGCGGTGCTGCTGGGGGCGGCCTGGTACTCCTGGCGCCAGGCGAGCCTGCGCCGGCCACTGGGCTGGGGCCTGTTCAGCGGCGCGCTGTTCTGGTTGCTGGCCAGCTGGGCCAGCCACCTCTACGAGCAGGGCACGCAACTGCCGGACCTGGCCCTGCGCGATGCCCAGGGCCATTCGGTGGCGCTACACAGCCACCGCGGCCGGCCGTTGGTGATCAACCTGTGGGCCACCTGGTGCCCGCCGTGCCGGCGCGAGATGCCGGTGCTGCAACAGGCCCAGCATGATTATCCGGACGTGACCTTCCTGTTCGTCAACCAGGGCGAAACCCCGCAGATCGTCACCAACTTCCTGGCCACCACCGGCCTGAACCTGTCCCATGTACTGTTCGATACCGGTGGCCAGCTGGCCCAGCAGGTCGGCTCCATGGCGCTGCCAACCACCCTGTTCTACGACGCCGAGGGGCGCCTGGTGGGCAGCCACCTGGGGGAGCTGTCCCGTGCCAGCCTGCGCCATGCCCTCGAATCCTTCGACCGCGATACCGCGCTCGCTCCCACCGTTCCAGCAAGGACGACACCATGAAAGTTTCCGCCATTACCCTCGCCCTGGGCATGTTCGCCACCCAACTGGCCGTCGCCGAAGAATTGCCCAAGGCCGTGCAGCAGATCGAGGCCAAGGGCGCCAAGGTCACCGGCAGCTTCGATGCGCCCAATGGCCTGAAAGGTTATGCCGCGCAGTTCCAGAACCGTGGCGTGGCCCTGTACCTGACCCCGGACGGCAAGCACGTGCTGGTTGGCAGCCTGTTCGACGAACAGGGCCAGGACCTGAGCGAGGCGCCGCTGGAGAAGCTGGTGTATGCGCCCATGGCCAAGCAGGTGTGGGCCAAGCTCGACAAGACCGCGTGGATTGCCGATGGCAAGGCCGATGCACCGCGGGTGGTGTACCTGTTCAGCGACCCCAACTGCCCGTACTGCAACATGTTCTGGCAGCAGGCACGGCCGTGGGTGGACTCGGGCAAGGTGCAGTTGCGCCACATCATGGTCGGCATCATCCGCGCCGACAGCCCGGCCAAGTCGGCCGCGTTGCTGGCCAGCGCCGACCCGCAGAAGGCCTTGCAGGCCCATGAAAGCGCGGGCAAGGCCAGCACGCTCAAGCCGCTGGCGAAGATTCCGGCGCAGGTGCAGGCCAAGCTGGATGCGAACCTGGCGCTGATGGAGGAGCTGGGGTTGTCGGCTACGCCGGCGATCTTCTACCTGGATGACAAGGGGCAGTTGCAGACCCAGCAGGGTGCGCCGCGGCCAGAGATGTTGGGGAAGATACTGGGCAAGCGCTGAGGTTGTTGGGACGACAAAAATCTGAAGCCGGGCACCAGGGCTGGCGATGCAAATCCCACAGGCCATGGCCTGCAGGATCGGTGTTGTCAGCCTTGTTTGTTCGGCCGAAGATCGCAGTAGGGCCATCATAGGCCAGTCGACACCTTTGCAGCGCCCTCAGGATCGAGCGCCGCCCGCGCGGCGCATCGCGGGTCAAGCCCGCTCCCACATTTGCTGCAACGTGCCATGGCCTGCAGGATCGGTGTTGTCAGCCTTGTTTGTTCGGCCGAAGATCGCAGTAGGGCCATCATGGCCTTTGGGGGTTGGGGGTTGGGGGTTGGGGTGGCTTTACAGCATCACCAGCGTCAACACCACCAGCAACGGCAACAGCACCGCACACGACCACGCCATGTACCCGAAGAAGCTCGGCATCTTCACCCCGCGCTGCTCGGCTATCGCCTTGACCATGAAGTTCGGCGCGTTGCCAATGTAGGTCATCGCCCCCATGAACACCGAGCCCATGGAGATCGCCAGCAAGGTCTGCGGCATGCGCTCCATCAACACCTGCGCATCCCCAGCCGCCATGTTGAAGAACAGCAAATAGGTCGGCGCATTGTCCAGGAAGCTCGACAAGGTCCCGCTCAACCAGAAGTACATGCTGTCGATCGGCTCGCCCTGCGCACCACTCACGCTCGCCACCAACCACGCCAACTGGCCGTCACTGCCGGCCCGCAATATCGCAATCACCGGGGCAATGGTGAGAAAGATGCCCGCAAACAACTTGGCCACCTCGACGATCGGCCCCCAGTCGAACTCGTTGGCAACCCGCAGGCCGCGCGGGGTGAACCACAACGACAGCAAGGCCAGTACCACCAGCAGGCCGTCACGCAACAGGTTCTGCACCTCGACCCGAGTGCCCATCAGCTCGACGCCAATCCCCGGTTTCCAGAGGCCCGACATCAATACCGCCAGCACCACGCCCGCCAACAGCAGGAAGTTGCGCTTGCCCAGCAGGCGCAACGGCGCATCCGGCGTCGGGTCTTCGGCCAGCATCTCGTTTTCGCGGCGATAGTAGTAGCGGTCGATCAGGTAGAACACGCCCAGCAACGGCACCGCCAGCAGCACCACCGGCAAGGCCATGTGCTGCAGGGTCCAGGCAAAGCTCACACCCTTGAGAAAACCCAGGAACAACGGCGGGTCGCCCAACGGGGTCAGGCCGCCGCCGACGTTGGCCACCAGAAAGATGAAGAACACCACCACGTGCGCGGTGTGCTTGCGGTTGTCGTTGGCACGCAGCAGCGGGCGGATCAGCAGCATCGCCGCCCCCGTGGTGCCCATCACCGAGGCCAGCACCGCCCCCAGCGCCAGCAACCGCGTGTTGAGCCACGGCGAGCCATGCAGGTTGCCCTCCACCACGATCCCGCCCGAAATGGTGAACAGCGCAAACAGCAGGATGATGAACGGCAGGTACTCGGCCAGCAGTACGTGCACGCCCAGCCCCAGGCTGGCGTGCCAGCCGAAGGCAAAGCAGAACGGCAGCGCGAACAGCAGCGTCCAGCCCAGGGTGATCTTGCCGAAATGGTGATGCCACAGCGGTGCGGCCACGATGGGCAGCAAGGCGATGCTCAGCAGGATGCCGGCAAACGGCACGCCCCACAGCAGGCCCATGCGCGCGCCATCGACCTCGGCGGCGCTGGCGATGCCCGGCAGGCACAGCAACAAGAGGGCCGCCAGCAGCGACAGACAGGAACAACCACGAAACAAAGCAGGGAAAAGGCGCATCGATACCGACCGTGTGCAGATGAACAGCAGCGCGCCAGCCCGAAGGCTGGCGCGCATGAGCGAAGCATGGATGCTAAACCAAAATGCCCCGCTCGGCTGCCTACAACGCCTCCAGCGAAGCCATCAGGTCACTCAGCCGGTCGACCTTGTCGTCGCTCAGCACCGTGGCCTCGAGGCCCTCCACATAGATCGCCAGTTCCTCCACGCTGCTGCATTCGAACATGGCCCGCAGCGGCACGTTCAGTTGCAGCACCTTCTGCACCCGCGAAGCAATCTGGGTGGCCAGCAGCGAATGCCCGCCCAACTCGAAGAAGTTGTCGCGCACCCCCACCCGCTCGACCTTGAGCACATCGGCCCAGATGTCAGCCAGTTGCTGCTCCAGTTCGCTGCGCGGCGCCAGGTAGGCCTGGCTGTGCTGCTGGCCGAACTCGATGGCCGGCAGCGCCTTGCGGTCGAGCTTGCCGTTGGCGTTGCGCGGCAACTCGGCCAGCCACGCCCAGTGCAGCGGCACCATGTACTCCGGCAGTTCGGCGCGCAGGCGCTGGCGAACCTGTTCCAGCAATGGCGCCGTGTCGGCACGGCTGTCGGCCGCCACCAGGTAGCCGACCAGGTGCTTGCCGTTGGCACCCTCCTGCACGCCCACCGCCGCGTCACGCACCTGGACCTGTTCATGCAGGCGTGCCTCGATTTCGCCCAGTTCGATGCGGTAGCCGCGAATCTTCACCTGGTGATCGATGCGCCCCACGTACTCCAGCACCCCGTCGGCACGCCGGCGTGCCAGGTCGCCGGTGCGGTACAGGCGCTCGCCCGGGGCGCCGAACGGGTGCGGGATGAACGCCTGGGCCGTGCGCAGCGGGTCGCCCACGTAGCCGCGCCCTACCCCGGTGCCGGCCACGCACAGCTCGCCCACCGCGCCCAGCGGCACCAGCTCGTGATCTTCACCGAACAGGTACAGGCGGTTGTTGTCGGTCGGCGTGCCGATCGGCAGGTAGCTGCCCTGGGTGGAGGCCGCATCGACGCGGAAGAACGCCACGTCATCGGAGCACTCGGCCGGGCCGTAGGCATTCACCAGGCCGACCTGCGGGTAGCGCTCCAGCCACTGCCAGGCCAGCTCCGGCGGCATCGCCTCGCCGGTGGGCAGCATCCAGCGCAGGCCGCTCAGGTGCTGGCGCTCGTTGCCCAGCATGCCCTGGATCAGCGACGGCACGCTTTCGAGCACCGTGATGCCGGCGGCCTGCACATGCTCCAGCAACCCTTGCGGATCGTGCGCGATGGCATTGGGCACGATCGCCACCTGCGCGCCGAACAGCGGCGCGGCAAGGAACTGCCACACCGAGATATCGAAGCTCTGCGAGGCGGTCTGCGCGATCACGTCCGCCTCGCCCAGTTGCAGGTACGGCACCTTGCTCAGCTGGTTGTTGAGCATGCCGCGCTGCTCGACCATCACGCCCTTGGGCAGGCCGGTGGAGCCGGAGGTGTAGATCACGTAGGCGAGGTTCTCCGGCGCGCTGTAGATGCCCGGGTTGGCTTCGCTGCCGTCGCCGGCCTGAATGTCCTCCCACACCAGCAGGCGCGGCCGCCCGGCACACCCCAGTTCGTCGAGCAGGGCCTGTGCCTGGGCCAGGCAGGCCCGGGTGCAGACGATCACCGGGGTGCGGCTGAGCTCGACGATGCGTTGCAGACGCGCGCCGGGCAGGCCCGGGTCCAGCGGCAGGTAGCCGGCGCCGGCCTTGAAGCTGCCGACGATCATGCCCAGCAGCGCCAGCCCGCGCTCGGCCAGCAGTGCCACCGGCTGGTCGACCTGCACCCCGGCCGCCACCAGGGCATGCCCGAGGCGGTTGGCCTGGCAGTTCAGCTCGGCGTAGCTGCACTGCTGTTCGAGGCAGCGTGCGACCACCCGATCGGGATGCGCCGCCACCCTCGCCTCGAACAACGCCGCGTAGCTCTGCTGCAGCGGATAGGCATGCTCGCTGCGGTTGCAGTCCTGCAGCAGGAAGCGCTGTTCCTGCTCGCCCAGCAGTGCCAGCTGCGCCACATCGCCGTGCAAGCCCTCCATCAGCGCCAGCAGCAGGCGCTTGAATTCGCCCAGCAGGCGTTCGACGGTGGCGCGGTCGAAGTAGCGCTGGTCGAACGACAGGTGCAGGCCCAGATCGTCGCCGGGGTAGCACACCGCCGTGAGGGGGAAGTTGGTGTGGGTGCGGCCCGAGTCGGAGGTGGCATTCAGGCTCTGGGCGCGGTCCAGCACCGCCACCTCGACCGGGGCGTTCTCGAACACGAACAGGCTGTCGAACAGCGGCTGGCCCTTGGGCAGTTCGCTGCATTCCTGGATGTTGACCAGCGGCAGGTACTCGTACTCGCGCACCTCCATGTTGCGTTCCAGCAGGCCCTGCAGCCACTGGCGCACCGAACACCGCTCGCCGGGGGCCGGCAGGGTGACACGCAGTGCGATGCTGTTGATGAACAGGCCCACGGTGTGCTGCATCTGCGGCAGGCTGACCGGGCGCCCGGCCACGGTCACGCCGAACACCACGTCACGCTCGCCGCTGAAGCGGCTGAGCACCAGCGCCCAGGCCGCCTGGGCGAAGGTGTTGACGGTCAGCTGATGGGCCTGGGCCAGCTCGCGCAGGCGTACCCCGTCCTCCACCGCCAGGCGCGTGTAGCAGTCGCCCACCTGCATGCCGCCGTGATCGCCCGCGTGCTCGCGCAGCAGCGGGCGGTCGCTTGGAAGGTAGGTGGTGCGCTCGAAGCCCTGCAGGTTCTGCCGCCACCACTGGCGCGCCTCGTCCAGGCTCTGGTGCTGCAGCCAGCCGATGTAGTCGCGGTAGCGCGGCGGCGTCGCCAGCTGCGCCTCACGGCCCTCGCCCAGGGCCAGGTAGATCTCGAAGAAGTCGTTCATCAGCAGCGAGCGGCACCAGGCATCGATGAGGATGTGGTGGTTGCTCATCATGAACCAGTACTGCGCCTGGCCCACGCGGATCAGGCGCAGGTGGAACGGCGCCTGCTGCAACAGCTCGAAACCGGCCTCGCGCTCCTGCTTGTGCAGGGCCTGCAGGCGTGCTTCGTGATCGGCCTGCGGGTCGGCGCTCCAGTCCTGATAGTCGATGGGCGTGGTGCCGGGCTTGTGGATGATCTGCAGCATGCCTTCGCCGGCATTCCAGCAGAACGAGGCGCGCAGGGCTTCGTGCCGCGCCACCACCGCCTGCCAGGCCTGGGCGAAGCGCTGCGGGTCGATCTCGCTGTTGATGCGGTAGCGGTCCTGCATGTAGTAGATGCCGGTGCCCGGTTCGAGCAGGGTGTGCAGCAGCATGCCCTCCTGCATCGGGGTCAGCGGGTACACGTCCTCGATCTGCGCGGCGGGCACCGGCAGGCTGTCGATCTGTGCCTGGGTCAGGCGCGCCAGCGGGAAGTCCGACGGCGTGAAGCTGCCGTTGGCGTCATCCAGGCAATGGACGATCAGGCTCGCCAGCTCGCCGAGGTAGGCGCGGGCCAGCTCTTCGATGGTCTGGGTGTCGAAGCGCTCGCGGCTGAAGGTCCAGCGCAGCTGCAACTGGCCGCCGTACACCTGGCCGTCGACGCTCAGCCAGTTGGGCAGCGGTGCGTCGAGGTCGTGGGCCAGGCCCGCGGGTTCGTCCACCGGCTGATACAGCGCCGCACTGCCGAACTGCTGGTCGAACTGGCCCAGGTAGTTGAAGGTGATGCGCGCCTGGGGCAGCGCGGCCATGGCTTCGCGGGTGGCGTCATCGGCCAGGTAGCGCAGTACCCCATACCCCAGGCCCTTGTGCGGCACGCTGCGCAGTTGCTCCTTGATCGCCTTGATCGAGGCCGCCTGCCCGGCGGCCTCCTCGATGTTCAGCGGGCTCAGGCGCAGCGGGTAGGCGCTGGTGAACCAGCCGACGCTGCGGCTCAGGTCGATCTCGTCGAACAGGGTCTCGCGGCCATGCCCTTCGAGCTGCACCAGCACCGAGGTATCGCCGCTCCAGCGGCACAGCACCCGGGCCAGCGAGGTCAGCAACAGGTCGTTGACCTGGGTGCGGTAGGCCGCGGGGGCCTGCTGCAGCAACTGGCGCGTCTGCCCCTGGCTCAGTTGCACGCTGACGGTGTGCGCCTGGCGGTGCAGGTTGGCACCCTGGGGGTGGTCGCACGGCAGCTCGCGGGTGGCGGCACTGAGCTGCGCCTGCCACCAGTGCTGCTCGTCACGCAGCGAGTCGCTGCCGGCATAGGTGGCCAGGCGTGCGGCCCAGTGGCTCATCGCGCTGGTCTTGGCTGCCAGCGGCTGGCCACGGTACAGCGCCTGCAGGTCTTCGAGCAGCACGCGCCACGACACGCCATCCACCACCAGGTGATGGATCGCCAGCAGCAGGCGCTGGGCGCCCTGCCCGTCCTCCACCAGCAGCGCACGCAGCAGTGGGCCGTCGGCGAGGTCGAGGCTGCGCTGCACATCGCTGTACAGGGCCTGGCAATCCTGCAGATCGGCCACCGAGGCCTGCCACAGCAACTCGCGCGCGTCGGTATGGGCATAGCTGGCGTGGCCTTCACTGAAGCGCAGGCGCAGCGCATCGTGATGCGCCACCAGCGCGTGCAAGGCCTGCTCCAGCGCCTTGCCGGCAAGACGCTCGGCCGGTTGCAGCAGCACGGCCTGGTTCCAGTGCTGCGGTTGCACCACGTCGCTGTCGAAGAACCAGTGCTGAATCGGCGTGAGCGCTGCAGCGCCGCTGAGCGGGCCCTGTTCGATCAGCGTGACCTGGCTGCGGCTGACCACCGTGGCCAGGGTCTGCACGGTCTGCTGCTGGAACAGGTCGCGGGCGCTGAAGTGCAGGCCCAGCTGGCGGGCGCGGCTGACCACCTGGATCGACAGGATCGAGTCGCCGCCCAGTTCGAAGAAGTTGTCCTGCAGGCCCACGCGCTCGACGTTGAGCACATCGCGCCAGATCGCGGCCAGTTGCTGCTCCACCTCGCTGCGTGGCGCCTCGTAGTGCTCGCGGCCCTGCTCCCTGTCCGGCAGCGGCAACGCGTGACGGTCGAGCTTGCCGTTGCCGGTCAGCGGCATCTGATCCAGCAGCACCAGGTGGGCGGGCACCATGTAGTCGGGCAGGTTCACCCGCAGTTGTGCCTTGAGGCTGTCGCGCAGCGCCGCCTGCTGTTCGGCGCCGGCCTGTGCCTGCTCGCACACCAGGTAGGCAGCCAGTTGCTTGCCGCCGGGCATGTCCAGCGCCAGCACCACGGCCTCGCGCACGTCGGCATGTTCCAGCAGGCGGCTTTCGATCTCACCCAGTTCGATACGGAAGCCGCGGATCTTCACCTGATGGTCGATACGCCCCATGTACTCCAGCAGCCCGTCGGCGCGCTGGCGCACCAGGTCGCCGGTGCGGTACAGGCGCCCGCCCCGCTGGCTGAACGGGTCGGCGACGAAGCGTTCGGCGCTCAGCCCAGGTCGATCATGGTAGCCCTGGCCCAGGCCTGCGCCACCGATGTACAACTCGCCAATGGCGCCCTGCGGCAGCAGCGCCAGGTCGGCATCGAGGATGTACGCCACGCGGGCGCCGATCACCCGGCCGATCGGCACGCTGCCGACGCCCGCTTCAAGGGCCGGTGGTGCCAGGCAGGCCAGCGGCATCACCACGGTTTCGGTGGGGCCGTAGGCATTGAAGAACTGCGCCGGCTTGAACGCCTCGCGAATGCGTTGCAGGTGCTCGCCGGTCAGGGCTTCGCCGCCGGTGATGCACAGGCGCACCGGCAGCTGTTCGTCGCGGCTGGCCAGCCATTGCGCCAGCTGGCTGCCGTAGCTCGGCGTGAAGCCCAGCACGCTGACCTGCTGCTGGCGGATCAGCGTGCAGATTTCCTCGGCGCCCCACTGCCCCTGGGCGCGCAGCACCACCCGTGCGCCGCTGAGCAATGGCACCAGCAGGCGCTCGGTGGCCGCGTCGAAGTTGATCGAATAGAAGTGCAGCTCGCAGTCGTCGCTGCGCATGCCGAACGCCTCGATCACCGCCAGGCAGTGCATGGCGATCTCGCCATGGCTGACCACCACGCCCTTGGGCTTGCCGGTGGAGCCGGAGGTGTAGATCAGGTAGGCCTGATGGCCCGGCAGGCTGAGTGACGGCAAGGCCTCGGCGCTGTAGCCGTGCAGCGCCGCCGCGTCGTCGTCCAGGCACCAGCGGGCCATGCCGGGCGGCAGCTCGCCCAGCCTGTCGAACAGCGCGCGCTGGCCCAGCAGCAGGCCGATGCCGCTGTCCTGGATCATGTACTGCAGGCGTTCGAGGGGGTATTCCGGGTCCAGCGGCACGTAGGCACCGCCGGCCTTGAGAATCGCCAGCAGGCCGATCACCAACTGCGCCGAACGCTCCAGCGCCAGGCCCACCCGCACCTGCGGGCCCACGCCACGTTCGCGCAGCACCCGCGCCAGGCGGTTGGCCCGGGCATCGAGCTGGGCGTAGCTCAGGTGTTCGCCGGCAAAGGTCAGTGCCAGTGCATCCGGGGTGCGCTGGGCCTGTGCACTGAACAGGTCATGCACGGTGCGGTTCAGGCCCGGCGCTGCGGGGTCGCCGGCCAGGTTGTCGAACAGGGCCTGGCGCTCGCCCTGGCCCAGCAGCGGCAGTTCGCACAGGCGTTGCTGCGGGTCGGCCAGCAAGGCGTCGAGCAACCGCTGCCAGTGCGCCGCCATGCGCGCGATGCGGGGCGCGTCGAACAGGTCGCAACTGTAGGTCAGGCAGCAGCCCAGGCGACGGTCGAGGTCGGTGACTTCCAGGTTGAGGTCGAACTTGGTCGCCCGGGCATCGTTGACCAGGTACTCCACCTGCATGCCGGCCAGTTGGCGGCTCTGCTGGAATTCCCAGCGCTGCACGTTGCACATCACCTGGAACAGCGGGTTGTAGGCGGCGCTGCGCGGTGGCTGCAAGGCTTCGACCAGGTGATCGAACGGCAGGTCCTGGTGCGACTGGCCGTCGATCACGGTCTGGCGCACCTGCTCGATCAGGTCGGCCACGCGCATCTGCCCGTCCAGCTGGCAACGCAGCACCTGGGTGTTGAGGAAGGCGCCGATCAGCCCCTCGCTTTCCGGGCGGATGCGGTTGGCCACCGGTGCGCCGATGCGCAGGTCGGTCTGCCCGCTGTAGCGGTACAGCAGCAGCGCCAGGGTGGCGGTCATGGTCATGAACAGGGTCAGGCCATGCTCGGCATTGAAGGCGCGCACCCTGGCGGCCAGCTCATCGCTCAGGTCGAAGCGGTACAGCTCGCCGCGGTGGCTCTGCACCGCCGGGCGCGGACGATCGGCGGGCAATTCCAGCACCGGGTGTTCATCGCCCAGCTGTGCGCGCCAGTAGTCCAGCTGGCGCTGGCGCTCGCCGGCCTCCAGCCACTGGCGCTGCCACACGCTGTAGTCCAGGTACTGCACCGGCAGCGGTTCGAGCGGCGAATCGCGGTCGTCGAGAAACGCTTCGTACAGCTCGCCCAGCTCGCGGGCAAAGATGTCCATGGCCCAGCCTTCGGTGACGATGTGGTGCAGGGTGAGCACGAAGTAGTGCTCCTGCTCGCCGGCCTTGACCAGGCAGGCACGCAGCAGCGGCCCGGTCTCCAGGTCGAACGGCTGGTGCGCCTGCTCGTCGGCCAGAGCCTGCAGGCGCTGCTGGCGCTGCACCTGGTCGTGGGCCGAAAAATCCAGCCAGTTCATCACCAGCCCGGTGTCGGGCGAAACGGCCTGGTACGGTACGCCATCGATGCTCGGGAAGGTGGTGCGCAAGGTCTCGTGGCGCACGATCAGCGCCTGCAGGGCCTGTTCGAAGCGGCTGACGTCCAGCACCCCGCGCAGGCGTGCCATGCCGCCGACGTTGTAGGCCGGGCTGTCCGGCTCCATCTGCCAGAGGAACCACATGCGCTGCTGCGAGTACGACAGCGGCACCGGCTGGCTGCGGTCGATGCGCGTTATTTCGCCTTGCAGGTTGTGCTGCCCGGCCAGTTGCAGGGCCTCGATGCGCGCGGCGAAGGCGCCCAGCGCGCTGGCTTCGAACAGGGTGCGCAGTGGCAGTTCGACGTCGCAGGCCTGGCGCGTGCGGGCGATGATCTGGGTGGCCAGCAGCGAGTGCCCGCCGAGGGCGAAGAAGTCATCGTCCAGGCCGACCCGCGCCAGGCCCAGCACATCGCACCAGATGGCGGCGATCTGCTGTTGCAGCGGCGTGACCGGGGCAACATGCACGCGCTGCTGCCAGCTCGGCTCGGGCAGCGCCTTGCGGTCGAGCTTGCCGCTGGGGCCCAGCGGCATCTGCGCCAGGTGCACCAGTTGCGCGGGCACCATGTAGGGCGGCAATTGCGCCGCCAGTGCGCTCAGCAATGCTTCGCCGCAGTCGTGCGCGTGGGTGTAGTAGCCGACCAGTTGCGGGCCGGCCGCCGTGTCGCGTACCAGCACCACGGCCTGCTCCACGCCCGGCTGGGCCAGCAGGCAGGCCTGCACCTCTTCGGGCTCTACACGAAAACCGCGCAGTTTGACCTGCTGGTCGATGCGGCCCAGGTATTCCAGTGCCCCCAGGTCGGTCAGCCAACGCGCACGGTCGCCGCTGCGGTACAGGCGCTGGCCGTCGGCGCCGGGCACGAAGCGTTCGGCGGTGAGGCCCGGCCGGCCCAGGTAGCCACGGGCCAGGCCCGCACCGCCCAGGCACAGCTCACCGGGCACCCCCACAGGCGAAAGCGCCAGCTCCTCATCGAGCACCTGGCACTGCACGTTGGCCAGGGGCCGGCCGATGGGCGAGCGCAGGCCGTCTTCACGGCGGCAGTGCCAGTGGGTGACGTTGATCGCGGTTTCGGTCGGCCCATAGCGGTTGTGCAGTGCCACGTGCGGCAGTACCTGCAGCACACGGTCGCGCAGCGCCGCCGGCAACGCCTCGCCGCCGGAGAACACCCGGCGCAGGCTGGTACAGGCGGCCGCCAGGGGCTCCTGCACGAACACCTGCAACAGCGGCGGCACGAAGTGCAGCGTGGTCACGCCATGCTGCTGCACCAGTTCGGCGATGCGCTGCGGGTCGCGGTGCTCGCCGGGGCCGGCCAGCACCAGCGTGCAGCCCTGGGCCAGCGGCCAGAAGCATTCCCACACCGACACGTCGAAGCTGATCGGGGCTTTTTGCAGCAGCACGTCGTGGTCGTCCAGCGCATAGGTGGCCTGCATCCAGTGCAGGCGCTCGGCCAGGGCCGCATGGGTGTTGCCCACGCCCTTGGGCTGGCCGGTGGAGCCGGAGGTGTAGATCACGTAGGCCAGGTTGTCACCGTGCAGGTGCAGGCCCGGCGCCTGGCTGGGCCAGTTGTCCAGGTGCAGGGTGTCCATGGCGATGGTACTCACGCCCTCGACCTGGGGCAGGCGCTCGAGCACCTCGCTGTGGCTGAGCAGCAGGCTTGCGCCGCAGTCGGCGAGCATGTAGGCCAGGCGCTCGGCCGGGTAGTCGACGTCCAGCGGCACGTAGGCACCACCGGCCTTGAGAATCGCCAGCAGGCCCACCAGCAGCTGCGGCGAACGCTCGGCGGCAATCGCCACGCACACGTCCGGGCCCACGCCCTTGTCGCGCAGGTAATGGGCCAGGCGGTTGGCCTGGGTGTGCAGGCTCGCGTAGTCCAGGCTGCCGCCGGCCCATACCAGCGCGGTGCGCTGCGGGGTGCTGCGCGCCTGTTCGTTGAGTTGCTCCACCAGCCACTGGCCGGGGGCCGCTGCCGGGGCCTGGCCCCAGTCGAGCAGTTGGGCGCGGCCCGGGGCGTCGAGCAGGTTCAGCTCGGCCAGCGGCAGCTGCGGCGCGCTGCTCACCTGCTGCAGCAGGCTGACCAGTTGCGCGGCCAGGCGCTCGATGCTGGCAGCGTCGAACAGCTCGTCGGCATAGTCGAAGGAAAGGCTGATGCGGCCCTGGTGGTCTTCTTCGCTGTGCAGTTGCAGGTCGAACTTGGCCTCGCGGCTGTGCCACGCCAGTTCGTCGGCCAACAGCCCCGGCAGGCGGCGCAAGGCGCCGAGGTCGCGCTGCTGGTGGTTGAACATGACCTGGAACAGGCCCTGCTCGCGGGCCTCGGGGAAGGCTTCGACCAACTGCTCGAACGGCAGGTCCTGGTTGGCCTGGGCTTCAAGGGTGCGCTGGCGCACCTGGGCCAGCAAGGCACTGAAGGGCTGGCGCGGGTCAAGCTCGGCACGCAGCACCTGGGGGTTGATGAAGAAGCCGACCAGGCCCTGGGTTTCCAGGCGCGGGCGGTTGGCATTGGGCACGCCGACACGGATGTCGCGCTGGCCGCTGTAGCGGTGCAGAAGGGTTTGCCAGGCCGCCAGCAACAGCATGAACAGGCTGGCATCGTGGGCCTGGGCCACCTGGCGCAGTGCAGTGCCCAGCGCCGGCTCAAGACGCAGGCTCAGGCGCGTGGCGCTGTTGCGCTGCTGCACCGAGCGCGGGTGATCGGTGGGCAGGTCGAGCACCGGCTGCGCATCGCCGAGCAAGGCCTTCCAGTAGGCGAGCTGGCGGGTACTTTCCCCCTGGGCCAGCCACTGGCGCTGCCAGCTGGCATAGTCGGCGTAATGCACCGGCAATGCATTCAGTCGCGCCTGCTGGCCCTGGCAGGCGGCGGCATACAGGCGCGCGAATTCGCCCAGCAGAATGTTCATCGACCAGCCGTCGGCGATGATGTGGTGCAGGGTCACCCACAGCTGATGGGTTTCGTTGTCCTGGCGTACCAGGGTGACCCGCAGCAGCGGCCCGCGCTCCAGGTCGAAGGGTTGGCGCGCCTCGTCTTCGCGCAACTGCTGAACGCGGGCCGGGGTTTCGTGCCCCAGGTCCAGGCTGTGCACCTGCAACGCCAGGTTCGCCAGCACGCGCTGCACCGGTTGCCCGTGGTGGTCGGCAAACACCGTGCGCAGCGCTTCATGGCGGGCCACCAGCGCCTGGAAGCTGCTGCGCAGCGCAGCCTCGTCCAGTTCGCCGCGCAAGCGCAGGCCCCCCGGGATGTTGTAGGCCGCACTGCCGGGCTCCAGTTGCCACAGCAGCCACAGCCGGGCCTGGGCCAGCGATTGCGGCAGCGCCTGTTCCCGGGGCAATTGCGCGATGGCGCCCTGGGCCACCCCGCCGTCGATGTGCAGGCGGGCCACCTGGGCAGTGAAGCCTGCCAGGGTCGGCGCTTCGAACAGCAGGCTCAGGCTCAGTTCCAGCCCCAGTTCGTCACGCAGGCGCGCCGTGAGCTGGGTGGCGGCGATGGAGTTGCCGCCGAGCAGGAAGAAGTGATCGTCTTCGCCCACCTCGGCCACGTTCAGTTGCTCGCACCACAGCCGCGCGATCAGCGCCTGCAACCCGTCGCCGCTCGGCGCCGCGTGGCGTGCGGCAGGCGCCTGGGCCTCCGGGAAGCGGGCGTAGCAGTCCAGGCTGCCATCGTGCAGGCGCAGGCGGCAGGCCGAACGCTGCAACTTGCCGCTGGAGGTCTTGGGCAACGCACCGGGGTTGAGCAGCAGCACCACCGCCGGTGCCTGCTGGCAGGCATCGGCGATGACCTGGCGCAGGGTGCAGATCAGGTTCGCCGGCTCGATGACCTTCTGCACGTTGCGGCTGATCTCCACCGCGATGCCGATACCCTCCTCGCCCTGGTCGTCGACGGCGAACACTGCCACGCGGCCCTTGCGCAGCACGTCGACCTCGCGCTCCAGGGTCTTTTCCAGGTCCTGCGGGTAGAGGTTGTGCCCGCGCACGATGAGCATGTCCTTCAGGCGCCCGGTGACGAACAGTTCGCCGTCACGCATGAAGCCCAGGTCGCCGGTGCGCAGCCAGGTGCGCCCGCCGTGCTCGACGAAGGTCTTTGCGCTGGCCTCGGGGTTGCGCCAGTAACCGTGGGCGATGCTCGGGCCGGCGGCCCAGATCTCGCCCACCTGGTTGTCGCCCAGCACAGCCAGGGTGTGCGGTTCGACGACCTGCACCGCGTGCAGCGGCTGGCTGAAGCCGCAGCTCATCTGCACGCTGCCCTCGCCTGCTTCGGCGCGGTTGTGCGCCAGTGCCGCGCTGTCCAGCGCCAGCGCGGGGATACCGCCGCCGCGCACGCTGCCACTGACGAACAGGGTGGCTTCGGCCAGGCCGTAGCTGGCGAAGAAACTCGAGGGCACAAAACCGCACGCGGCGAATTTGTCGGCAAAGCTGTCGAGGCTGTCCTGGCGGATCGGCTCGGAGCCCGAATAGGCCACGCGCCAGCAGCTCAGGTCGAGGCTGGCCAGCGCCGCACTGCTGACGCGCTCGTTGCACAGGCGGTAGGCGAAGTCCGGCCCGCCGCTGATGGTGCCGCGGTAATCGCTGATCGCCTGCAGCCAGCGCTGCGGCCGCGCCAGGAAGTAGGCCGGGGCCATCAGCACGCAGGGCACGCCGCTGAAGATCGGTTGCAGCAGGCCGCCGATCAGGCCCATGTCGTGGTACAGCGGCAGCCAGCTGACGATCACGTCGTCGGGGTTCACGTCGATGCCGAAACCGTGGCGGATCAGCACTTCGTTGGCCACCAGGTTGCCGTGGCTGACCTGCACGCCCTTGGGCAGCGCGGTGGAGCCGGAGGTGTACTGCAGAAAGGCGATGTCGTCCGGCTTGAGCGACGGGGCCTGCCACTGCTCGCCCAGGCCGGCGTCAAGGTGATCGACGCTGAGCAGCTGCGGCGCATCCTCGCCCTTGAGTGCATCCAGGGCCAGCAGGCTGTTGTGCAGGTTGTCGACGGTCAGCAGCAGGCGCGGCTGGGCGTCCTCGATGATCGACAGCAGGCGGGCCTGGTGGTGGGTGCGCGAGGATTCCGGCGGATAGGCCGGCACGGCGATCACCCCGGCATACAGGCAGCCGAAGAACGCGGCGACGTAGTCCGGGCCACTGGGGAACAGCAGGATCGCGCGGTCGCCCGGCACCGCACGCGCCTGCAATGCGGCGGCGATGCTGCATGCACGCAGGTGCAGGTCACGGTAGCTGAGCACGGCCTGGTCGCGGGCGTCTTCGGCGAGAAAGCGCAAGGCCACCCGCTCAGGGGTCAGCGCAGCACGCTGGGTGAGGGCCTGGACCAGCGTAACCGGGAGTTCGAAGGCGTCCGTCATGGAAAGTTCCTGCCAGTGTCTGTACGTGAAAATCGGCATCGCGGGGCGCAGGGAGCCGGGTGTTCGGGCACCGGCACACGCCCTTCAGGGGCCGAGGATGTACACAGGGGAACGGATGAACGGGTGAAATAATTAGGCGCCACTGTGGCGCGGCGACAGGTGATTTTCGAAGCGGATCACGGGGTGGTGCTTAGAACCAAAAAACAGTTTGAAGTATTACTTTTCGCATTTGACAATAATTATCATTAAGAATAGCTTGTCGCACGTCGTAGGAAGCATCTCCTCGCGGAGTGCTTCGCTTCCCTCTTCGAGAACAAGGTGAAATTTCCATGGCGGAACAACTGTCCACAAGTAAGTGCGATTCACCGTTACTCCAAGCGTTCGTCGACAATCGCAGCATTCTGGTGAAAATTGCCGCCCGGATCACCGGGTGTCGCTCACGCGCCGAGGATGTCGTGCAGGACGCTTTCTTCCGGCTCAGTGCAGCCCCGCAGATCACCTCGTCGTTCAAGGCGCAGTTGAGCTACCTGTTCCAGATCGTGCGCAACCTGGCCATCGACCATTACCGCAAGCAGGCGATGGAGCTGAAGTATTCCGGCAGCGAAGAGGAAGGTCTGAATGTGGTCATCCATGGTGCCTCGCCCGAAGCCACGCACATCAATTTCGCGACGCTTGAGCACATTGCCGATGCGCTGAGCGAGCTGCCGCAGCGCACCCGCTATGCGTTCGAGATGTACCGCCTGCATGGCGTGCCGCAGAAGGACATCGCCAAGGAGCTGGGCGTGTCGCCGACCCTGGTGAACTTCATGATTCGCGATGCGCTGGTGCATTGCCGCAAGGTGTCGCTGGCGCGGGGTGAGGTGGCCTGAAGGGGCCACCCTGCGCCGCTGCTGCCCTGTAGGAGCCGGCGTTGCCGGCGACCCTCCAGGCCAGATGCCGGGTGTCCGGCAGCACGAGCGCCTTGTGCTGGTTCGCCGGCAACGCCGGCGCCTACAGGATCGGGTGCCGGCCTATACCAGCCTGCAGCGCTCGAAGAAGCGCTCGCGCCCCAGGATCATCAGCGCCGCACGCTTGTGCGGGAAGTCGAATTCCTTCTCGCAGTGAAAGCACTGGTCATGCATGTAGCCGATCATCTTGGCATTGTCGGCCCGAGGCTCGGCCACCACGCGCTGGGTACGCGGGTCGTCCAGGAACAGGTAGTGCACCAGCGCCGACAGCCAGCTGGCCACCTTGTGCGGCCCGCGGTGCGTCTGCTCCCCTACCAGCATGTGAATGCCACGGTCGTAGTCGTCGGCCGCATAGAACGGTGCAATCCGGTCCTCCTTGGCCCAGTAGGCTTCGAAGTAGGCAAACGGCTGGTCGTCGAAGCAGCCGATCAGGGTCAGTGTGTGCGGGTCGGCCTCAAGCTTGCTCAGGTAGTCGCGGTGCTGTTCGAGGCTGCCGCCCTCCTGCCAGAAGCTCAGCACCCGCGGGTTGTTCTGCCAACGGTTGAAGCGCTCCAGGTCGTGGTCGATTTCCAGGGTCCGCAACGAGATCCAGGCCCCCAGCCGCGCATCGAAGCGCCGATACACTTCCCCCCGCGGCTTGGGCGCACGGCGCGGATGACGCTTGCCGGCACTGATCTGCATCTGCTGCGGGTACACGCCCGACAGCGATTCGCCCAGCCACGGTTGCGGCAACTGCCAGAACAGCGTGCGCTCGCAGCGGTAGCGCCCCGCCTGTTCGTCGGCCACCAGCAGGCCGCTGGCCAGTGCCGCCTCGGGCACCTGCGCCAGATGCCAGCACAGGCGCTGACACCCCGGATCGCGGGAAAACAGCCAGTAGCACGCGGCCCACAACGCCTGCTGTGGGCGCTCGGGGCAGGTGTATTGCAGGTGCACGTTGAGGTCATCACCGCGCTCCAGACGCAGGCGCACCAATGGCGTGTCTTCGAGCACCAGGCTCAGGTGGCAGTCGGTTTCATCGGCGCTGAGGCTGCGCCAGCGCGGCAGGGACAACGCGCAGGTTGCGGTATCGGAAGGCATGGTCTTGGGCTCACGAAGTGGAAGAGACAATCTCACTGCTGTTGACGTGAAAACCGTAGGCGAATTTAGGGCGAATGGGCCGCGCTGACACCGATCTGGTAAGGCCCGAAGATGTCCTGCAACTGACCGTTCTCGTGCAGTTGCTGCAACAGACGGGCAAAGGCCTCGCCACTGATCGGTGCCTGAGGACGCAACAGTGCGTAATGGTGATAGGTCTGGTCGGTACGCTCGGAGGCCAGGAACTGGCCTCGGTAATCCTCGTGGCGCGCCAGAAAGTCGTACAGGTACGAACGGGTCACCAAGGCCACGTCGGCGCGGTCGCGCTGCACCATCATCAGGTTGCTGTCGTGGGAATAGGTCAGGGTGGCGCCGAATGTTTGCTGCAGGTACCTGGCGTCGGCATTGAAACCGGCGAAGGCGTAGTGATAGCCGCTGTACAACGCCAGGCGCTTGCCCTGCAGGCTGTCGAAGTAGCCCTGGCCGCGGCCTTCGATATTGTGCGTGACGAAGACTTCGGCATCTTCGAGGCCGAGATCGACCTTGACGAAGTCGATGCCTTTCCAGCCCCAGTCAGGGTTTTCGAAGATCGCCATGTCGATGCGACCCTCGTTGAAGTCGCGAAAGCGTCGCGGTATGGAGGTGGGCACCAGCGTGAAATGGTAGTTGTCCTGAAGCGCGTTCAAGGCCTGGATCAACTGCGCCAGCAGGCCGCTGCCGGTATCGCGTTCGGGATTGACGGTGTACGGGGGAAAGTGCGCTGCGCCGATCCTGATCTGCTCCTGGGCACACGCCGGTGTGGTCAGCCACGCCACCGCGAGCATCGACAGGGAGAGCACGACCTGTGGCAGTGACGCTGAACTCAAGGCAACACACTCTTTACGGGTTCGCGCCTAAACTAGGCGTTTTCCTACGCTTGCACAACTGGCAGAACCATCAGGCAAATGGCCACGGGATACCGCACAGGCCACAGATTGGCTACGCTCAGGCGAGTATCTGTCAAGGAGCCTGCCATGGGCCACTGGTTGGTGATCGACCTGGAAGCTACCACCGACGAGGGTGGCTGGCCGATCGAAGACATGGAAATCATCGAGATCGGCGCCAGCCTGGTCAACCGCGAAGGCCGCGAGGTGGACCACT
This sequence comes from Pseudomonas sp. FBF18, assembly GCF_024261405.1. Taxonomy (NCBI): domain Bacteria; kingdom Pseudomonadati; phylum Pseudomonadota; class Gammaproteobacteria; order Pseudomonadales; family Pseudomonadaceae; genus Pseudomonas; species Pseudomonas sp. FBF18. The sequence continues at coordinate 7,162 of NZ_QKRS01000025.1, read as the reverse complement.
TCCAGCGCTTCGTCAAACCCCGGCGGCGCCCGCTGCTGACGCCCTTTTGCCGTGAGCTGACGCATATCGCCCAGGCGGACATCGACGCCGCCGCCTCCTTTGCCAAGGTGTGGGACGGGTTCGAGCACTGGCTGCAGCATCAGCAGGCGCACCTGCAGGGCTGGGTCAGCTGGGGCGACTACGATCGCCGCCAGCTGCTGCAGGAATGGCAGGTGCACCAGGTGCACAGCCTGCTGGCCGACACCTGCCACCTCAACCTCAAGCAGCGCTTCGCCAAGGCCCGCCACCTGAAACGCCCGCCCGGGCTCAAGGGCGCGCTGGCCCTGGCCGGGCTGCAGTTTGTCGGGCAGCAGCACCGCGCTCTGGAAGATGCGCGCAATACCGCACGCCTGCTGCCGCTGAGCCTGCCGGCCCAGGGCGCCTGAAAGCGGATGACGCCACCGGGAGGCTTGGGCATACTGGCCAGCCCTTTTTTGCCCCTTTCAGGAGTCGCCCATGTTTAAGGTCAACGAGTACTTTGATGGCACGGTCAAGTCGATCGCCTTCACCAGCGCCGAAGGCCCGGCCACTGTCGGCGTGATGGCCCCGGGCGAGTACGAGTTCGGTACGGCCAAGCGCGAGATCATGCACGTGGTGTCCGGCGCCCTGATCGTCAAGCTGCCGGGCAGCGACAACTGGGAAACCTTTACCGCCGGCAGCCAGTTCAATGTGCCGGCCGACAGCAAGTTCCAGCTGCAGGTGAAGGTCGATACCGCCTACCTGTGCGAATACCGCGACTGATTCAAAGGCTTCGCCGGCAAGGCCGGCTCCTGCAGGGGACTGCGGTCGTTGCAGGAGCCGGCCTTGCCGGCGAAGCGGCCATCAGCGTAAAAACGCCACGATGCTGTCCGCCGCCGCCCCCAGGTGGTGCGCATGGCTGAACCCCGAGGCCTTCAGCGGCTTCAAGTCATGATCCCCTGCCACCAGCCAGCACAGCTCGATGGCTGACGACAGTGCATACCCCTCCACCGTCTCGCGATTGCCCAGCGCATCACGCTCGCCCTGCACGATCAGGGTTGGCGTCTTCAGTTCGGCCAGGTGCGCCACCCGCGGCTTCTCGGGCTTGCCTGCGGCATAGAACGGATACCCCAGGCACACCAGCGCATCCACCCCCAGTTCGTCCGCCACCAGGCTGGCCATGCGCCCGCCCATGGACTTGCCGCCGATCACCAGCGGCCCAGCGACCAATGGTCGCACCTGGGCCACCACTTCGCGCCAGCAGTCGAGCAGGCGGGCCTGGGGGTTTGGCGGCCTTCTGCCACCATCGAGCCGGCGCTGAGCCATGTAGGGAAACTCGAAGCGCAGTACCGCCAGCCCTTGCGCGGCAAGCCTCTGCGCCATGTCGGTCATGAACGCGCTGTCCATGGGTGCGCCCGCGCCGTGGGCCAGGATCAGGCACCCCAGGGGCGACGCATCTGCCTGATTTTGCGGGGCATCGTACAACCAGCCGCGTTGTTCGACCCACTGCGCCCATTGATCCCCGTCAATACCGGCCACTTGCCCATTACTCATGCTTGCCTCGCTGTTTAGCCTGCCTATAACCGTGGATGGGAACCCATACATGAACACAACCAGCAGTACCGCCTACAACTACCAGGTGGTCCGCCAATTCGCCATTATGACGGTGGTGTGGGGAATCGTCGGGATGGGGCTCGGCGTTTTTCTCGCCGCGCAGCTCGTCTGGCCTTCACTCAACTTCGACCTCCCGTGGACCAGCTTCGGGCGCCTGCGCCCCTTGCACACCAACGCGGTGATCTTCGCCTTCGGGGGCTGTGCACTGTTCGCCGCCTCCTACTACTCGGTACAGCGTACCTGCCAGACCGTGCTGTTCTCGCCACGCCTTGCCGCCTTTACCTTCTGGGGCTGGCAACTGGTGATCGTGCTCGCGGCCGTCAGCCTGCCGCTGGGTTATACCAGCTCCAAGGAATACGCCGAACTGGAATGGCCGATCGACATCCTGATCACCATCGTCTGGGTGGCCTACGCCGTGGTGTTCTTCGGCACCCTGATGAAGCGCACCACCAAGCACATCTACGTGGGCAACTGGTTCTTCGGTGCGTTCATCATCACCGTGGCGATCCTGCATATCGTCAACAACCTGGAAATCCCGGTCAGCCTGACCAAGTCGTACTCGCTGTACGGCGGCGCCACCGACGCGATGGTGCAATGGTGGTACGGCCACAACGCCGTAGGCTTCTTCCTGACCGCAGGCTTCCTGGGCATGATGTACTACTTCGTGCCCAAGCAGGCCGAGCGCCCGGTGTACTCGTATCGCCTGTCGATCGTGCACTTCTGGGCCCTGATCACCCTGTACATCTGGGCCGGCCCGCACCACCTGCACTACACCGCCCTGCCCGACTGGGCGCAGTCGCTGGGCATGGTGATGTCGCTGATCCTGCTGGCGCCC
>NZ_QKRS01000025.1:2208-4011 GCF_024261405.1 Pseudomonas sp. FBF18 | reverse complement strand
CCCGATGATGGCGATCAAGACCGTCAACGCCCTGTCGCACTACACCGACTGGACCATCGGCCACGTACACGCCGGCGCCCTTGGCTGGGTAGCGATGATCTCGATCGGCGCGCTGTACCACATGATCCCGAAAGTGTTCGGCCGCGAGCAGATGTACAGCCTGGGCCTGATCAACGCGCACTTCTGGCTCGCCACCATCGGCACCGTGCTGTACATCGCCTCGATGTGGGTCAACGGCATCGCCCAGGGCCTGATGTGGCGTGCAGTCAACGCCGACGGCACCCTGACCTACTCCTTCGTCGAAACCCTGGTGGCCAGCCACCCTGGCTTCATCGTGCGGTTCGTGGGCGGTGCGATCTTCCTCACCGGCATGTTCCTGATGGCCTGGAACACCTGGCGCACCGTGCGTGCCCCAGCGGGCGAGACCGCCAACGCCACTGCGCAGCTGGCCTGAGGAGAACCTGATGAAACACGAAGTAATCGAGAAGAACGTCTTCCTGCTGGTGCTGTTGATGGTGTTTGCCGTCAGCATCGGCGGCCTGACCCAGATCGTCCCGCTGTTCTTCCAGGACGTCACCAACAAGCCGGTCGAAGGCATGAAGCCCTACACCGCGCTGCAGCTGGAAGGCCGCGACATCTACATCCGTGAAGGCTGCGTACAGTGCCACTCGCAGATGATCCGTCCGTTCCGCGCCGAAACCGAACGCTACGGCCACTACTCGGTAGCCGGTGAAAGCGTGTGGGACCACCCGTTCCTGTGGGGCTCCAAGCGTACCGGCCCTGACCTGGCCCGCGTCGGCGGCCGCTACTCCGACGACTGGCACCGTGCGCACCTGTACAACCCGCGCAACGTGGTACCCGAGTCGAAGATGCCGGCCTACCCGTGGCTGGTGGCCAACCCGGTCGACAGCAGCCATACCGAGACCAAGCTGCGCGTGATGCGCACCCTGGGCGTGCCCTACAGCGACGACGATATCACCGGCGCCGTGGCCTCGCTCAAGGGCAAGTCCGAGATGGACGCGCTGGTCGCCTACCTGCAGGTGCTCGGCACCGCGATCAAGAACAAGAGGTAAGCGCCATGGACTTCACACTGGATATCGGCCAGTTGCGCGGCCTGGGCACCCTGCTGGTAGCCATCGCCTTCATCGGCCTGGCGCTGTGGGTGTTCAGCGGCCGGCGTGACCGCGAGTTCGCAGAAGCGAGCCTGCTGCCGTTCGCCGACGACCGCCTTGTACCTGCCGCCAAAGAATCCGAATCGAGGAGTAACGGGCAATGACCACCTTCTGGAGTACGTACATCTGCGTACTGACCATCGGTAGCCTGATCGGCCTGACCTGGCTGCTGCTCAGCACCCGCAAGGGCCAGAGCAAGGGCACCACCGACCAGACCATGGGCCACAGCTTCGACGGCATCGAGGAGTACGACAACCCGCTGCCCAAGTGGTGGTTCTGGCTGTTCGTCGGCACCCTGGTGTTCTCGGTGGGCTACCTGATCCTGTACCCGGGCCTGGGCAACTGGAAAGGCATCCTGCCCGGCTACGAGAACGGCTGGACCGGCGCCAACGAGTGGCAAAAGGAAATGGACCGCGCCGACGCCAAGTTCGGGCCGATCTTCGCCAAGTTCGCCGCCATGCCGGTGGAAGAAGTGGCCAAGGACCCGCAGGCGCTGAAAATGGGCGGTCGCCTGTTCGCCTCCAACTGCTCGGTGTGCCACGGCTCGGACGCCAAGGGTGCCTACGGCTTCCCCAACCTCACCGACAATGACTGGCGCTGGGGCGGTGACCCGGAAACCATCAAGGCTTCG
>NZ_QKRS01000025.1:0-1309 GCF_024261405.1 Pseudomonas sp. FBF18 | reverse complement strand
CCGGCAGAGAACGTAACTGCCAAGTGAAACGATGATGTAACTGAGCCTTGACTCAAACCGCCGCATCGACAACGGTGCGGCGGTTCCCACCGCCCCTTGCGACCAAGTGTCGCACCCCGCCGCACACCCGCCTTGCACCCCCCCTGATCGAGACTAAGCTTGTTGCCACAGTGGCTTGAAGTCTTGCACCTGAATGCACCTTTTTGGCGCACTTTCTGTTCGCGAGCCACCACCAAAGGCTGATGGATCCCGGCCCAAGTGCGAATTGCCTGCCCTGACCACGCAGGACGATAGTGCCAAGGCAGCTTAATGCGTGCACAACGAAAGCGGAATAATGGTGCACATTATCGCCTTGCGATTGTGTACACTTCCCACCGCCAATCGGCTGGAAACGCCGTAAAATCGGCCTTCGCAAGGTGCTGCGCGATTTCCATCGCGTTGCAATAACCACACGGTTTATACATACTTGCGCCGATTTTTTAACCAACAAAAACACCCAAACCGTGGAACCTTAGAATGAGCACAGCAATCAGTCCGACTGCTTATAACTATAAGGTCGTCCGCCAGTTCGCCATCATGACGGTGGTCTGGGGGATCCTTGGCATGGGCCTCGGTGTCTTCATCGCCTCGCAACTGGTCTGGCCTCAGCTGAACCTGGACCTGCCGTGGACGAGCTTTGGACGCCTGCGCCCCCTGCACACCAACCTGGTGATCTTCGCCTTCGGTGGGTGCGCACTGTTTGCCACTTCCTACTATGTCGTGCAGCGAACCTGCCAGACGCGACTGATTTCCGACAGCCTCGCGGCCTTCACCTTCTGGGGCTGGCAAGCGGTGATCGTCGGCGCGCTGGTCACCCTGCCGCTGGGCTACACCACGACCAAGGAATACGCAGAACTGGAATGGCCTATCGCCATTTTGCTGGCCATCGTGTGGGTTACCTACGGTGCGGTGTTCTTCGGCACCATCGTCAAGCGCAAGACCAAGCACATCTATGTGGGCAACTGGTTCTACGGTGCCTTCATCGTGGTGACCGCGATGCTGCACATCGTCAACCACGCCTCGCTGCCGGTCAGCCTGTTCAAGTCGTACTCGGCCTACTCGGGCGCGACCGACGCGATGATCCAGTGGTGGTACGGCCACAACGCCGTGGGCTTCTTCCTGACCACCGGCTTCCTGGGCATGATGTACTACTTCGTACCCAAGCAGGCCGAACGCCCGATCTACTCGTATCGCCTGTCGATCGTGCACTTCTGGGCGCTGATCACCCTGTACATCTGGGCAGGTCCGCACCACCTGCACTACACCGCGC
>NZ_QKRS01000024.1:4918-58890 GCF_024261405.1 Pseudomonas sp. FBF18 | reverse complement strand
GGTGGCCTGCGCCGATACCGAGGTGAAAGTCTACGAAAAAGCGCTGGACCTGACCCAGGACCCGCAGGACCTGGCCCCGGGCACGGTGGTGGGCAGCAACCCTACCTCGCCTGGCGAGACGGGTACCGGCACCCTGGTCGGCTCGGTCACGGGCGGTTCCGGCGCGCTCACCTACACGCTGGTGGGCAGCACTACAGGTGCCTATGGGCAGATTCAGCTCAATGCCGACGGCAGCTACAAGTACACCCTGACCTCGGCGCCGCACATCGGCAACGGCGACGACGGGGCGAATATCGTCACGTCCGAGACCTTTACCTACAAGGCGACCGACCAACTGGGCAACAGCGTCACCAGCACCATCGTGATCAAGATCGTGGATGACGTGCCAAGGGCGGAGTCCGACAGCACCACGGTGGTGGAGGGCGGTACGGTCACGGGCAACGTGCTGCTCAACGACATCCTGGGTGCAGACGGTGCAGCCCAGGGCGGTGCGGTGGTGGGTGTACGGGCGGGCGCCGACACCTCGACCTCGGCCATCGGCTCGCTGGGCGTGGGCATCGCCGGCACCTATGGCACCCTCATCCTGCATGCCAACGGCGAGGCCGAGTACAAGGCCAACCCCAATGCGGTGACGCAGGACGGTGCCCAAGACACCTTCACCTACACCATTCGTGACGCGGACGGCGACGAAAGCACCACCACCATCACCATCAATGTCACCGACAGCAAGATCGTCGCCTGCCCCAACAACGAGGTCACGGTGTACGAGAAGGCCCTGGACCTTAGTCAGGATCCGAACGACCTCGCCCCCGGCACCGTGACCGGCAGCGACCCCGGCTCAGCGGGTGAAACCGCGACCGGCAGCCTGGTGGGCTCGGTCAGCGGAGCCAGCGGCGCGATCACCTATACGCTGGTGGGCAGCAGCACGGGCGCCTATGGGCAGATTCAGCTCAACGCCGACGGCAGCTTCAAGTACACCCTTACGTCCGCACCCAAAACCGCAGGCGGGCTCAACGACGGCCCCAACGTGGTCACCAGCGAGACCTTCGTCTACAAGGCCACCGATGCGGCCGGCAATTCGACCACCAGCAACATCGTGATCAATATCGTCGATGACGTGCCCACAACGGCTGACGCCGTGCGCTCGACCACGCCGGGGCAGGTGGACACCAACGTCATGCTGATCATCGATGTGTCCGGCAGCATGGCCGACAATTCCGGGGTGCGCGGCCTGTCGCGCCTGGAGCTGGCCAAGGAGGCCATCGGCGCACTGCTGGACAAGTACGACGACATGGGCGATGTGAAGGTGCAGGTCGTCACGTTCTCCACCGGTGCCAGTGATCGCACCGACGTGTGGGTGACGGTGGCCGAGGCCAAGGCCCTGATCAAGGACCTGACCCCGGGTGGCTCGACCTATTACGACTCGGCAGTCAACGTGGCGCAGACGGCCTACCAGACGCCGGGCAAGCTGGAGGGGGCGCAGAGTGTCAGCTACTTCTTCTCGGACGGTGCGCCGACCTCGGGGCATGCCCTGACCGAAACGCGCACCGGCAACTGGGAGAACTTCCTGGGCGACAACGGCATCAAGTCGTATGCGATCGGGCTGGGCAGCGGCGTCAACACCGGCAATCTCAACCCGGCTGCCTATGACGGCAGTACCCACACCAATACCAACTCGGTGGTGGTCACCGACCTGGCGCAACTGGACAACGTGCTGTCGGGCACCGTGCAGGGCGCGCCGATCACCGGCAGCCTGATGAGCGGTGGCGACTTCGGTGCCGATGGTGGCTTCATCAAGTCTCTGTTGATCGACGGCACCACCTACACCTTCGACCCCAAAGGCAACGCCAACCAGCCCAGTTATGCAGCCAGTGGCGGTGCAGACCGCGGCACCTTCGACGCGAACAGCCACAGCATCACGGTCAAGACCGCGCTGGGCGGGACGCTGGTGGTGGACATGGACAACGGCCAGTTCACCTATACGCCGCCCAAGGACAGCGGCAGCAATCAGGTGGAGACCATCCGCTTCGTGGCCAGCGACAACGACGGCGACCTGAGCGGTGCCAACCTGGTGATCAACGTCAACACCAATGCTGCGCCGGTGGCCGGTGCCGATCATGTCATCACCAATATCCTTGCGCCGAGCATCAGCGTCCCGGCCGCCGCCTTGCTGGCCAACGATAGCGACGCCAACCACGATCGCCTGAGTGCGGCGCCGATCACCTTCAACACCGGCTGGACCAAGGGGGCGGATTTCACGGCCGGCAACGGCAAGACGGTTATCACCTTCACCGGCCAGGACGACACGCTGGCCAATCAGGAGCGGGTTCTGGCGCGCAGTGCCTTTACCGGCGCAGCCGGGTCGATGACCGCGGCGCTGGTGGTCAGTGGCTACCTGGGGGCGGTGAGTGCTGCCAATGGCAATGACGAAGACGTGATCAAGGTAAGCCTGCGCGAGGGCGAAACCCTGACCCTGGACCACAACCGCACCGCTGATCGCAACTTGCTGATGCAGTGGAAGGATGAGGGCGGCACCTACCACACCATCGCCGATGGCGGCAGTTTCACCGCCAGCCATGATGGGGTGTACAGCATCCATCTGGTCAACCAGGTCAATGACGACGGCGGCAAGGGCGCAGAAAGCTACCAGCTGAACATGTCGATCAACTACGCCGGGGCGCATGACTACACGCCCACCTACAACGGCACCTATACCGTCAGCGACGGCCATGGCGGCAGCGCCACGGGGGCGGTGGACATCACCTACCAGGCCGGCAGTACCCTGGAAGGCACCAGCCACGACGACGTGCTGCTGGCCGGGAGCGGTGATGACGTTCTCAATGGCGGTGCAGGCAACGACGTGCTGATTGGCGGCGATGGCAACGACAAGCTCTACGGGGGGGATGGCAACGACCTGTTGATCGGCGGCAACGGCAACGATCTGCTCGACGGTGGCGCTGGCAACGACACCGCCAGCTACGCCGGAGCGAGCGCTGGGGTGACGGTGAGCCTGGCGCTGACCGGTGAGCAGAACACGATCGGCGCCGGGCTCGACAAGCTGGTGTCGATCGAGAACCTGATCGGCTCCGACCACGACGACAAGCTGACCGGCGACGACAACGCCAACACGCTGATCGGCGGCCTGGGCAACGACATCCTGATCGGGGGCGGCGGTGACGATCTGCTGATCGGCGGGCCGGGCAACAATACCCTGACCGGTGGCGCGGGCAGCGATACCTTCCTGTGGCAACAGGGCAATACTGGCCACGACAAGGTGACCGACTTTACCCCGGGTACCGATCGGCTGGACCTCTCGCAATTGCTGCAGGGCGAGAACGCGACGTCGGCGTCGCTGGACGATTACCTGCACTTCACGGTGACGGGCACGGGCAACGGTGTGATATCGACCATCCAGGTGAGTGCGGTGGCCGGCGCGGCGCCGACCCAGACCATCGAACTGGCCGGCGTGGACCTTGCCCATCACTATGGGGTGACGGCGGGCGCGGGTGGGGTCATCTCGGCGGGGGCGGATACAGCCACGGTGATCAACGGGATGCTCAATGATCATTCGTTGAAGGTGGATACGGTGTGACATGAGGCGTAGATGGCGCAGCTGACCTGCCGCTGCCATCGCGGGCCAAGCCCGCTCCCACAAGAGCAATGAAGTAGCTGTGGGAGCGGGCTTGGCCCGCGATGGGGTGGGCGCGTGGTTGCGCCTAGGTACGCTTGCGCAAGGTCTTCTGCCGCGCGATGTACACGGTCACCAGTACCGCACTGGTGAGCATGAACCCGCGTGCCCACGGCAAGGGCACCAGGTAGCACGAAAAGCCTATGCTCAGCCACATCAGCCCGATGGCGTATACCTTGGCCTTGAGCGGAATGCCTTCACCGCCCAGGTAGTCGCGAATCCACGGCCCAAGCCGCGGGTGATTGACCAGCCATGCGTGAAAGCGGGGCGAGCTGCGCGTAAAGCAGGCTGCCGCCAATAACAGAAAAGGGGTGGTCGGCAGCACCGGGAGGAAGATGCCGATCACCCCCAGCGCGACGCTGAGCCAGCCGATGGCCAGCAGCAGGTAGCGCATGGATGCAGACTCAGTGGTGGCGAGGCTTGAGCAGCGCAGGTTTCTCGTCCGGGGCATGGCACAGCAGGTACAAGGCCGTCAGCGCCTCGGGGATCTGCACGATCATGTCGTCCATCAGGTTGGCGTCGCTGGCGATGTCGGCGAACTCGGCCTCTTCGTCGAACAGGCCGGAACCGACCATGATCGGCAGCAGCATTTCGCTGACCTCTTCCTCGGCGCTTTCGAACCAGGCCGCTTCACGCAGGAACACCCCTTCCATGAAGCCGATGCACCAGCCGCGCAGCTCGGAGTCGTCCGGCTCGTCGCCAAGGTCCAGGTCGCACGGCAGCTCGAATTCCTCATCGCTGGCCAGTTGGCGGGCGATGTGATCCTTGAGCTTGATCAGTGTGCTTTCGATTTCTTCGCGCTGGGCCTCGTCCTTGTAGTGCGGCGGCTCGGCGAACAGGGCGTCGATCCATTCACGCTCGGGAACGGCTTCGGAGCAGATCGACAGCGCGGTCAGGTAGCCGTGTGCGGCAACGTAGTCCAGCGCTTCTTCGTGCAGCTCGTCAGCGTCGAGGAAGGCTTGCAGGCGGGTTAATTGCTCAGCGAAGGACATTACAGGGCTACCTTGGGAATAAACGATGCTGGAATTCTAGCATCTTGCGGCGCCTGCGAGGCAAAGGATGACGCCTATCGCAGAGCCCCCTGCACGGGCGCCGTGTCCGGTATAATGCCCGGCTTTTGCGCCCGGTCACGCCAGCATGCGGCCCCGGCAAAAGCCGCTTACGCAATTTCAGGTGTGGCGGGGAAGCTTTTCATCCAGCCTGTGGCCAGGATGGTTCTGCGATTTATGGAGTTTTTATGCTCGAACAGGCTCAGCGCGTCCTCAAGGACATCTTCGGCTACGACAGCTTTCGCGGGCGCCAGGGGGCGATCATCGAATGCGTGGCCAAAGGCGGCGATGCGCTGGTACTGATGCCCACCGGCGGCGGCAAGTCGCTGTGCTTCCAGGTTCCGGGGCTGCTGCGCGAAGGCCTGGCAGTGGTGGTGTCGCCGCTGATCGCGCTGATGGACGACCAGGTGGCGACCCTCGACGAGCTGGGTGTCGCCGCGGCTTCGCTGAACTCCACGATGAGCGCCGACCAGCAGCGCGAACTGGCCATGCGCATTCGTCGCGGCGAGCTCAAGATGCTGTACCTGGCCCCGGAACGCCTGGTGCAGCCACGCATGCTGGATTTTCTGCGCAGCCTGGACATCGCGCTGTTCGCCATCGACGAGGCGCACTGCGTGTCGCAATGGGGCCATGACTTCCGCCCTGAATACCTGCAACTGGGGCAACTGGCCGAACTCTTCCCCAACGTGCCGCGCATTGCCCTGACCGCCACCGCGGACATGCGTACCCGCGAAGAGATCGTCACCCGCCTGCACCTGCAGAACGCCGAGCGCTTTCTGTCGAGTTTCGACCGGCCGAACATCTTCTATCGCATCGTGCCCAAGGAACAGCCGCGCAAACAGTTGCTGGCGTTCCTCAACGAGCGGCGCGGCAACGCCGGCATCGTCTATTGCCTGTCGCGCAAGAAGGTCGACGATGTGGCCGCGTTTTTGTGCGAGCAGGGGTTCCCGGCGCTGCCCTATCACGCCGGCCTGCCTGCCGAGACCCGCGCCAGCAATCAGCGCCGCTTCCTCAACGAGGAAGGCCTGATCATGGTCGCGACCATCGCCTTCGGCATGGGCATCGACAAGCCGAACGTGCGTTTCGTGGCCCACCTGGACCTGCCCAAGTCGCTGGAAGCCTACTACCAGGAAACCGGTCGCGCCGGCCGTGACGGCCTGCCCGCCGATGCCTGGATGGCCTACGGCCTGCAGGACATGGTGATGCTCAAGCAGATGCTGCAGAACTCCGAAGGTGACGAGCGTCACAAACGGGTCGAGCAGCACAAGCTCGATGCCATGCTGGCACTGTGCGAAGAGACCCGCTGCCGTCGCCAGACCCTGCTCAACTATTTCGATGAAGAACTGCCCCAGCCCTGCGGGCACTGCGACAACTGCGTCGACGGCGTGCAGACCTGGGACGCCACCGAGCCTGCGCGCCAGGCGCTGTCGGCCATCTATCGTACTGGCCAGCGCTACGGCGTGGGCCATCTGGTGGACGTGCTGCTGGGCAAGGACAACGAGAAGATCCGCAGCTTCGGGCACGAGAAGCTTGCCGTGTATGGCGTGGGCAAGGCTCGCGCAGAAGGCGAGTGGCGTTCGCTGTTCCGCCAGCTGGTGGCGCGTGGCCTGGCCGATATCGACCTGGAAGGCTATGGCGGGCTGCGCCTGTCCGATACGTGCCGGCCCTTGCTGCGTGGCGAAGTCACCCTTGAGCTGCGCCGCGACCTCAAGCCGCAGACCAGCAGCAAGAGCAGCAGCTCGGGCAGCCCGGCCAGCCAGCTGGTGCGCGGTGAGGAACGCGAACAGTGGGACGCCTTGCGCGCCCTGCGGCGCAAGCTGGCCGAGGAGCATGGCGTGCCGCCGTATGTCATCTTCCCCGACTCGACCCTGCTGGAGATGCTGCGCAGTCAGCCCGGCAGCCTCAGCGAGATGGCCCAGGTCAGTGGCGTGGGGGCACGCAAGCTGGAGCGCTACGGCCAGGCCTTCCTCGAGGTGCTGGGCGGCGCTGCAGAGGCCCCGGCCCCGGTCGCCGACCTGCGCCACGAGCTGATCAGCCTGGCCCGCGCTGGCATGACTCCGCTGCAGATCGCCGGCCAGCTGCAATGCAGTGAAAAGAACGTTTACAGCCTGCTGGCCGAGGCCATCGGTCGCCAACAGCTGTCACTGGAACAGGCGCTGGACCTGCCCGAGGACCTGATGGGCGAGATCCAGGACGCGTTCCTCGACGGCGAAGGCGAGTTGCCGCCGGTGTCGGCGATCATCGAGCAGTTTGGCGGACGCGTGCCTGAGGGCGTGCTGTATTGCGTGCGCGCCGCACTGGCGGCCGAGTTCGAGATGTAGAAAGGTTGTTTGTCATCATTTATGACGATTATGCAGCGCCTGCCGACGGCATGAGCCTTGCCTAAGGCCCAAGGGCATGATTAGCTGCCTATTAATTAGTTCTGATGATGAGTTTCCTATGCCGTTGACCGATCACCACCGTTTCGGGATGCAGTTGGCCCATATGTCCCGGGGTTGGCGCGCCGAGCTGGACCGCCGCCTGGCCGGGCTCAACCTGTCGCAGGCGCGCTGGCTGGTGCTGCTGCACCTGGCGCGCTTCGACGAGGCCCCCACCCAGCGTGAACTGGCGCAGAGCGTGGGGGTTGAAGGGCCGACCCTGGCCCGTCTGCTCGACAGCCTCGAGGCCCAGGGCCTGGTCAAGCGCCAGGCCGTACTGGAGGACCGACGCGCCAAGAAGATCGTGTTGTGCCCGCCCGCCAAGCCGTTGATCGACCAGATCGAGACCATTGCCAACGCCTTGCGCGTCGAGCTGTTCGAAGGCATCGACGAAGAAGAGCTGCGCGTGTGCATGCGGGTGCACGCGCGCATCCTGGGCAACCTGGAGAAGTCCTAGAAGGTCTGCCCCAGGTTGAGGTAGAACGCCTTCTGGTTCTCGGTGTTCATGCCGTAGCTGAAGTTCAGCGGCCCCAGCGGCGTTTCGAAGCCCAGGAAGATGCTGGCGGCGTTGATGTAGCCGCTGTCGAACTCGTTGTCGTTGTTCCAGGCGCGGCCGCGTTCCAGCGAGCCGCCCAGATACAGCGGGAAGTCCAGCGGCAGGTAGGAGCGCGGGGTCAGGCGCCGGTAGTAGACCATGCGCATCAGGCTCAGGTTCTGGCCTGACACCGAGTCCTGGCGAAAGCCCGACAGCTGCCGGGCGCCGCCCATCACGAAGCTCGAGGTGACCACCTCGGCATCATCCAGAGTCCGCGCATAGCGACCGCCGAATACCCAGGTGTTCGGCCCGCTGCTCAGGGCCTTGTCCAGTTTCATGTCCCATTGGCGATAGCGCTGGTCGGAGCCCAGGCCCGGCTCGAACTGGCGCAGGGTCAGGCTGACGTCTTCGCCGCTGTGGGGGAAGTAGACGTTGTCCAGGGTATCGAACGAATACTTGAGGTCATAGAAGCCTTCGTTGAAGTTCACCTTGGGCAGGCCCTGTTCGCCGATGCGTACCTCGGCCTGCCCCCAGGCCTGGCCCACCCCCAGGCGCACTTCGCCGTTGTTGCCGATCTGGCGGCCCAGGTTGAGCCCGAAGCCATAGCGTTCGAGGCGGTACTCGGCGATGGGGTCGTTGTCCAGGGTGGCCTCGATGTTCTGCGAGCCGATGTCCAGGTAGGGCGCCACGAAGTAGCGCGACCCGGTATCCAGCGGCTGGTAGAACTCGCTGTAGAGCTCCTGCTTGTCGCCGATCTGGGCTCGGGTGAGCCACTCGGCGCCCAGGCGGTTGATGCCGTTGACGCGGTAGCTGGCGCCCAGGTTGAAGGCGCTGTCGCCACGCAGGTCATCGGACAGGTTCAGCCCCAGCCGCAGATAGTCGGTGCCGCCACGTCGGCCCCGGGCGTTGATCACCAGGGTGTTCTCGTCGCCCTTGTGCACCACGCGGTACTGCACCCGGTCGAAGTAGTCCAGGCCGTACAGGGTGCCCATGTCGGTGCGCAGGCGGTCGAGCTCCAGCGGTTCGCCGATGGGCTGGCGAATGTAGTAGCGGATCACGTCGTCACTGACCTTGGAGTCGTTCTCGACCTTGATGGCGGTGATCACCGGGGTGCGTTGCCCGGCCGAGCGCGCCTCGGCCAGTTGCACCGCCGTGTCGTTGACCCGGCGCAGGCTGGCCAGGCGCGGGTCGAGCAGGCGGGTGGCGCGGTAGCCGGCGTCGATCATGTCCTGGGCCCGGCCGAAGTCGGTGACGCCAAAGCTCGACAGCGGCGGCTGTACCAGGATGTCGTCGCGGTGCAGCGAGGCCAGTTGCTCTTCGGAGTTGCGCCGGGTCATCAGGGTGATCGACTGGTTGAGCACATCGACCACCGTGGCCAACTGCTTGCGATTGCGCAGCGGCGTGCCGATATCGACGACGATCGCCATGTCCACACCCATCTCACGCACGATATCCAGCGGGATGTTATCGACCATGCCGCCGTCGACCAGCAGGCGGCCGTCCAGCTCGACCGGGGCGAACACCGCCGGGATCGACATGCTGGCGCGGATCACCTGGGGCAGGTGGCCCTTGCGAAACACCACTTTCTCGCCGCTGGCGATATCGGTGGCCACTGCGCGGAACGGGATCGGCAGCTTGTCGAAGTCACGGGTGTCACTGGCGTGGGCCAGCAGGCTTTCGAGCAGCAGCGCGAGGTTCTGCCCCTGGATCACCCCCAACGGCAGGCCCAGGCTGCCGTCGTCGCGAAAGCTCAGGCGCTGTTTGACCAGGAAGTCGCGGTCGTCCTGCTTGCGCCTGAAGGGGATGTCCTTGCGCGGCGGTGCATCGGACAACGCCTGCTGCCAGTCGATGGCCAGGGCCAGCTTCTCCAGCTCGTCGATCTTGTAGCCCGAGGCGTACAACCCGCCGATCACCGCGCCCATGCTGGTGCCGGCGATGGCGTCGATCTTCACCCCCTGTTCTTCCAGCGCCTTGAGCACACCGATGTGGGCCAGGCCGCGCGCCGCGCCGCCGGACAGCACCAGGCCGACCTTGGGCCGGGCGGCCTCGGCGGCGCAGAGGGCAAGGGAGGTAAGGGACAGCAACAGGCACAACAGCAGACGACGCATCGCGGCTCTCGGAGCAAAGGCTAAAGGTGGCTAGTATAAGCGCGACCACCTATCAGGAGACCGTTACCCCATGTCCGTATCCAAACCCGAAATTGTCATCACCTATTGCACGCAGTGCCAATGGCTGCTGCGCGCCGCCTGGCTGGCCCAGGAACTGCTGAGCACCTTCAGTGACGACCTGGCCCGGGTGGCCCTGGAACCGGCCACGGGCGGCAACTTTCGCATCACCTGCGATGGCGTGCAGATCTGGGAACGCAAGGCCGATGGCGGTTTCCCCGAGGCCAAGGTGCTCAAGCAGCGGGTCCGCGACCAGATCGACCCGCAGCGCGACCTGGGCCACAACGACCGCGCCTGACTCAGCCGCCGGAGGTGGCGGGTGCGGTGTGTGGTGCGCCGGCGGCCAGACGGCTTGAAATCACGATGGCCAGAATGATCAGCACCCCGCCCATCAGCATGCGCAAGGTGGGCTGCTCGGCGAAGATCACCCAGGCCATGGCGATGCCGTAGACCGGCTCCATGGCAAACACCACGGCGGCGGTACGGGCCTTGATCACCGCCAGGCTGGCCACGAACAGGCTGTGTGCCACGCCGGTGCAGAACACCCCCAGCAGCCCCAGCCACAGCCAGTCCAGCGCGCTCACCGAAGGCAGCAGCGGGCCCGCCACCGGCAGCAGACACAGTGCCACCACGGCGTTCTGGCACAGCGCCGCCTGTACCGCCGGAATGTGCCGCGAGCCTGCACGGTTGAGCAGTGACAGCAGGGCGAACAGCAACCCCGAGAACAACGCCCACAGCAGCCCGCTGGTGGCCTGGCTGGCGAGGTCGAAGTCGGGCGTCACCAGCACCAGGCCGATGCTCACCAGCACTACCAGCAAGGCTTCGTTGCGACGGATGCGCTCACGGAACAACAGCCCTTCGAGAATGACCGTGAACGCCGGGAAGCTGGCAAAGCCCAGGGTCGCGATGGCCACGCCGGCCACCTTGACCGCGACGAAGAAGCTGACCCAATGGCCGGCCAGCAACATCCCGGCCAATGTCAGCCCGCGCCAGTCCCGTGCCTTCAGGGGTTGCCAGTGTTGTCGGGCAACGCCGACGAAGATGGCCAGGGCCAGCACGGCGAAGGCCGCACGGCCGAACACGATGACCGACGGGCCGGCACTGGCCAGCTTGCCGAACACGCCGGTCAGGCCGAACAACAGCGCGCCTGCATGCAGGGCGCCCAGGGCGGTACGAGGGGTCATGGCGGGCGGTTGCCTTGGATCGGGAGCACAGGCCACGCAGTGTACATGCCCCGACGGCCTGTCACAGGACTGCCGCACAACGGTCATGGTCGATTCACTGCCCACAGGCAAGCTCGCACAAACTCTCCCGGAGCCTGCCCATGACCCATGCCGAGCTTGGCAAACCTTCGCGCAAGCAGCGCGTGCGCACGCTGTGGATCTCGGACGTGCACCTTGGCACCCGCGACTGCCAGGCCGAGCATCTGTCGCAGTTTCTCAAGGGCTACCAGGCCGATCGCATCTACCTGGTGGGCGACATCATCGACGGCTGGAAGCTGCGGGGTGGCATGTACTGGCCCCAGGCCCATACCAACGTGATCCGGCGCCTGCTGACCATGAGCAAGCGCGGCACCGAGGTGATCTATGTGACCGGCAACCACGACGAGTTCCTGCGTCGCTACTCCAAGCTGGTGCTGGGCAATATCCAGCTGGTGGACCAGGCCGAGCACCTCACCGTCGACGGCAGGCGGCTACTGGTGATCCATGGCGACCAGTTCGACGTGATAACCCGCTATCACCGCTGGCTGGCCTTCCTGGGTGACTGGGCCTATGAACTGACCCTCACCCTCAACCGCTGGCTCAACCACTGGCGCGCGCGGTATGGCTATGGCTACTGGTCGCTGTCGGCCTACCTCAAGCACAAGGTCAAGACGGCGGTGAGCTTTATCAGCGACTTCGAGGAGGCGATTGCACGCGAATGCGTCAAGCGAGGGTTTCACGGGGTGGTGTGCGGGCACATCCACCACGCCGAAATCCGCAAGGTGGGGGAGGTGGACTACCTCAATTGCGGCGACTGGGTGGAGTCGTGCACTGCCTTGATCGAGCACTGGGACGGCACGATCGAGCTGTACCGCCTGGCCGACGCCCAGGCCCGGGAGGCCCTGCGCCAGGCCCGGGCGGTGGGTGAGCCCAGCCTCTAGGCCACGCGCAGGGGGCGGGCGATGCTCAGAACTGCACCTTGCCGCGCAGCATGTCGCGGTACAGGACAAAATCGCCCAGCAGGCTGTAGAAGGGGTAGGTGAAGGTGGCGGGGCGGTTCTTCTCGAAAAAGAAGTGGCCTGCCCAGGCAAAGCCGTAACCGGCCACCGGCACCGCCAGCAGCAGCCAGCCGTTGGCACTGGCCAGGGCGTAGGCCAGCAGGGCGATCACCAGGCTGGTGCCGACGAAGTGCAGGCGGCGGCAGACAGGGTTGCTATGCTCACCCAGATAATACGGATAGAACTCGGCAAAGCTGTTGAAGCGTGGGGGGCTGTTCACTGCGTCGCTCCCGTATCGGTCGAAGGTGGCGAAACATGCACGGCGTGGAGCCTGAACCGAGTCT
This sequence comes from Pseudomonas sp. FBF18, assembly GCF_024261405.1. Lineage (NCBI taxonomy): Bacteria > Pseudomonadati > Pseudomonadota > Gammaproteobacteria > Pseudomonadales > Pseudomonadaceae > Pseudomonas > Pseudomonas sp. FBF18. The sequence goes on along the minus strand of NZ_QKRS01000024.1, from coordinate 46,492 downwards.
AGAATTGTGTCGCAGTATCAGTCAGTGACAATAAGCGCCACTTTAGTATCCTTTGCGTTCACCGCAGGAGCGGTCTTACCCAAAAGAAGCCAGCCATGAGCGAAAGAACCACGTCAGCAAGCTGGGCCTCGGGGATCGTCAAGGCACTTGAATTCGAAGGGCTCGATTGCCCTGCGCTGTTCAAGCAGCTCGGCCTGGACTTCGCCGCGCTGGACGACCCCGACGCACGTTTCACCCAGGACTCCATGACCCGCTTGTGGCAACTGGCCGAAGAGTTGTCGGGCAACCGTGCCATCGGCCTGAACATGGCGCGGGTGGTGCGCCCGGCATCGTTTCACGTGGTCGGCTATGCCTTGATGTCCAGCCGCACCCTGGCCGAGGGGTTCGAGCGCCTGGTGCGTTACCAGCGCATTATCGCGGAGAGTTCCGACCTGAGCTTTCGCCTGGGGCCGGAAGGCTACTCGCTGGTGCTGACCGTGCATGGCGATCATCTGCCGCCCACCCGGCACAGCGCCGAGGCCTCGCTGGCCTGCGCCCTGGCGCTGTGCTGCTGGTTGAGCGGGCGCACCATCCAGCTGCGCCGGGTGCTGGTACAAGGCCCGCAGCCTCAGGATATAGAACCCTACAAGCAGGCGTTTCGTGCCCCGCTGGTGTTTGGCGCGCCCCACGATGCGCTGGTGTTCGAGCGCGCCGACATGGAGGCGCCGTTGCCCACGGCCAACGAGGCCATGGCGATTCTGCACGACCGTTTTGCCGGCGAGTACCTGGCGCGTTTTTCCGAAAGCCGGGTGACCCACCGTGCACGTCAGGTGCTGTGCCGCATGCTGCCCCAGGGCGAACCCAAGCGCGAAATGGTCGCCCAGGCCCTGCACCTGTCGCAGCGCACGCTGCAGCGGCGCCTGCAGGAGGAGGGCACCAGCTTTCAGACCCTGCTCGACGATACCCGTCGCGAACTTGCCGAGCAGTACCTTGCGCAGCCGAACATGACATTGCTGGAGGCTGCCTACCTGCTGGGTTTTGCCGACCCGAGCAACTTCTTCCGGGCCTTCCGGCGCTGGTTCGACCTCACCCCCGGGGAATACCGCACACGCATGGAGCTGGCGCGCAGTGCCGGCCCCGAGGCGTCGGCCCAGGGCGTCAGTGCCGCCAGAACGCCGGCATGCACAGAACCAGCACCGTAATGATTTCCAGGCGGCCCAGCAGCATGCCGCCGGCCAGGATCCACTTGGCGGCGTCGGGCAGGGTGGCGAAGTTGCCCGCCGGGCCGATGGTTTCGCCCAGGCCCGGGCCTACGCCGGATACGGTGCTGGCCGCGCCGGTCAGGGCAGTCATCCAGTCCACGCCCAGCAGCGAAAGCAGCAGCGCGATGATGCAGATGGTGATGGCGAAGAAGAACGAGAAGGTCAGGATCGACCGCACGATCTCTTCGTCGAGGCGGTGACCGTTGTATTTCTGCTTGATCACCGCACGCGGGTGAATCAGCTGGTTGAGGCTGGCCTTGAGCAGAATGTAGGCCACCTGGAAGCGGAAGATCTTGATCCCGCCCGCGGTCGAGCCCGAACAGCCGCCGATGAAACCCAGGTAGAAGAACAGCATCAGCGAAAAGTTGCCCCACAGGCTGTAGTCGCCCAGGGCGAAGCCGGTGGTGGTGACCACCGAGGTCACGTTCAGCGCCACGTGGCGCAAGGCATCGAACCACGGCAGGCTGGTGGTGGCCCAGTACCAGGTACCCAGCACCACCCAGGTGGCCACCAGCAGGCCGAGCAGGCCCTGTACCTGCTGGTCCTTGATCAGTGCCTTGCGATTGCCACGCATCGTGGCCACGTAGAGGGTGAACGGCACACTGCCCAGGATCATCACCACCACCGCCACCCAGTGCACGGCCGGCTGGTCCCACTTGGCCAGCGACTGGTCGGAGGTGGAGAAACCGCCGGTGGAAATCGCCGACATGGCGTGGTTGATGGCATCGAACGGGCTCATGCCGGCCAGCCAGAACCCCAGCCCGCCGATGGTGGTGATGCCCACGTACACCGCCACGATCGACTTGGCGACCATGTGCGAGCGGGGCATGACCTTTTCGGAGCGGTCCGAGGACTCGGTCTGGAACAGGCGCATGCCGCCGATGCGCAGCAGCGGCAGGATCGCAACCGCCATGCCGATGAAGCCGATGCCGCCCAGCCAGTGCAGCAGCGAGCGCCATATCAGGATGCCCGGCGACATGCTGTCCAGGCCACTGAGCACGGTGGCGCCGGTGGCGGTGATGCCCGACATGCTCTCGAAGAAGGCATCGGTGTAGCTGATGTGCTGGGTCAGCAGGAACGGCAGGGCGGCGAAGATGCACACCACCAGCCAGCTGCTCACGGTGAGCAGGTACATGTCGCGCGGGCGCAGGTGCACGTGCTCGGGGCGCCCGGGTATGACCAGGGCCAAGCCGGCAATGAAGGTGATCAGGCTGGCCCACAGAAACGACGGCAGGTCGCCGGTGCGCTCGTAGATGACCAGGGTGGCCATGGGCACGGTCATGCTGATCGCCAGGGTAATCAGGAAGATGCCGATAATGAAACCGATGATCCTTAAGGTCGGCAACGCCATGTGATCTGCTCTGGGTTGAAACGGAGGGGCGCCATTCTACCTATGGGCCTCTTTAAGTAAACGGTAGAATAGCCGCACATTTCTCGACAGGGGGTAGCCGATGGAGGCTCTCGACGCATTGCTCAACCGTGTTTCCGTTCCTCGCCTGGTAGAGCCGGCACCTGATGCTGCGCAGCGCGAGTTGCTGTTTCGGGCGGCCTCGCGTGCGCCGGACCATGGCCAATTGCGGCCCTGGCGGTTCCTGACCATCGAAGGCGCGGCCCGCGAGCAATTGGGGGCGCTGCTGGCCGAGGCGGTGCAGGCGCAGGGCGAAGCCACCGAGGCAGCGCTGGAAAAGGCCCATGCCATGCCGCTGCGGGCGCCGTTGCTGATTGTGGTGATCGCGAACGTGCAGGATCACGTCAAGGTGCCCAAGTCCGAGCAGCGGCTGGCGGCCGCGTGTGCGGCGCATGCCATTCTGCTGGCGGCATATGCCCAGGGGATCGGCGCGGTGTGGCGTACCGGCGAGCTGTCCTACAGCCCGCAGGTGGCCAAGGGCCTCGGGTTGGCGGATACCGAAGAGCTGATCGGCTTCCTGTATGTGGGCACGCCGCTTAACCCGCCGCGTACGGCGCCGGTGGTGTCTGTCGAGGCGTTTGTCAGCGCCTGGGAGCAGCCCCGCTAAGCTATACAGGCATCAGATGGCCCTTTCGCTGGCAAAGCCAGCTCCCACAGGTACGCAGCTGCCCCTGAGGACGGTGACAAGCCTGTGGGGGCCGGCTTGCCAGCGAAGAAGCCAACACCCGTCTTTATTCAGGCGCTAGCCGGCCCCGCCACCGGCAACTCCAGCGTCGCCACGAACCCGCCCTGCGCATGGTTGCCCAGCACCAGGCTGCCACCATGACGTTCCGCCGCCTTGCGCGCGATCGCAAGGCCCAGGCCATGCCCGGCCGTGGTCTGCCCCGGGGCGCGGAAAAACGGCTCGCCCAACTGCGCCAGGTGCTCGTCGGCCACCCCCGGCCCGTGGTCGCGCACCGTCAGCACGATACGCTCGCCTTCACGCTGTGCACTCATCTCGATCGGTTGCCCCGGCGGATTGAAGCGCACGGCATTGCGCAGCAGGTTGTCCAGCGCACGTTCGATCAGTGTCGGCCAGCCCTGCAGGCTCAGCCCAGGCGTGTCGTGCAGCTGGATGTCCTGTTCCGGCGCTGCGAGCTGAGCATCCTTGCGCACGCTGGCCAGCAGCGCATTGAGGTCGACCGGTTCTGCGCTGGCGCTTTCGGCATCCACCCGCGCCAACACCAGGATTTCGCTGATCAACGCCTCGAGGCGGTCGCACTCGCGGGTCAGGCGCGGCCAGTAGGCCTGCTGCTGTGCAGGCTCTGCCCGCTCGGCCAGGGCCAGGGCGATCCGCAGGCGTGCCAGGGGTGAGCGCAGTTCATGGGACACGTCACGCAGCAGTTGGCGCTGGCTGGCAATCAGGCTCTGCAGGCGCGCGCCCATGCGGTTGAAGTCATTGGCCAGCACACCGAACTCGTCGCGCCGGTTGGCCAGGCGTGCCAGGCTGTTCTGCTGGTAGGTGGTCTGCCCCAGGTCATGTACCGCGCCACGCAGGCGACTGAGGGGGCGGGTGATCGACAGGGTCACCAGCAGGCTGAACAGGGTCAGTACCACCAGGGCAATGCCCAATGCACTCAGCGGCCACAGCAGGCTGTCGCGGTGCCAGGCGTCGAGTTCGGGGTGAGGGATGCGGTAGATCAGCAGGTAGGTGTCGCCCGTGCCAGGGCTGGTGTACTCCTCGGTGAGGCGTCGCCAGGGCAGCGGCTCGCCGTTGTGCCGGCGCGCCTCGAAGGCTGCTGCGCGGCGCGGGAACGTGCCTGGCACCACGGCCTCGCCGCTTTCGTTGAGCACCTGCACGTCGATGTTGTAGCGTCGCTTGCGCAGCTCCAGATAACGCTGCGCGGCCTCGGGCCCTTGCTGTTCGTAGCGCGCCGACCAGTTCATGGCCAGGGTATTGAGCCCCGGGTGGCGGCTGAGGATCCAGGCGTCCTGATTGAGCATGTGGCCGAGCAGGATCGACAGCCCGGCAACCAGGGTGATGGCCAGCCAGAAACTGGCCAGGATGCGCCAGAACAGTGAACGCAAGGGCATTACCTCAAACGAAAGAAGCCCGACCTGCGGGGGCAGGTCGGGCGGGGTGTGGACAGCTTACTGGGCCTTGCTGGCTTTTTCAGCTTTCCAGGCTTTGAACTCGGCCCACTCGGCCTTGCGCTCTGCCTGCTTCTTCTTCATTTCATCGAACTGCTTCTGCTGCTCTGGCTTGAGCATGCCGCGGATCTGGGTGTCGACCTTGTCGTGGCTTGCCTTGAGTTCGTCCTTGAGTGCCTTCTGGTCGGCTGCCGGCAGCTTGGCCAGGTAGCGCTGGGTGATTTCGTGGCGGCTCTTCATCTGCTCGCCCATCAGTTGACGGATCTGCTGGCGCTGCTCGCGGGTCAGGTCCAGCTGGGCGAAAGGCGCTCCACCGCGTTGGTGCTCGGCGCCGTGACGGGGGCCGCCATCGGGCATGGCCATGGCTACGGTTGGCAGGGCGGCAGCGAACATCAGGGCGATAAGGGTCTTGCGCATGGTGACTCTCCTTGTTGAGGCCGGTCGTTACCGGATGTGCCCAGTCTAGGGAGATCAAGGTCAGCGGCGGTCAGGCAAGGGTAAAGCTTGGGTAAAGAGGGTGGGCGAGGGTGTTTACACGGTGGGGCGTTGGCGTGCGCCCCTTTGCCAGCAAGGCTGGCGCCTACAGGCTGTAGTAATAGCCGCGGCTGCGCAGGGCGACGATGCGCGGCCTGCCATCGGGATGCGGGCCGATCTTCTTACGCAGGTTGCTGACGTGCATGTCCAGGCTACGGTCGTACAGGGTCAGCTTGCGGCCCAGGGCGAGCTGCGCCAGTTCCTGTTTGTCCAGCGGCTCACCCGGCTGGCCCAGCAGGGCTTCGAGAATGCGGCTTTCGGAAAGGGTCAGGGTCAGCTCGCGTTCGTCGATGTCGACCACGCCACGGGCGGGGCTGAAGCGCAGGTCGCCCACTTCCATCTGGGTGGGTGTGGCGGCCGGGTGGCTGCGGCGCAGCACGGCGCGCAGCCGCGCGGTGAGCTCGCGGGGGTCGCAGGGCTTGGCCAGGTAGTCGTCGGCGCCCAGTTCCAGGCCCAGGATACGGTCCAGCGGCTCGCCGCGAGCAGACAGCATCAGCACTGGCAGTTCGGCGTGGTCGCTGCGCAATTGCTTGAGCAGTTCCAGGCCGCTGCCGTCGGGCAGCATCACATCCAGCACCACCGCTGCCGGGGCGTGCTCGGCCAGTGCCTTGCGGGCGCTCTGGCCATCATGGCAGGCACGCACCTGAAAGCCTTCCTGGGTCAGCCAGCTGCTCAGCAGCTCGCACAGTTCCTGGTCATCATCAATCAGTAGCAGCTCGCTCATGTCTCACTCAATTCAACCATTGCCGGCGCCGTCTGTGGCTGCCACTGGCAAAGATACCGCAGAGCACGGCCAACAGGGCAACTCCGGCACCAATCACGAACCATTGCTGCTGATCGGTGAGCAGCTTGGGCAGCGGGTTGGCCTGGTGTTGCTCGAGCTGCTGCCTCAGGCGCTGGTTCTCCTGGCGCAGGCGGGTCAGCTGGGCGCTTTCGCGCTCGTTCTCGGCATTTTTCAGCTGCTGCTTGAGCGCTTCGTGCTGGCGCTCACTTTCCTTGAGGCGTTGCTGCAGCTCGGAGATCTGGCTACCCGCACTCAACGACAAAGGGGTGCTGGCGGAGGCTTCGGCGGCCTTGGCGAGCGGGGTCAGCAGCAACAGGCACAGCAGCATGGACAACGGACCTTGACGCATCGGAACTCCTTGATTCCAATCGGGTGTTGCGTAGGTTGTCGGCAGGTGGACGAGAATGATGAACATTCGAGTGGATTTTAAGGCGTAGCACTACAGGCCCGCTGTAGTGGGCAAAGCCAGGAAGGGGAGCAGCGAGTGTGTGCGAAGGTGCGCAGAAGGTAAGGCGAACCGGCGCGACGAAGGGCTCGTCGCGCCGATCAGGTTACGGCAGGACCTGCTTGAATGGTTTCACCAGCACTTCGGCATATACACCCGCCGCAATGTAAGGATCTGCATCTGCCCAGGCCTTGGCAGCCTCGAGCGAGTCGAACTCGGCGACGATCAGGCTGCCACTGAACCCGGCCGCGCCAGGGTCGTTGCTGTCGATCGCCGGGTGCGGGCCGGCCAGTACGATGCGGCCTTCGGCCTTGAGCTGCTGCAGGCGCTCAAGGTGCGCCGGGCGTGCAGCCAGGCGGGCTTGCAGCGAATCGGCAACGTCTGTGGCGATGATGGCGTAGAGCATGTCAGTCCTCGGTCTTGGGGGTAGTAGGGTCGCTGTCGTGCAGGTGACGGGACAGGTAGACACCCTGGCCCACCAGGAACAGTACGGTCATGCCCAGGCTGCCGAATACCTTGAAGTCCACCCAGATGTCCTGGAAGGTGAAGGCAACGAACAGGTTGGCCGCGCCGCAGAACAGGAAGAACGCGATCCACGCCAGGTTCAGGCGCGTCCACACCGGCTCGGGCAAGGTCAGCGCATGGCCCATGATGCGCTTGATCAATACACGGTCACCAATGAAGTGACTGCCCGCAAAAGCGGTGGCGAACAGCCAGTTCACCGCCGGGGCCTTCCACTTGAGGAAGGTCTCGCTGTGGAAGGCCAGGGTCAGGCCGCCAAATACCAGGCATGCCACCAGGGTCAGCCACTGGCCCTTCTCCAGCTTGCGCTGGCGGATCAGCAATGCGCCATACACCACCAGCGAACTGATGATCAGCACCGCCGTGGCGCTGTAGATGCCGCCCAGCTCGAACGACTGGCCGGCAACATCGACCGTGCGCGGGTCGAGCTTGTAGACGATGAAAAACAGGAACAACGGGATGAAATCGATGAATTGTTTCACAGTGGCAGCCAGAAGCAGGATGTGACGGCATAATAACAAACATCAATGAGAGCGTATGCGCCACCTATGAATGTTGATCTGCACTGCCACAGCACCGCTTCCGATGGCGCCCTGTCGCCCACGGCGCTGGTCGCTCGCGCCCACGAACACGGCGTGCGGATGCTTTCGCTGACCGACCACGACACCCTCGAAGGCCAGCTCGAAGCCCAGGCTGCCACCCAGGCGCTGGACATGCAGTGGGTCAGCGGGGTCGAGCTGTCCTGCACCTGGGGCGGGGCGACGATTCACATCCTGGGCTACAACTTCCCGCTCGATGCCGAACCGCTGCAGCGCGCCGTCGAGTCGCTGCACCGTGGACGCTGGCTGCGCTCCGAGGAAATCGACCGGCGGCTGGCGCTCAAGGGCATGCCCGGCGCGCTGGACGGCGCCCGTGCCATCCAGCAGGAGCTGGGCGACAGCGGCAATGCGCCGGCCCGTCCGCACTTTGCCGAGTACCTGGTGCGTGCCGGCCACGTCAAGGACCGCGGCGAAGCCTTTCGCAAGTGGCTGGGCGCCGGCAAGCTGGGGGATGTGAAGCTGCACTGGCCAAGCCTGGAAGACACCGTGCAGACCCTGCGCCAGTCCCACGCATGGGTCAGCCTTGCCCACCCGATGCACTACGAATTAACCCGCAGCAAGCGTCGACGCCTGATTGCCGACTATATTCAAGCAGGTGGCCAGGCGCTGGAAGTGGTGAATGGGATGATGCCCGCCGAACAGGTGGGCACGATGTCGATCCTGGCCCGTGAGTTCGGTCTGCTGGCCAGCGCCGGCAGCGATTTCCATGGCCCGGGCGCCTGGTCTGAGATCGGTGTCTACCGGCCGTTGCCGGAGGACCTGCCACCCCTGTGGCGTCGATTCAAACATGAGCAGCCCACTGCACCCGTCTGAACAGGTAGAAAACGTGAGTCAATTTTTCCAGATTCATGCGGAAAACCCGCAATCGCGCCTGATCAAGCAGGCCGTCGAGATCATCCGCAAGGGTGGGGTGGTGGTCTACCCTACCGATTCGTCCTACGCCATGGGTTGCCAGATCGGCGACAAGTCTGCCGTGGAGCGCGTGCGCCGCTTGCGCGGGCTGGACAAGAGCCACAACTTCACGCTGATCTGCTGCGACCTGTCGCAGATGGGCCTGTTCGCCAAGATCGACACCGCCACGTTCCGCCTGCTCAAGGCGCATGTGCCGGGGCCCTATACCTTCATCCTCAATGGCACCCGCGAAGTACCGCGCCTGCTGTTGCACGAGAAGCGCCGCACCATCGGCCTGCGCGTGCCGCAAAACCCCATTCTGCTGGCCTTGCTCGAAGAGCTGGGCGAGCCGTTGATGAGCGTCAGCCTGATCCTGCCAGGCGACGACGAACCCATGACCGACCCGTACGAGATCCGTCAGCGCCTGGAAAAACAGGTCGACCTGATCATCGACGGCGGTTACGGCGACCTCAAGGCCTCCACCATCATCGACCTGACCGGGGAGGAGGCGGTGCTGGTGCGTGAAGGCTGCGGCGACCCGGCGCCCTTCATGGCCGAAGCGTGAACCAGGTCGCTGCGGTCGAGCCGGCCCTGGACCCACAGGCCGGCGCCCAGCAGGAGCTGCCACTGGTGATGGTGTATGGCGAAGCCATGACCGAGATGCCGGTGGACCTGTACATCCCGCCCGATGCGCTGGAAGTGTTCCTCGAAGCCTTCGAGGGCCCGCTCGACCTGCTGCTGTACCTGATTCGCAAGCAGAACGTGGATATTCTCGACATCCCGGTGGCGGAGATCACGCGCCAGTACATGGGCTATGTCGAGCTGATGAAGACCGTACGCCTGGAACTGGCCGCCGAGTACCTGGTGATGGCCGCGATGCTGGCCGAGATCAAGTCGCGCATGCTGCTGCCGCGCTCGGCCGAAGTGGAGCAGGAAGAGGACGATCCGCGTGCCGAACTGATTCGCCGGCTGCAGGAGTACGAACGTTTCAAGGCCGCCGCCGAAGGCATCGACGGCCTGAGCCGGGTTGGCCGCGAGGTGATCGTACCGCGCCTGGAGGCACCCCAGGCCAAGGCGCGCAAGCTGTTGCCCGACGTTGCGCTGGAAGAGGTGCTGATGTCGATGGCCGAGGTGCTGCGCCGCGGCGACATGTTCGAGAGCCACCAGGTCAGCCGCGAGGCGCTGTCGACCCGCGAGCGCATGAGCGATGTGCTCGAGCGCCTCAAGGGCGGCGGCTTCGTGCCCTTCGTCGAGCTGTTCACGGCCGAGGAGGGCAAGCTGGGGGTGGTGGTGACCTTCATGGCCATCCTCGAACTGGTCAAGGAATCTCTCGTCGAACTGGTGCAGAATGAGCCCTTCGCTCCCATCCATGTCCGCGCCCGGGCCGAATAACCGTACACGAGCACCCCAATGAACCTGACCGACCCCCGTGACCTGGCGCCGCTGCTGGAAGCCTTCCTGCTCGCCTCTGGCAAGGCGCAATCGCTGGAGCGCCTGTACGAGCTGTTCGAAGAGGCCGAGCGCCCTGAGCCCGGCGTGTTCAAGAAGGCCCTCGAGGTGCTGCGCAAGTCCTGTGCCGGGCGCGCGTTCGAGCTCAAGGAAGTGGCCTCGGGCTACCGCCTGCAGATTCGCGAGGACTACGCGCCCTGGGTCGGGCGGCTGTGGGAAGAACGGCCGCAGCGCTATTCGCGTGCGTTGCTCGAAACCATTGCGCTGATCGCCTATCGCCAGCCGATCACCCGTGGCGAGATCGAGGATGTGCGGGGCGTGGCGGTGAACACCAATATCATCAAGACCCTGCTCGAGCGCGAGTGGGTGCGCATCGTGGGCTACCGCGAAGTGCCCGGTAAACCGGCGATGTTCGCCACCACCAAGGCCTTTCTCGACCACTTCAACCTGAAGAACCTCGACGAGCTGCCCTCGCTGGCCGAGTTGCGCGAGATGGAACCCGAGCCATTGCTGGAAGTGGATGATGCACCGGTGCCGGCCCACCTGCAGGCCCTGGCCGACGAGAGCGCCGAGCCCGAAGCCCCGGTCGAGGAGACCAGCTTTCACAGCCTGTTGCTGGAGCTGGACTCGATGGAGCAGGGGCTCAAGACCGACTTCGACGACCTGCTCGAGCAAGCCGATGAACCCGATGAGGGCCAGGCAGCGCCCGGTTCGCCGCAGGGCTGAGCGGCCTTCGAGCGGAAAACAGCGTCCTGGGGTGCAATATCGGCTAGTCTGTGGTGCGTTTGTCGTCGGTTCGGCGTATGATTCGCGACCTTTTTTGGCGCTTGTTTGGCCAATTCAATGATTTTCAGCAGCACTACACCGGGAGGTGCCCAGATGAGTGAACAGGATCTGCACGATAGCCCGCCGCGTCCAGCCGGCGAAAAACTGCAAAAGGTACTCGCGCGCATCGGCGTGGGTTCGCGCCGCGACGTCGAGGCCTGGATCAGCCAGGGTCGCATCAAGGTCAATGGCGTGGACGCCACCCTTGGCCAGCGCGTCGACATGCACGACGCGATTTCGGTCGACGGCCGCCTGATCAAGCGTGAAGAAGCCGCCGAGACCGTGCGCCGCGTCATCATGTACAACAAGCCCGACGGCGAGATCTGCACCCGTGACGACCCGGAAGGTCGTCCGACCGTGTTCGATCGCCTGCCGCGCCCGAAAGAGGGCCGCTGGATCAACGTCGGTCGCCTGGACATCAACACCACCGGCCTGCTGATGTTCACCACCGATGGTGAGCTGGCCAACCGCCTGATGCACCCGTCGTCCGAAATGGACCGTGAATACGCAGTGCGTGTACGCGGCGAAGTGGACGAAGACATGATCGCGCGCCTGAAGGCGGGCGTGGTGCTCGAAGACGGTCCGGCGCGTTTCACCGACATTCAGGAAGCCCCGGGCGGTGAAGGTTTCAACCACTGGTACCACTGCGTGGTGATGGAAGGCCGCAACCGTGAGGTGCGTCGCCTGTGGGAATCCCAGGGCCTGGTGGTCAGCCGCCTGAAGCGTGTGCGCTTTGGCCCGGTGTTCCTCAACAGCGACCTGCCGATGGGCCGCTGGCGCGAAATGAGCCAGGGCGAAGTGGACATCCTGGCTGCCGAAGTGGGGCTCAAGCCGGTGGCGATGCCAGCGATGAAGGCCAAGGTCAAGGACAAGCTCGAGCGCATGCAGCGCAAGTCGTCCAAGCCGGTGGGCCGTGGCGAGCGCGTGCGCACCCTGCGCCCGGCCAAGGAAGGTGGCGCGACCACCGAGCGCGCAGCGCGCCAGCCGCGTGACGACTCGCCACGCAAGGGCCGCAGCACCGTGGCCGAGCGTCCGAGCGACATGAACAAGCGCAAGCCGGCGGGCTCCGCACCCAAGCGGCCGGGCAGCAGCCGTGGCAAGCCGCCGCGGGCTGAGTAAGCGCTCACACAAGCCAACCTTCGGGTTGGCTTTTTTGTGCCTGTGGTGTTTTCACGTACCTTCGCCGGCAAGGCCGGCTCCTACAGGCATTGCACTCGCAGTGTAGGAGCCGGCCTTGCCGGCGAAGGGCCGGCGCAGACACTTCAAGGCAACCGGTGGAAACTTTTTGAACCACGTCGTAAATAATTCGTTACGACTTATGGCGTACTGATTGGGCAAGCCAGCCCATCCTTCAGGCTGTAAACAAACCTTGCCGAAAACGTCGGCGACGGCCACCTTCCGTCCACGTCAACCTCTTGCCCAACCCCCGCAACCACGGTGTGATAGCCGCCATTGCCAAGTGCAAAAGCCCCGCCGCAGAGCTGGGCAAGCCATAACAAGAAATGGAGGCGCCATGCACGCCGTACACTCCCCCAGGCTCCAGAACCCCCGCCGGACCGCTGCGTCTTGTCATCCGACAGTCACGCAACGTGTTGACCCCTGCGCCAAAGCAAGGGTATACAATGCGCCGCGTTTTAACTGTGACCCAACTGCGTACCGCGCAACCTTGCTGACTCCGGGCTGATTCGCCTCGGGCTGCCGCCCGTGCCGAAGGCTCTGGTCCAAGACTCCTCAAGGTATACCACCTTGTTAATTCCGCTGCGCCACGAGCGCGGTGGGTCCGATTCCGTCACAGATAAAAACAAACAGGTGACTCCGTTCATGAGTGGACAAAACTCGCATTCAGGTGAGCTCAAGCGTGGCCTGAAAAACCGCCACATCCAGCTGATCGCCCTCGGTGGCGCCATCGGCACCGGCCTGTTCCTGGGTTCGGCCGGGGTGATGCAATCGGCTGGCCCGTCGATGATCCTGGGCTATGCGATCTGCGGCTTCATTGCCTTCCTGATCATGCGCCAGCTGGGCGAGATGATCGTCGAAGAGCCGGTGGCCGGCTCCTTCGCCCACTTCGCCCACAAGTACTGGGGCGGTTTCGCCGGCTTCCTGTCGGGCTGGAACTGCTGGGTGCTGTACATCCTGGTGGGGATGTCGGAGCTGACCGCGGTCGGCAAGTATGTCCACTACTGGTGGCCGGAGATCCCCACCTGGGCCTCGGCAGCCGCATTCTTCATCCTCATCAACGCGATCAACCTGGCCAACGTGAAGGTGTTCGGCGAGGCGGAGTTCTGGTTCGCGATCATCAAGGTGCTGGCCATCGTCGGCATGATCGGCCTGGGCAGCTACCTGCTGGTCAGTGGCAGCGGCGGCCCTGAAGCCTCGGTCACCAACCTGTGGGCCCACGGCGGTTTCTTCCCGCACGGCGTCGGCGGCCTGGTGATGGCCATGGCGATCATCATGTTCTCCTTCGGCGGCCTGGAAATGCTCGGGTTCACCGCAGCCGAGGCCGACAAGCCGAAGACCGTGATCCCCAAGGCGATCAACCAGGTCATCTACCGCATCCTGATCTTCTACATCGGTGCCCTGGTGGTACTGCTGTCGCTGACCCCGTGGGACAGCCTGGTCAGCAGCCTGACCAGCTCGGGCGATGCCTACAGCGCCAGCCCGTTCGTGCAGGTGTTCTCGCTGCTGGGCAGCAACACCGCAGCGCATATCCTCAACTTCGTGGTGCTGACCGCGGCGCTGTCGGTGTACAACAGTGGTACCTACTGCAACGCGCGCATGCTCTACGGCATGGCCGAGCAGGGTGATGCGCCGGCCAGCCTGGCCAAGATCGACAAGCGTGGCGTGCCGGTACGCTCGATTCTGGCGTCGGCAGCCGTTACCGTGGTGGCGGTGCTGCTCAACTACCTGATGCCGCACAGCGCCCTGGAGCTGCTGATGTCGCTGGTGGTGGCGACCCTGGTGATCAACTGGGCGATGATCAGCTACTCGCACCTCAAGTTCCGCCAGCACATGGACCGTACCGGTCAGAAGTCGCTGTTCCGCGCGCTGATCTACCCCTACGGCAACTACCTCTGCCTGGCGTTCGTGGTGTTCATCCTGGGCATCATGCTGCTGATGCCGGGCATCCGTGTATCGGTGTACGCGATTCCGGTATGGCTGGTGGTGATGTGGGGCTTCTACTGGCTCAAGAGCAAGCGCAGCGCCAACGGCGCCCCTGCAGTGCCGAGCGCCGCCCTCAAGTAAGCGCAGGATGCTGCAATGAAAGCCCGGCCTTGTGCCGGGCTTTTTGGTTTTGTGCACCAGGGCGGGTATCCTGAAGGCCAATTCGCGCAAAGCCAGGCCCATGCTGATCATTTCCAACGCCGTGCACATTCCCGATGACGAGATCGAATTGAACGCCATTCGCGCCCAGGGCGCCGGTGGGCAGAACGTCAACAAGGTCTCCAGCGCCGTGCACCTGCGCTTTGACATCAATGCCTCGTCACTGCCGCCGTTTCACAAGGAACGGTTGCTGGGCCTGCGTGACAGCCGGATCACCAGCGACGGGGTGATCGTGCTCAAGGCCCAGCAATACCGTACCCAGGAGCAGAACCGGGCCGACGCCCTGGAGCGCTTGCGCGACCTGATTCTGGCGGCGGTGAAGGTCGAGAAGGCGCGGCGGCCTACGCGCCCGACCCTGGGCTCCAAGACCCGTCGCCTGGAGTCAAAGAGCAAGCGCGGGGCGATCAAGGCCGGGCGCGGCAAGATCGATTATTGAAGCGTGTGGCGTACCGGGTTCAGTCGTGCCTGGCGGTACAGGTAAAGGCTGAGCAGCAGGCCGCACAAGGCGGCGATTGCCGCAAACAGAAAGATCGAGGCAAAGCCGAAACCTGCCGCCACGGCCCCCGCCAGTGGGCCAGTGATACCCAGCGACAGGTCGATGAACAGTGAGTAGGCCCCCACCGCGGCACCGCGGTTGGCTGCCGGCACCAGATTGACCGCCTCTACCCCCAGCGCCGGGAATACCAGCGAAAAGCCGAAACCGCTCAGTGCCGCACCGGCCAGTGCCAGTTCGGCGCTGGGGGCCAGCCACAGCAGCAACAGGCCGATCGTCTCCACGCTCAGGCAGGCAATGGCGACACGGTAGCCGCCCAGACGGTTGATCAGGTTGCCGAACAGCAGGCGTGCGCTGATGAAGCTGGCGCCGAACAGGCTCAGGCACAAGGCGGCGTTGTGCCAGGACTGGCTGGCGTAGTACAGGGTAATGAAGGTGGCGATGGTGCCAAAGCCGATCGAGCCCAGCGCTAGCCCCGAGCCATGCCCGAACACCCGCCCCAGCACATGCAGAAACGGCATGCGCACGCCACTGACGATCGGCGCCGCCTGCTTGGGCCAGGCCAGCGCCAGGCCTGCCGCGCACAGCAGCAGGATGCTCACGCCCATGCTCCACAGCCCCAGCTGCTGTACCAGCACCACCCCCAGCGGTGCGCCGATGGCCAGCGCGCCGTAGCTGGCGATGCCGTTCCAGGAGATCACCTTGGCGGTGTGCTGCGCGCCCACCCGCCCGATGCCCCAGCCGATGGCGCCCGAACCCACCAGGCTTTCGGCGCTGCCCAGCACCAGGCGCCCCACCAGCAGGCTGGTCAGGCTCATCCAGGGCGTGGCCTGCAGCCAGGCGGCCAGCAACATGAACATGCCGCTCAGGCCGCAGCCGGCCAGGCCGTACATCACCGCACGCTTGCAGCCCTGATTGTCGATGAGGCGGCTGGCATAGGGGCGGCTGAGCAGGGTGGCGAGGTATTGCACGCTGATCACCAGGCCGGCGACCACGGCGCCGAACCCCAGGGTGTCGTGCACGAAGCCGGGCAGCACGGCCAGGGGAATGCCGATGTTGAGGTAGCCGATGAAGGTGAACAGCACGATGGAGACGACTTGCAGGGTGACCGCCAGGGGGCGCGGTGTGACAGGCATGGAAGGTCCGGGAGGTGACGGGCTGGAGTGCCTATCATAGACCTGTGGAGCGCGGGGAGGGTTCTTGGCGGTGTGAAAACCCGTTGCCGGGGTCGTCCCCTGTCGTAGTGGTTTTCACACGCCGGGTAGTGCGCGGTTTATTCCTGTTCGGCGCTCGGGGTTTCGTCGCCATCGGAATCTGCCACGTGGGCAGGTTCGGCGCTGAGAGGAGCAGCAGGCTGCTCGGCTTGGTTCAGGCTTGGGAAGGGAAGATTCGGGATTTCATGCATCTCGTCGTTCCTCGCAAGTTTATAAGGTGGAAAGGCTGCGCAAGGCGCGCTTGGCTTCGATAAAGCCTGGGCAGGATACAGGAGTCTGGATGACAGTATGAATTTTCCTGCTGATTGGTGGCCTTCAGCGACGCTTCGCCGGCAAGGCCAGCGCCTACACGGATCGACGTTGTCCCTGTAGGAGCCGGCCTTGCCGACGAAGGGTTCAGCAACAGACGTCCGCGATGGCCGCCGCCAGCACCTGCAGCCTGGCCGCATCCGCCCCGGCGATGTTCGCCCGACCGGTACCGACCATGTACACACTGTGCTTCTCGCGCAGTTGCGTCACTTGCTGCGGTGAGAGGCCGGTGTAGGAGAACATTCCGCGTTGCGCGGCGATATGCGCGAACCGCTCGCTCAGCCCATGGGGCTGCAGCGCCTCGACCAGGCCGACCCGCAGCATGGCGATGCGCTGGCGCATGGCGTCGACTTCGTCGGCCCACAGGCGCTTGAGCGCCGGATCGCCAAGAATCGTCGCCACCACCGCCGCGCCATGGTCTGGCGGCGTCGACCACAGGTTGCGTGCAATCGATGCCAGCTGACTGCGCACATCCTGCAGCTTTTCGGCGCTGTCGGCGCATACCAGCAGCGCACCGGTGCGCTCGCGGTACAGGCCGAAGTTCTTCGAGCACGAACTGGTCACCAGCAGCTCCGGCAGGGCCTGGGCAAACAGCCTCACGGCCCAGGCATCTTGCTCCAGCCCGTCACCGAAGCCCTGGTAGGCGAAGTCGATCAGCGGCAGCAGTTCGCGGCGCTTGACCACTTCCAGCACCGCCTGCCAGTCCTGCTGCGACAGGTCGAAGCCGGTGGGGTTGTGGCAGCAGGCGTGCAGCAGCACCACGTCGCCCGTGGGCACCGATTCCAGTGCCGCGAGCATGCCGGTCACGTTCAGGCGGTTGTCTGCGCCCACATAGGGGTAGTGGCTGACCTTCAGGCCGGCACTGGCGAACAGCGTTTCGTGGATCGGCCAGGTCGGGTCGCTCAGCCAGATGCCACGCCCTGGCAGGCACTGGCGGATGAACTCCGCCGCCAGTCGCAGTGCGCCGGTGCCGCCCGGGGTTTGCGTGGCGCCTGCGCGCCGGGCTGCGAGCAGTGGCGCGTCGTCACCGAGTACCAGTTGCGCGATCAGTTGTCCGAAGGCTGCATCCCCGTGACCGCCTACGTAGCTCTTGCTGGTCTGGCCGTCGAGCAGGCGCTGTTCGGCCAGCTTGACCGCCCTGGGTACCGGGGTAAGGCCCTGGGCGTCCTTGAACACGCCAACCCCCAGGTCGAACCTGTCGGGGTTGGTGTCCCTGGCGTACGCCTCCATCAGCCCCAGAATCGGGTCGCCCGGCACGCGCGCGATGGCGCCGAAGTGCATTACTTGCGACCTTCTGCGGTGCTGGCGACCTCATCGGTGCGCGCGGCCATGATGAAGTCGTTGCGGTGCAGGCCCTTGATCGAGTGGCTCCACCAGGTCACGGTGACTTTGCCCCACTCGGTCAGCAGGCCAGGGTGATGGCCTTCGGCTTCGGAGATCTCGCCCACTGCGTTGGTGAACGCCAGGGCATGTTTGAAATTCTTGAACAGGAACACTTTTTCCAGCTGCATGATGCCGTCGCGCACTTCGATGTTCCAATCCGGGATCTGCTTGATCAGTACCGGCAGTTCTTCGTCGCTGACCTGTGGGGCGTCGGCACGGCAGGCTTCGCAATGGGCTTGGTTCAAGGCGTTCATAGGTGATTCTTCCGCAAGTGGTTGTTATAGGTGTACAGGGTGGCTCAAGCGGCCACCTTGGGGGGGAATTTGGGGGCGTGCAGGCCCAGCTGCATGGCACGTTGAACCATGCCCATGATGTCTTCGTGGGCCAGGTCGAACAAGCGCTTGAGCTGCGGCAGGGCGAAGTACACCGGCTGCAGGATATCGATGCGATACGGCGTGCGCATGGCCTCGAGCGGATCGAAGGCCTGGTGTTCCGGTTCGTCGGACAGGCTGTAGACGGTCTCCTTGGGCGAGGAGAGGATGCCGCCGCCGTAGATCCTGCGGCCCTGCGGGGTGTCCACCAGGCCGAACTCGATGGTCATCCAGTACAGGCGGGCCAGGTAGACGCGCTGTTCCTTGGTCGCGGCCAGGCCGAGTTTGCCGTAGGTGTGGGTGAATTCGGCAAACCAGGGGTTGGTCAGCAGCGGGCAGTGGCCGAAGATCTCGTGAAAGATGTCGGGCTCTTGCAGATAGTCGAGTTCTTCTTCGGTGCGAATGAAGGTGGCCACCGGAAAGCGCTTGCTGGCCAACAGTTCGAAGAAGGTCTGGAAGGGGATCAGGGCCGGCACGCGGGCAACTTGCCAGCCGGTGGTGGCGCCCAGTACCTGGTTGATCTCGCTCAGTTGCGGAATGCGGTCATGAGGCAGGTTCAGTTGTTCGATGCCGTCCAGGTACTCCTGGCACGCGCGCCCCTCGATCACCTTCAACTGGCGGGTGATCAGGGTATTCCACACCGCATGTTCCTGCGGCGGGTAATCGATAAAACCCTGCGCATCGGGCTCGCGGGCCACGTAGTGCGTCTGTTTCATGCTGCTCTCCTGATGAGGGCCTTTATTGTTATAGGGTGGCTTTCGCCATGCCCTAGGAATACCCCCTCACCCTGGTGTTTGCATCCCGTTGCCTCGTGCCCGGCGGGCGGTTCAACCGTATTTTTGTAACGCAGATTTTACGGTGGTGCCGAAGTGCCGAGAAAACGCAGGTGCTGGTAGCTGTGAATCCGCCTTTTTGTAACGTATTCTTTACGAGAATTCATGCCGTTGTGCAGATAGTTGGCCTCGTCTTCTTGTTTGTAGGACCTTTCATGCGTATCAAAGTGCACTGCCAGAACCGCATCGGTATCTTGCGCGACATGCTCAACCTGCTGGTCGAGTACGGGATCAACGTGGCCCGCGGCGAGGTGGGGGGCGAGCATGGCAATGCCATCTACCTGCACTGCCCGAACCTGATCAACCTGCAGTTCCAGGCGCTGCGCCCCAAGTTCGAAGCCATTACCGGCGTGTTCGGGGTCAAGCGGGTGGGCCTGATGCCCAGCGAGCGCCGGCACATGGAGCTCAATGCCTTGCTGGGTGCGCTGGATTTTCCCGTGCTGTCGATCGACATGGGGGGCTCGATCGTCGCGGCCAACCGTTCGGCGGCGCAGTTGCTCGGGGTGCGGGTGGACGAAGTGCCGGGCATTGCATTGTCGCGGTATGCCGAGGATTTCGACCTGCCGGAGTTGGTGCGGGCCAACAAGTCACGCATCAACGGCTTGCGGGTGAAGATCAAAGGCGATGTGTTCCTGGCCGATATCGCACCGCTGCAGTCCGAGCACGATGACAGCGAGGCGCTGGCAGGGGCCGTGCTGACCCTGCACCGGGCTGACCGAATCGGCGAACGCATCTACAACGTGCGCAAGCAGGAGCTGCGTGGGTTCGACAGCATTTTCCAGAGCTCCAGGGTGATGGCGGCGGTGGTGCGCGAGGCACGTCGCATGGCGCCGCTGGATGCGCCACTGCTGATCGAGGGCGAGACCGGTACCGGCAAGGAGCTGCTGGCCCGTGCCTGCCACCTGGCCAGTCCGCGTGGGCAGGCGCCGCTGATGGCGCTCAACTGTGCCGGGCTGCCCGAGTCGATGGCCGAGACCGAGCTGTTCGGCTACGGGCCGGGGGCGTTCGAAGGCGCCCGCGCCGAGGGCAAGCTTGGCCTGCTGGAACTGACCGCGGGCGGCACGCTGTTTCTCGACGGCGTGGGTGAGATGAGCCCGCGCCTGCAGGTGAAGCTGTTGCGCTTTCTGCAGGACGGTTGCTTTCGCCGGGTGGGCAGTGACGAGGAGGTGTACCTGGATGTGCGGGTGATCTGCGCGACCCAGGTGGACTTGTCGGAGTTGTGCGCCCGCGGCGAGTTTCGCCAGGACCTGTATCACCGCCTCAACGTGCTGTCGCTGCACATTCCACCGCTGCGCGAGTGCCTGGACGGCCTGGCGCCGCTGGTGGAGCATTTTCTCGACCAGGCCAGCCGTCAGATTGGCTGCCCGTTGCCGAGCCTGGCACCGGCGGCGATGGAGCGCCTGAGCCAATACCATTGGCCGGGCAACGTGCGGCAACTGGAGAACGTACTGTTCCAGGCGGTTTCATTGTGCGACGGCGGGGTGGTCAAGGCCGAGCATATTCGCCTGCCCGATTATGGCGCGCGCCAACCTTTGGGCGAGTTTTCCCTGGAAGGTGACTTGTCGCAAATAGTCGGTCGTTTCGAAAAAGCCGTACTTGAAAGTTTGCAGGGTGAATTCCCCAGTAGCAGAGCACTGGGTAAACGCCTGGGCGTTTCGCATACCACCATTGCCAACAAGTTGCGTGATTACGCAATCGGCAAAGTTGTGGAGTGACTTGAAAGGCGGGGAAGTTACTGTTTGCAGCGAGGGTGCGCCTCGTCGACACAAGGCCCGAGGCGCAACTACCGTCAGTGTGCTCTATCAGCCGTTGGAGCACCCGTTACCCATGACGCGGTATTCGAGAATGTGCTTCTGGCCTTGGGAGTCCTCGTAGGTCATGCGGGCCGGAACCACTTCGCAGACGTTCGGGACTTCGGTCATGGAAATGACTTTGGCGATGTCCAGATGTTGCGAGTAACTGTATTGTTCAACCGGAATCTGCTCGGCGGAAACATCTGCAACTTCAGCCGCCATGGCCGATGCGCAAAAACTACCGAGTGCCAATACCAGTAAAGCTTTCATCTTCAAGTTACCTGTCTAAGGTCGTAAGGGGTCACGCTGCGCTTGTGGCGCGGCGTGTGCAGCAAGTTGAAACTTTCAGGGTTATCGCGGGATTAACATGCCTTCGTGGGGGCTGTTACCAGTTAATTCGCGTTGCCGTTGCTGGCGAGGTGAATTCTAGGAGTGTGGCGGGCCCCGAAACAGAGCCCGTTTTGATAAACACTGTTGGCGGAAACTGTAACAATCAGTTGAAATTTCACCTCGGGATTTATTTTTCTATCTGTTGCCGCGCTGGAACGCCCGTGCCAGAGCGGTCGGCGCGCAGTGTTGGACCAAATGCAGGTCCCGTTACTACCAACGTCGAATGGCCCTTGGCGCTCTGGTACAGTTAAAACGAGGTCATACAAAAACAACTATTACACCGAGGTAACAAAGATGAGTGCGGCTCCCCTGTATCCCGTGCGTCCCGAGGTTGCGGCCAACACGCTGACCGACGAGGCGACCTACAAGGCCATGTACCAGCAGTCGGTGATCAACCCTGACGGCTTCTGGCGCGAGCAAGCTCAGCGCCTCGAGTGGATCAAGCCCTTCACCAAGGTCAAGCAGACCTCGTTCGACGACCACCATGTCGACATCAAGTGGTTTGCCGACGGCACTCTGAACGTTTCCTACAACTGCCTGGACCGTCACCTGGCCGAGCGTGGCGATCAGCTGGCGATCATCTGGGAAGGCGACGACCCTTCCGAGCACCGCAACATCACCTATCGCGAACTGCACGAGCAGGTCTGCAAGTTCGCCAACGCCCTGCGTGGCCAGGACGTGCACCGCGGCGACGTGGTGACCATCTACATGCCGATGATTCCCGAAGCCGTGGTCGCCATGCTGGCGTGCGCGCGTATCGGCGCGATCCACTCGGTGGTGTTCGGCGGCTTCTCGCCCGAGGCGCTGGCCGGGCGCATCATCGACTGCAAGTCCAAGGTCGTGATCACCGCCGACGAAGGGCTGCGTGGCGGGCGTCGTACCGCACTCAAGGCCAACGTTGACCTGGCGCTGACCAACCCGGAAACCGCCAGCGTGCAGAAGATCATCGTGTGCAAGCGCACCGGTGGCGACATTGCCTGGCACCAGCACCGCGACATCTGGTACGAAGACCTGATGAAAGTGGCTTCTGCCCACTGCGCGCCGAAAGAGATGGGCGCCGAAGAAGCGCTGTTCATCCTCTATACCTCCGGCTCCACCGGCAAGCCCAAGGGCGTGCTGCACACCACTGGCGGCTACCTGGTGTACGCCTCGCTGACCCATGAGCGCGTGTTCGACTATCGCCCTGGTGACGTGTACTGGTGCACCGCCGACGTGGGCTGGGTAACCGGTCACAGCTACATCGTCTATGGCCCGCTGGCCAACGGCGCCACCACCCTGCTGTTCGAAGGCGTGCCGAACTACCCGGACATCACCCGTGTGGCGAAGATCGTCGACAAGCACAAGGTCAACATCCTCTACACCGCGCCCACCGCCATTCGCGCGATGATGGCCGAAGGTCAGGCGGCCATGAAGGATGCCGACGGTTCGAGCCTGCGCCTGCTGGGCTCGGTGGGCGAGCCGATCAACCCTGAAGCCTGGAACTGGTACCACACCACCGTGGGCAAGGAGCGTTGCCCGATCGTCGACACCTGGTGGCAGACCGAGACCGGCGGCATCCTGATCAGCCCGCTGCCGGGCGCCACTGCGCTCAAGCCGGGCTCGGCCACCCGTCCGTTCTTCGGCGTGGTGCCGGCGCTGGTGGACAACCTGGGCAACCTGATCGACGGCGCCGCCGAGGGCAACCTGGTGATCCTCGATTCGTGGCCGGGCCAGTCGCGTTCGCTGTACGGCGATCACGACCGTTTCGTCGACACCTACTTCAAGACCTTCCGCGGCATGTACTTCACCGGTGACGGCGCGCGCCGCGACGAAGACGGCTACTACTGGATCACCGGCCGGGTCGACGACGTACTCAACGTCTCGGGCCACCGCATGGGGACCGCCGAGATCGAGAGCGCCATGGTTGCGCACCCGAAGGTCGCCGAGGCGGCGGTCGTCGGTGTGCCGCATGATCTGAAGGGGCAGGGCATCTATGTCTACGTCACGCTCAACGGTGGCGAGGAGCCGAGCGAAGCATTGCGTCTGGAGCTGAAGAACTGGGTGCGCAAGGAGATCGGGCCGATCGCCTCGCCAGACGTGATCCAGTGGGCACCAGGGCTGCCTAAAACCCGCTCGGGCAAGATCATGCGCCGTATCCTGCGCAAGATCGCCACGGCCGAGTACGACGGCCTGGGCGACATCTCGACGCTGGCCGACCCGGGTGTGGTGCAGCACCTGATCGACACGCACAAGTCGATGAACCTGGCGTCGGCCTGAGTCATCGCCGGCAGGCCGGCCCTTGTAGGGGTCGGCCTGCCGGCGATAGGGCCGGTTGGCTGTCAGCACAAAGCCCCGCACTGCGGGGCTTTTTCATGCCTGTTACGCCGACTTTCATCGGTAACCTTTTCTGTCACCGGTTTCGCACACAAACGGGGGATTGGGAAACGCCGCCGCCCGATCCGGGCGCATCCACCACGCCAATTTTGCATGGCTGCCACGATGCACTTGCCGGATTACAAGGCTTTGCCAATAATGGGCGCGGTTATTGCTTGATTGATAGGTTATTTGTCTCTCGCTTTTGCATATTCCGCGAAAGCTGTCAATATCTCCGGCCCTGACTTCCGGCGCTTCTGTAACTAGTTGTCGCATTGAAGAAATATCGGGTTCGGAGCTGTCGCTAAAATGCCAATCACTCGCTCGTGATGCCTCGACCCTGTTTCGTCGAGCCCTGCGCAGCTCGCGTTGTACCCATTCGCAACGTCGACGGCCAATCGGCCTGTCACGTATTGCCCTTTACCGATGGAGTTCCCAGATGAAGAAACTCGCACTGCTTGGCGCCCTGGCGCTGTCCGTGTTTTCCCTGGCATCGCTGGCTGATGAAAAACCACTGAAGATCGGCATCGAGGCCGCCTACCCACCGTTCGCTTCCAAGGCGCCGGACGGCAGCATCGTGGGCTTCGACTACGACATCGGCAACGCGCTGTGTGCAGAGATGAAGGTCAAGTGCGTTTGGGTCGAGCAGGAATTCGACGGCCTGATCCCGGCGCTCAAGGTGCGCAAGATCGACGCCATCCTGTCGTCCATGTCGATCACCGATGATCGCAAGAAGTCCGTGGACTTCACCAAGCGCTACTACCT
This sequence comes from Pseudomonas sp. FBF18, assembly GCF_024261405.1. Lineage (NCBI taxonomy): Bacteria > Pseudomonadati > Pseudomonadota > Gammaproteobacteria > Pseudomonadales > Pseudomonadaceae > Pseudomonas > Pseudomonas sp. FBF18. The sequence continues at coordinate 22,440 of NZ_QKRS01000024.1, read as the reverse complement.
CACGCCGGCCCGCCTGGTGATGAAGGACGGTACCACCGTCAGCGACAGCCTGGACGAACTCAAGGGCAAGAAGATCGGCGTTCAGCGTGGCTCGATCCACGACCGTTTCGCCAAGGAAGTGCTGGCCCCCAAAGGCGCCACCATCGTTCCCTACGGCACCCAGAACGAAATCTACCTGGACGTTGCCGCCGGTCGCCTGGATGGCACCGTGGCCGATGCGACCCTGCTCGAAGACGGCTTCCTCAAGACCGACGCCGGCAAGGGCTATGCATTCGTAGGCCCGTCCTTCACCGACGCCAAGTACTTCGGTGACGGTATCGGTATCGCCGTGCGCAAGGGCGACGCCCTGAAGGACAAGATCAACACCGCCATCGACGGCATCCGTGCCAATGGCGAGTACAAGAAGATCCAGGACAAGTACTTCAACTTCGACATCTACGGCCCTGACGCGCAGTAATCCGTCGACGTTTCACCTGTTCAATGGTGCAAGCAGCAGAAGCGCTGAGGTTTGCACCATTTTTTCATCCCTAAGGTCGAGGACCTCAACATGTTGAAAGGCTACGGGGCAGTCATCCTCGATGGAGCATGGCTGACGCTACAGCTCGCCTTGTCGTCCATGGCCCTGGCCATCGTACTGGGCCTGATCGGCGTGGCGCTGCGGCTGTCGCCAGTGCGCTGGCTGGCCTGGCTGGGCGACCTGTACGCCACGGTGATCCGCGGGATCCCCGACCTGGTGCTGATCCTGCTGATCTTCTACGGCGGTCAGGACCTGCTCAACCGCGTCGCACCCTTGCTCGGTTTCGACGATTACATCGACCTCAATCCGCTGATGGCGGGTATCGGTACCCTGGGCTTCATCTTTGGTGCATACCTGTCCGAAACCTTCCGCGGCGCTTTCATGGCCATCCCCAAGGGGCAGGCCGAAGCCGGCATGGCCTATGGCATGAGCGGCCTGCAGATCTTCTTCCGGGTGCTGGTGCCGCAGATGATTCGCCTGGCGATCCCTGGCTTCACCAACAACTGGCTGGTACTGACCAAGGCCACCGCACTGATTTCGGTGGTGGGCCTGCAAGACATGATGTTCAAGGCCAAGCAGGCGGCGGACGCGACCCGCGAGCCGTTCACGTTCTTCCTGGCGGTCGCGGCGTTGTACCTGGTGATCACCAGCGTCTCGTTGCTGGCCCTGCGTTACCTCGAGAAACGCTACTCGGTTGGCGTAAAGGCGGCTGATCTATGATTTTCGATTACAACGTCATCTGGGAAGCCATGCCGCTGTACCTGAGCGGCATGCTGACCACGCTCAAGCTGCTGGCGCTGTCGTTGCTGTTCGGCCTGCTGGTGGCAGTGCCGCTGGGCCTGATGCGGGTGTCCAAGCAGCCGCTGGTGAACATGAGCGCCTGGCTCTACACCTACGTGATTCGTGGCACGCCGATGCTGGTGCAGCTGTTTCTGATCTATTACGGGCTGGCCCAGTTCGAGGCGGTGCGCGAGAGCTTCCTGTGGCCGTGGCTGTCCAGTGCGACCTTCTGTGCGTGCCTGGCCTTTGCCATCAATACCAGTGCCTACACCGCCGAAATCATCGCCGGCAGCCTCAAGGCCACGCCCCACGGCGAGATCGAAGCGGCCAAGGCGATGGGCATGTCGCGGGTCAAGATGTACCGCCGCATCCTGCTGCCCTCGGCCCTGCGCCGGGCGCTGCCGCAGTACAGCAATGAAGTGATCATGATGCTGCAGACCACCAGCCTGGCGTCGATCGTGACCCTGATCGACATCACCGGTGCGGCGCGCACGGTCAATGCCCAGTACTACCTGCCGTTCGAGGCGTACATCACCGCCGGTGTGTTCTACCTGTGCCTGACCTTCATTCTGGTGCGCCTGTTCAAGCTGGCTGAACGCCGCTGGCTCGGCTACCTGGCGCCGCGCAAGGGCTGAGCCCGGCGGCAACTTTTTCGCCCCGGGCGCAGGCCCGGGACTGACGCTTTGTGAGAACCGACAGCATGTACAAACTCGAAGTCCAAGACCTGCACAAACGCTATGGCAGTCACGAAGTGCTCAAGGGTGTGTCCCTGGCGGCCAAGGCGGGCGATGTGATCAGCATCATCGGCTCCAGCGGCTCGGGCAAGAGCACCTTCCTGCGCTGCATCAACCTGCTCGAGCAGCCGCATGCCGGCAAGATCCTGCTCAACAACGAAGAGTTGAAGCTGGTGGCGAACAAGGACGGCGCGCTGAAGGCGGCCGACCCCAAGCAGTTGCAGCGCATGCGCTCGCGCCTGTCGATGGTGTTCCAGCACTTCAACCTGTGGTCGCACATGACTGCGCTGGAGAACATCATCGAGGCACCGGTGCACGTGCTGGGCATGAGCCGCAAGGACGCGCTGGAAAAGGCCGAGCACTACCTGGCCAAGGTCGGTGTGTCCCATCGCAAGGATGCCTACCCGGGCCATATGTCCGGTGGTGAGCAGCAGCGTGTGGCGATTGCCCGTGCACTGGCGATGGAGCCTGAAGTGATGCTGTTCGACGAGCCGACCTCGGCGCTGGACCCGGAGCTGGTGGGTGATGTGCTCAAGGTGATGCAGGCGCTGGCCCAGGAAGGCCGCACCATGGTGGTGGTGACCCACGAGATGGGCTTCGCCCGCGAGGTGTCCAACCAGCTGGTGTTCCTGCACAAGGGTGTGGTCGAAGAGAGCGGCAACCCGCGTGAAGTGCTGGTCAACCCGCAGTCCGAGCGGTTGCAGCAGTTCCTGTCCGGCAGCCTGAAATAATCGACCGTGCTACAGTTCGAGGCTGCCGCTTTGCACCAGAATAGGGCATGCTGCGCCTCGATCGAGGCTTTTCTCCCAGACTCCTCTCAGGTTTCGGACCTTACCCAATGACCACCCAGCGAATCGGTTTTCTCCTCTGGCCCAGCACCAAGGCCTTGACCCTGGCGCTGGCCGAAGAGGTCTTGCGGGTGGCCCAGAAGGTGCACCCCGAAGTGGTCTACGAGTTGCTGTTCCTGCAGGCCGAACCTGCGCCGGAGGGCGCCTGGCGCTTGCCTGGCGAAGCCTGGGTGGGGCGGCTGGAAGGTTGCCAGAAGCTGTTTCTGCTGGCCGATGAGCCGCCGCAGGCGGTAGGCGCGGCGCTGGGCAGCGCGCTCAAGCAACTGGTGCGCTCGGGGTGCGTGGTGGGCGGTCTTTCGGCAGGTGTGTATCCGCTGGCCCAGCTGGGCCTGCTGGATGGTTATCGCGCCGCGGTGCACTGGCGCTGGCAGGATGACTTCGCCGAGCGCTTCCCCAAGGTCATCGCCACCAGCCACCTGTTCGACTGGGATCGCGATCGGCTGACCGCCTGTGGTGGCATGTCGGTACTGGACCTGCTGCTGGCCGTGCTGGCCCGTGACCATGGCGCCGAGCTTGCCGGTGCGGTTTCCGAAGAGCTGGTGGTCGAGCGCATTCGCGAGGGGGGCGAGCGTCAGCGCATCCCGCTGCAGAATCGCCTGGGCTCCAGCCATCCGAAGCTGACCCAGGCGGTGCTGCTGATGGAGGCCAATATCGAAGAGCCGTTGACCACCGACGAGATTGCCCAGCATGTGTGCGTATCGCGCCGGCAGCTGGAGCGGATCTTCAAGCAGTACCTCAATCGGGTGCCCAGCCAGTATTACCTGGAGCTGCGCTTGAACAAGGCGCGCCAGATGCTGATGCAGACCAGCAAGTCGATCATCCAGATCGGCCTGTCGTGCGGGTTCTCGTCGGGGCCGCATTTTTCCAGCGCGTACCGCAACTTCTTTGGCGCAACGCCACGCGAAGACCGCAACCAGCGCCGCAGCAACAGCCCGTTCGAGTTGTCGTCGGCGCCTGCCGAGCGCGGCTGATTCGGTAGCGCAGCGCGACCTTCGGCGGCAAACCAGCGCCCGCAGCGTCGAAGGGGGCTGCACCGGCCCGAGGGCGCTGGCTTGCCAGCGAAGAAGCCCCCGCAAATCCGTGCGTGACACAATCTCCCCGCCAGCACCGCGCACCGTTTAAACTGCGCCTTTGCGACCCTATTTGTCGCATTGCCGAAAGCCTTGGCAAAACAGGGTTTGGCGCTATAAGAAGTTGTCGCTTGGCGGCAAGGCCGGGCGTTCATCAGTCCTTACAATCCCCCCATCGCTCGCCAGTTCCAGGCAGGCGTTCCTCTTCAGGAGACTCCGATGTCCGTTGAGCAAGCTCCGGTGCAACGCGCCGATTTCGACCAGGTAATGGTCCCCAACTATGCGCCGGCCGCTTTCATCCCCGTGCGTGGCCAGGGCTCCCGTGTATGGGACCAGGCGGGGCGCGAGCTGATCGATTTCGCTGGCGGCATCGCCGTAAACGTCCTGGGGCACGCCCACCCGGCACTGGTCGGTGCGCTGACCGAGCAGGCCAACAAGCTGTGGCACGTGTCCAACGTGTTCACCAACGAGCCAGCCCTGCGTCTGGCCCACAAGCTGGTCGACGCCACCTTTGCCGAGCGTGCGTTCTTCTGCAACTCCGGCGCCGAGGCCAACGAGGCCGCCTTCAAGCTGGCCCGTCGTGTGGCCCACGACCGCTTCGGCCCTGAAAAGCACGAGATCATCGCTACCGTGAACAGCTTCCACGGTCGCACCCTGTTCACCGTGAGCGTCGGTGGCCAGCCCAAGTACTCCGACGGCTTCGGCCCTAAGATCACCGGCATCAGCCATGTGCCGTACAACGACCTCGAAGCGCTCAAGGCGCAGATCAGCGACAAGACCTGCGCGGTGGTGATCGAGCCGATCCAGGGCGAGAGCGGCGTGGTGCCGGCCGACAAGGCCTATCTGCAAGGCGCGCGCGAGCTGTGCGACAAGCACAACGCACTGCTGATCTTCGACGAAGTGCAGACCGGCGTCGGCCGTACCGGCGAGCTGTTCGCCTACATGCACTACGGCGTGACCCCCGACATCCTGACCAGCGCCAAGAGCCTGGGCGGCGGTTTCCCGATTGCCGCGATGCTGACCACCGAAGCGCTGGCCAAGCACCTGGCCGTGGGCACCCACGGCACCACCTATGGCGGCAACCCGTTGGGCTGCGCCGTGGCCTCTGCGGTGCTGGATGTGGTCAATACCCCTGAAGTGCTGGCGGGCGTCAAGGCCAAGCACGAGCGCTTCAAGGCGCGCCTGGAGAAGATCGGCCAGCAGTACGGCCTGTTCACCCAGGTCCGCGGCCTGGGCCTGCTGATCGGTTGCGTGTTGTCCGATGCCTGGAAGGGCAAGGCCAAGGACGTGTTTAACGCTGCCGAGAAAGAAGGCCTGATGGTTTTGCAGGCCGGCCCGGATGTGGTGCGTTTCGCCCCCAGCCTGGTGGTGGAAGATGCCGACATCGATGAAGGCCTTGACCGCTTCGAACGCGCTGCCGCTGCACTGACCAAGGCCTGATACCGGCCTGCGGTCCTTCGCTGGCCCCGGTGGCCAGCGAACCGATTCTGGTGGCCCGTGCCCGTGGCACGTGCCGCTTCTTCTGCGCCGGCAGCTGTCGGCCCGATTTTCCCTAAAGGAGTGACACCATGCTGGTGATGCGCCCCGCGCAAATGGCTGACCTGGGTGAAGTGCAGCGTCTGGCCGCGGACAGTCCCATCGGTGTCACGTCCCTGCCGGATGATGCCGGTCGCCTGGGCGACAAGATCGCTGCGTCCGAAACCTCCTTTGCCGCCGAAGTCAGCTTCAATGGCGAGGAGAGCTACTTCTTCGTGCTCGAAGACAGCGAGACCGGCAAGCTGGTCGGCTGTTCGGCCATCGTGGCCTCGGCCGGCTATTCCGAGCCGTTCTACAGTTTTCGCAACGAGACCTTCGTGCACGCCTCGCGCGAGCTGAAGATCCACAACAAGATCCATGTGCTGTCGCAGTGTCACGACCTGACCGGCAACAGCCTGCTGACCAGCTTCTACGTGCTGCCCGAACTGGTGGGCACCGGCTGGGCCGAGCTCAATTCCCGCGGCCGGCTGCTGTTCATGGCAGCGCACCCGGAGCGGTTTGCCGATTCGGTGGTGACCGAGATCGTCGGCTACAGCGACGAGCACGGCGACTCGCCGTTCTGGGATGCCATCGGGCGCAACTTCTTCGACCTCAACTACGCTGCCGCCGAGCGCCTGTGCGGGCTCAAGAGCCGTACCTTCCTTGCCGAGCTGATGCCGCATTACCCCATCTATGTGCCCCTGCTGCCGGATGCCGCGCAGGAGGCCATGGGCCAGGTGCACCCGCGCGCGCAGATCACCTTCGACATCCTGATGCGCGAAGGCTTCGAGACCGATCACTACATCGATATCTTCGACGGTGGGCCGACCCTGCATGCGCGGGTGTCCGGCATCCGCTCCATCGCCCAGAGCCGGCTGGTGCCGGTCAAGCTGCAGGAGCAGGCCGTCAAGGGTGGGCGCCCGTACCTGGTATCCAACGGCCAGTTGCAGGATTACCGCGCCGTGATGCTGGAGCTGGACTGGGCCCCTGGCAAGCCGGTGCAGCTGGACCTGGCCGCCGCCGAGGCGCTGGGAGTGGGTGAGGGCGCCAGCGTGCGCCTGGTCGCGGTCTGATTGCCTGGCTACCCCAGGTCGAGTTTCGCAGGGGCCAGCAGGCACCTGCCCGAGGAGATAGCATGATTGTTCGTCCCGTACGCAGCAGCGACCTACCGGCGCTGATCGAGCTGGCGCGCAGCACCGGCACCACCGGCCTGACCACTCTGCCGGCCAACGAAGAGCGCCTGGCCCACCGGGTGGGCTGGGCCGAGAAGACCTTCCGCGGCGAAGCCGAGCGTGGCGATGCCGACTACCTGTTCGTGCTCGAGAACGACGAAGGCGAAGTGGTGGGCATTTCGGCCATCGCCGGTGCCGTTGGGCTGCGTGAACCCTGGTACAACTACCGGGTGGGCCTGACCGTCAGCGCGTCCCAGGAACTGGACATCTACCGCGAGATCCCCACGCTGTTTCTGGCCAACGACCTGACCGGCAACTCCGAGTTGTGCTCCCTGTTTCTGCGCAGCGACTACCGCAGTGGCCTCAATGGTCGTCTGCTGGCCAAGGCTCGCCTGCTGTTCATTGCCGAATTCAGCGAACTGTTCGGCAACAAGATCATTGCCGAAATGCGCGGCATGTCCGACGAGCAGGGCCGTTCGCCCTTCTGGGAGAGCCTGGGCCGACACTTCTTCAAGATGGAGTTCAGCCAGGCCGACTACCTGACCGGGGTCGGCAACAAGGCGTTCATCGCCGAGCTGATGCCCAAGTTCCCGCTGTACACCTGCTTTCTGTCCGAGGCGGCGCGCAATGTGATCGGGCGCGTGCACACCGATACCGAACCGGCGCTGGCCATGCTGCAGAGCGAAGGCTTCAGCTATCAGGGCTACGTCGACATCTTCGACGCGGGCCCGGCGGTCGAGTGCCAGACCAGCAAGATTCGCGCGGTGCACGACAGCCAGGCCCTGGTGCTGGCGATCGGCACGCCGGGCGACGATGCCACCCCATTCATCATCCACAACCGCAAGCGCGAGGACTGCCGTATCACCGCAGCGCCCGCGCGCTTGGCTGCGGGCACCCTGGTGGTCGACCCGCTGACGGCCAAGCGCCTGCGCCTGAGCGCCGGTGACCAGGTACGTGCGGTGCCACTGTCCGCAGCACGGGAGGCCAAATAATGACCACGCACTACATTGCCGGTACATGGCAGGCCGGCCAGGGCGAGGCCCTGCAGTCGCTGAACCCGGTCAGCCAGCAGGTGATCTGGCAGGGCCAGGGCGCCGACGCGGGGCAGGTCGAGGCCGCGGTACAGGCTGCGCGTCAAGCCTTTGCTGGCTGGGCTCGCCAGCCGCTGGAGGCGCGTATCAGCGTGCTCGAAGCCTTTGCCGCGAGCCTCAAGGCCCACGCCGATGAACTGGCCCGCTGCATCGGCGAAGAAACCGGCAAGCCGCTGTGGGAGGCCACCACCGAAGTGACCAGCATGGTCAACAAGGTGGCCATTTCGGTGCAGAGCTACCGCGAACGTACCGGCGAGAAGAGCGGCCCGCTGGCTGACGCCACGGCGGTACTGCGGCACAAGCCCCACGGTGTGGTGGCGGTGTTCGGCCCGTACAACTTCCCGGGCCACCTGCCCAACGGGCATATCGTGCCGGCGCTGCTGGCCGGTAACAGCGTGGTGTTCAAGCCCAGCGAGCTCACGCCGAAAGTGGCCGAGCTGACGCTCAGGTGCTGGATCGAGGCCGGGCTGCCGGCTGGCGTGCTCAACCTGGTGCAGGGGGCGCGGGAAACCGGGGTGGCCCTGGCGGCCAACCCCGGCATCGACGGCCTGTTCTTCACCGGCTCCAGCCGCACCGGCAACCTGCTGCACCAGCAGTTCTCGGGGCGCCCGGACAAGATCCTGGCCCTGGAGATGGGGGGCAACAACCCCTTGGTGGTCGACCAGGTGCAGGACCTGGACGCTGCGGTATACACCATCATCCAGTCGGCCTTCATTTCCGCCGGCCAGCGCTGCACCTGTGCACGCCGCCTGCTGGTACCCCAAGGCGAATGGGGCGACACCCTGCTGGCGCGGCTGGTGGCCGTCAGCCGGAACATTTCGGTGGGCGCGTTCGATCAGCAGCCGGCGCCGTTCATGGGCTCGGTGATCTCCCTGGGGGCAGCCCGCGCGCTGCTCGATGCCCAGGCCCAGTTGCTGGCCAGCGGCGCACAGTCGCTGCTGCCGATGACCCAGCCACAGGCCGATGCGGCGTTGCTGACCCCGGGCATCATCGACGTGACCTCGGTGGCCGAGCGCCCGGACGAGGAGTTCTTCGGGCCGCTGCTGCAGGTTATCCGCTACAGCGATTTCGATGCCGCGATCCGCGAAGCTAACAACACCCAGTACGGCCTGGCCGCAGGGCTGTTGTCCGATTCCGAGGCGCGCTACCAGCAGTTCTGGCTGGAAAGCCGCGCCGGTATCGTCAACTGGAACAAGCAACTGACCGGTGCCGCCAGCAGCGCACCGTTCGGTGGTGTCGGGGCCAGTGGCAACCATCGGGCGAGCGCCTATTACGCGGCCGACTACTGCGCCTACCCGGTGGCGTCGCTGGAGGCATCCAGCCTTGTGCTGCCCGCCACGCTGACGCCCGGCGTCACCCTATAACAACAGCTTCACGGAGCCTTAGCCGATGAAATCATTTGAAGTGAATTTTGATGGCCTGGTGGGGCCGACGCACAACTACGGCGGGCTGTCCTACGGCAACGTTGCTTCGCAGAGCAACAGCCAGCAGGCATCCAACCCGCGTGAAGCGGCGCGCCAGGGCCTGGCGAAGATGAAGGCGCTGATGGAGATGGGCTTTGTGCAGGGCGTACTGGCCCCGCAGGAGCGTCCGGATGTGGCTGCGCTGCGTCGCCTGGGCTTTGGCGGCAGCGATGCGCAGGTCATCGAGCGGGCGGCCAGGGAGGCGATGCCGTTGCTGGTCGCCAGTTGCTCTGCGTCCAGCATGTGGGTGGCCAACGCCGCCACGGTCAGTCCGAGCGCCGATACGGCCGATGGACGCGTGCATTTCACGGCGGCCAACCTGAACTGCAAGTACCACCGCAGTATCGAGCACCCGACCACCAGTCGTGTGCTGGGCGCGATGTTCGCCAATACGCAGCACTTTGCCCACCATGCCGCGTTGCCGGCGGTGGCGCAGTTCGGTGACGAAGGTGCTGCCAACCACACGCGCTTCTGCCGTGCCTATGGCGAACCGGGCGTGGAGTTCTTCGTGTTCGGGCGCAGTGCATTCGATGCGCGCTACCCGGCGCCACACAAATACCCGGCCCGCCAGACCCTGGAGGCTTCCCAGGCGGTTGCCCGGCTGCATGGCCTGAGTGCTGACGGCGTGGTCTATGCTCAGCAGAACCCTGCCGTGATCGACCAGGGCGTGTTTCACAACGATGTGATCGCGGTGGGCAACGGCGAGGTGCTGTTCTATCACGAGGACGCCTTCCTCGACACCGAAGCGGTGCTGGCCGAGCTGCAGGCTAAACTGGCCGGATGTGGCGGCAAGTTCAAGGCCATCTGCGTGCCGCGGGCCCAGGTGACGGTCGAGGACGCCGTGCGTTCGTATCTGTTCAACAGTCAGTTGCTGTCCCGTGAAGACGGTTCGATGCTGCTGATCGTGCCGGAGGAATGCCGCAACAACGAGCGGGTCTGGGCCTATCTGTCGGCCTTGACCGGCCAGGGCGGGCCGGTGACCGAGGTCAAGGTCTTCGACCTCAAGCAGAGCATGCAGAATGGCGGCGGCCCCGCGTGCCTGCGTTTGCGCGTGGCGCTCAACGAAACGGAACTGGCGGCCGTCAACCCAGGGGTTATCATGACCGCGCCGCTGTACGACACCCTGACCCAATGGGTCGACAGGCACTACCGCGACAGCCTGAGCGAACGCGACCTGGCTGACCCGCAGCTGTTGCTGGAATGTCGCACGGCACTGGATGAGCTGACCCAGATCCTCAAGCTGGGTTCGGTGTATCCGTTCCAACTCCAACCTTGAAAGAGAACTCGATTATGTCCGACGCCCTGCAGCTGATCCTCGAAGATGAAGATGGCACCCAGCTGGAAACTTCCTGCACCCGTTTTGCCGTGCTGTGGCAAGGCAAGGAAGTGTGGATTCAGCAGGATGGCCGCGGCCAGCTGCTGATCGGTGTCGATGTTGAAGAAGGCGACGCCGAGTATGCCAACCTGCTGCTGCGCCCGCTGGCCACCAACCTGGTGAGCCTGCAGCTGGAAATGGAGCCGGCCGATGCTGGCGAAGATGACGACCACGTCCATGGCCCCGATTGCGGGCATCACCACTAAGGAACACCGCCCATGCTCGCCCTCGGCAAACTGCTTGAACTGACCCTTGCCGGTCGTGAACCGGCAGAGAAGACCCAGCTGACTGTCGAAGGCGTGCGCATGCGCTGGCTCGACGAGGGGGCGCTTGAAGTGACCCCGCCCGAGGGGCGTGACGATGGCATGGACCTGCTGCTGTCTGCGGGCATTCATGGCAACGAGACTGCACCGATCGAGTTGCTCGACGAACTCCTGCATGGCATTGCCAGGGGGGAGATCAAGCCGCGGGCGCGTGTGCTGTTCCTGTTCGGCAACCCCGAGGCGATGCGCACGGGCGCGCGGTATATCGAGCACGACGTCAACCGTCTGTTCAACCGGCGTCATGAGCAGTCCAGTGGTGTCGAGGCATTGCGTGCCTGTGCGCTGGAGCGTCTGGCAACGGCCTTTTTCTATAAAGAGGGCCGTACCCGCCTGCACTATGACCTGCACACCGCCATTCGCGGCTCCAAGATCGAGCAGTTTGCGCTGTATCCCTACAAGGAAGGCCGTCAGCACTCGCGTCGGGAACTGGCTCGCTTGCGCGCCGCCGGCATGCAGGCTGTGCTGCTGCAGAGCAAGCCTTCGATCACCTTTACCGCATTCACCTACGAAACCCTGGGGGCCGAAGCGTTCACCCTCGAGCTGGGCAAGGCGCGGCCGTTCGGCCAGAACGGCGAGATCAAGCTCGGCAAGCTCGAAGCGCGGCTCAGGGCGATCATCGAGGGTAACGAGCCGGCTGAAGATGAAGGGATCGGCGGGCTGCAACTGTTCAGCGTCGCGCGCGAGATCATCAAGCACAGCGACAGCTTCCACCTGCACCTGCCGGCGGATATCGAGAACTTTTCCGAGCTTTCCAGAGGGTATCTGCTGGCCGAGGACCTGGCCGAGACGCGCTGGGTTGTCGAGGAGGAGGGCGCGCGGATCATTTTCCCGAACCCCAAGGTGAAGAACGGGCTGCGTGCGGGGATGCTGATCGTGCCTGCGTCGGATGAGCAGTTGGTCTGAAGATGAAACACCTTCGCCGGCAAGGCCGGCTGCTACAGGTGTCGCGCATCCCGTAGCAGTTGGCCCTGCCGGCGAAAGGGGCAGTGCAATCAGCCCGCCATCTTCTGCGGTACTTCATTGCGGCGCAGCGAGCGCAGCTTGAGCAGGGTGTCGGCGCAGGTCACTGCCGCTTCGGCGCCCTTGTGCACGAAGTGATCGAAGAAGAACTTCTGGTGCTCGTCGCCGGCATGGAAGTGATGCGGGGTCAGTACCACCGAGAACACCGGCACTTCGGTTTCCAGCTGCACCTGCATCAGGCCGCTGATCACCGACTGGGCGACGAATTCATGGCGGTACAGGCCGCCGTCCACCACCAGGCCTGCAGCCACGATGCCGGCGTAACGGCCGCTGCGGGCCAGCAGCTTGGCGTGCAGCGGGATTTCGAAGGCACCGCCGACTTCATAGAAGTCGATATCGCTCAGCTGATAGCCTTGCTTGGCCATCTCTTCGACGAAACCCTTGCGGCTCTGGTCAACAATATCCTTGTGCCAGCAGGCCTGGACGAAGGCGATGCGATCGTTGTGATGGCCTTTGCTGTCGATTGGGGTAGCTTGCATTGAAACGAACTCCTGTTTGTATGAGAAACAGGGCAGTGGATCGAAGGGGATTGTCGTTGCGCAGATGTGCAGACGCAGGCACTCGCGTGCCTATCCCGCTCTCTCTTTATCCGGACTATGACCGTCGGCCCCGGAATCACACCGGGTCTGCTGACCTTGCAGGGTTGCCTGCAAGCGCTCGCGGGCTATGCGCAATGGGCGCAATTACCGCCGGTGGGGAATTGCACCCCGCCCTGAGAACGTGCCGCCAGTGGCTGGCGACGCACACGTTGTAGCATAGATGTCGGCAGAACGTATAGCCTGCTAAGCAAACCGCGCCGGATGAAGGTCATTTCATCCTCAAATGGCGGTTGGCGATGTATAAACTCACTGCACCTCGTGTTAAGGCTCGATATAATGCGGCCCTTTGCCGTCGTTTCGTCAATTTGACGCAGGCCGCCGTTTCCGTGGAAGAACCTATGAAAAGCGCAGAAATCCGTGAAGCCTTCCTTCGCTTCTTCGAAGAGCAGGGCCATACCCGAGTTGCCTCCAGCTCCTTGATCCCGGGCAACGACCCGACCCTGCTGTTCACCAACGCGGGGATGAACCAGTTCAAGGACTGCTTCCTTGGCCAGGAAAAGCGTGCGTACACCCGCGCCACCAGCAGCCAGAAGTGCGTGCGCGCCGGCGGCAAGAACAGCGACCTGGAAAACGTCGGGTATACCGCGCGTCACCATACGTTCTTCGAAATGCTGGGCAACTTCAGTTTCGGCGACTATTTCAAGCGTGATGCCATCACCTACGCCTGGACCTTCCTCACCGGCGTGCTGCAACTGCCCAAGGAAAAGCTCTGGGTCACCGTGTATGCCACCGATGACGAGGCCTACGACATCTGGACCCAGCACATCGGTGTGCCGGCCGAGCGCATGGTGCGCATTGGCGACAACAAGGGCGCGCCCTACGCCTCGGACAACTTCTGGACCATGGGCGATACCGGCCCGTGCGGCCCCTGCACCGAGATCTTCTATGACCACGGCGCCGACATCTGGGGTGGCCCGCCAGGCTCGCCGGAAGAAGACGGTGACCGTTACATCGAGATCTGGAACAACGTCTTCATGCAGTTCAATCGCACTGCCGACGGCGTGCTGCACCCGCTGCCTGCACCGTCGGTGGACACCGGCATGGGCCTGGAGCGCATCAGTGCGGTGATGCAGCATGTGCATTCGAACTATGAAATCGACCTGTTCAAGAACCTGCTGAGCGCGTCGGCTGCCGCCATCGGCTGCAGCAACGAAGACCAGTCGTCGCTCAAGGTAGTGTCGGACCACATTCGTTCGTGCAGCTTCCTGATTGCTGATGGCGTGCTGCCTTCCAACGAAGGCCGTGGCTACGTGCTGCGTCGCATCATTCGTCGCGCCTGCCGTCACGGCAACAAGCTCGGTGCCACCGGCAGCTTCTTCTACAAGATCGTTGCGGCGCTGGTTGCCGAGATGGGCGAGGCGTTCCCGGAACTCAAGCAGCAGCAGGCCAACATCGAGCGCGTGCTCAAGGCCGAGGAAGAGCAGTTTGCCAAGACCCTGGAGCAGGGCCTGAAGATCCTCGAGCAGGACCTGGCCGAACTCAAGGGCAGCGTGGTGCCCGGTGACGTGGTGTTCAAACTGTATGACACCTACGGTTTCCCGATGGACCTGACGGCCGACATCGCCCGTGAGCGCAGCCTGACCATCGACGAAGTCGGTTTCGAGCGCGAGATGGAGGCGCAGCGTGAGCGCGCGCGTTCGGCCAGCGCCTTCGGCCTGGACTACAACACCCTGGTCAAGGTCGATGTGGCCACCGAATTCACCGGTTATGCCACCACCGAAGGCGCTGCCAGCGTCGTTGCACTGTACAAGGACGGCAAGGCCGTCGAGCAGCTGGGGGAAGGCGAGGAGGGTGTGGTGATCCTCGATCGCACGCCGTTCTACGCCGAGTCCGGCGGCCAGGTGGGTGACTGCGGGTACCTGCAGGCCGGTGCCGTCCGCTTCGATGTCCGTGACACCACCAAGACCGGCGGTGCCTTCCTGCACCACGGTGTGGTTGCCAGCGGCAAGCTGAGCGTCGGTGCCCAGGTTGAAACCCGGGTCGATGCGCAGGTTCGTCATGCCACCTCGCTCAATCACTCGGCCACCCACCTGCTGCACGCGGCATTGCGTCAGGTGCTGGGCGAGCACGTACAACAGAAAGGCTCGCTGGTCGACAGCCAGCGCCTGCGTTTTGACTTCAGCCATTTCGAGGCGGTAAAGCCAGAGCAGCTCAAGGCGCTGGAAGACATCGTCAACCGCGAAGTGCGCAACAACACCGAGGTCATGACCGAAGAGACCGACATCGAGACTGCCAAGCAGAAGGGCGCCATGGCGCTGTTCGGCGAGAAGTATGGCGACAGCGTGCGCGTGCTGAGCATGGGCGGTGATTTCTCCGTTGAGCTGTGCGGCGGCATCCATGCCAAGCGCACCGGCGATATCGGTCTGCTCAAGATCATCAGCGAAGGCGGTGTGGCCTCCGGGGTGCGTCGTATCGAAGCGGTCACTGGCGCCGCCGCACTGGCCTACCTGAACGCTGCCGAAGAGCAGCTCAAGGAAGCTGCCCAGCTGGTCAAGGGCAGCCGCGAGAACCTGGTCGACAAGCTGTCGGCGGTGCTCGAGCGCAACCGTCAGCTGGAAAAACAACTGGAGCAACTGCAGGCCAAGGCCGCCAGTGCTGCCGGCGATGACCTGTCTGCCAGCGCAGTCGACGTCAAGGGCGTCAAGGTGCTGGCCGCGCGTCTGGACGGGCAGGACGGCAAAGCCTTGCTGGCCCTGGTCGACCAGTTGAAGAACAAACTCGGCCGCGCAGTGATCCTGCTCGGCAGTGTCCACGAAGAAAAGGTCGTACTGGTTGCAGGCGTGACCAAGGACCTGACCGGCCAACTCAAAGCCGGTGATCTGATGAAGCAAGCCGCTGCAGCGGTGGGCGGCAAAGGCGGTGGTCGTCCGGACATGGCGCAAGGCGGTGGCGTGGATGCCGCAGCGCTGGACGGTGCACTGGCTCTGACCGTGCCATTCGTAGAACAGGGTGTCTGAAGCGCCCGGTGGCCCGCCATCCGATGGCGGGCCCTGGCGTTGGGTAATTGTGTTTATTGGGTGCCCTTCACGGGCTGAGGCGGCTTTGAAATGGCGTTGATCGTACAGAAATTTGGCGGCACCTCGGTGGGCACGGTCGAGCGCATCGAACAGGTTGCCGACAAGGTGAAGAAGTTCCGCGAGGCTGGCGACGACCTGGTGGTCGTGCTGTCGGCAATGAGCGGGGAAACCAATCGTCTGATCGAGCTGGCGAGGCAAATCAGCGATCAGCCGGTTCCGCGCGAGCTGGACGTGATCGTGTCCACCGGCGAGCAGGTGACCATCGCGTTGCTGGCCATGGCGCTGATCAAGCGGGGTGTGCCTGCGGTGTCCTACACCGGCAACCAGGTGCGTATTCTCACCGACAGTGCGCACAACAAGGCGCGCATCCTGCAGATCGATGATCAGAAGATTCGTGCCGACCTCAAGGCAGGTCGCGTGGTCGTGGTAGCCGGTTTCCAGGGCGTTGACGAGCACGGCAGCATCACCACGCTGGGGCGTGGCGGTTCCGATACCACCGGCGTGGCCCTGGCGGCTGCATTGAAGGCTGACGAGTGCCAGATCTACACCGACGTCGATGGTGTCTATACCACCGACCCGCGCGTGGTGTCCCAGGCGCAGCGGCTGGACAAGATCACTTTCGAAGAGATGCTGGAAATGGCCAGCCTCGGGTCCAAGGTGCTGCAGATTCGGGCCGTGGAGTTTGCCGGCAAGTACAACGTACCGCTGCGTGTACTGCACAGTTTTCAGGAGGGTCCGGGTACCCTCATTACTATTGATGAAGAGGAATCCATGGAACAGCCGATCATTTCCGGCATCGCCTTCAATCGCGATGAAGCCAAGCTGACCATTCGCGGTGTGCCGGATACCCCGGGCGTGGCATTCGGGATTCTGGGCCCCATCAGTGCAGCCAATATCGAAGTCGACATGATCGTGCAGAACGTTTCGCACGATAACACTACCGACTTCACCTTCACCGTACACCGCAACGATTACGAAAAGGCGCAGAAGGTACTGGGTGAAACCGCCCTGAAGCTCAATGCCCGCGAAGTGGTGGGTGATACCAAGATCGCCAAGGTATCGATCGTGGGTGTGGGCATGCGCTCGCATGCGGGCGTTGCCAGCCGCATGTTCGAATCGCTGGCCAAGGAGAGCATCAACATCCAGATGATCTCCACTTCGGAAATCAAGGTGTCGGTGGTTATCGAAGAGAAGTACCTGGAACTGGCTGTGCGTGCCTTGCACACCGCTTTCGAACTCGACGCGCCTTCCCGTCAGGGCGAGTAAGCGTTGTGCTCACTGGGGCGCGGCCTGGCCGCGCCCTTCGTGTTTTTGAACGGCACAAGAAACCTGTGGGTTGTCGGGTGTCGGTCAACGTTCAGGCGTAGGTCCGCCGCTGTTCTGGTGGCGGGTTGAAGCCCTTTTTTTTGCAGACTGTTATCCCTGAACTGAATTGCGTGAGGAGAAAGGTATGTTGATTCTGACTCGTCGGTGCGCAGAGAGCCTGATAATTGGCGACGGCGAAATCACCGTGACCGTGCTCGGCGTCAAAGGAAACCAGGTACGGATTGGGGTGAACGCGCCCAAGGAAGTGGCCGTGCACCGTGAGGAAATCTACCTGCGGATCAAGAAAGAGAAGGACGAAGAACCAACCCATTAATTTTTATCGATATTTTTTCAAAAAAGGGTTTGCAAACGGGGAAGGCTCTGGTTATTATACGCCCCGTGTTGCGGAGAGGTGGCCGAGTGGCCGAAGGCGCTCCCCTGCTAAGGGAGTATACCTCACAAGGGTATCGGGGGTTCGAATCCCCCCTTCTCCGCCATTATTCATGTAGGGCGCTGTAATCTTGCTTGAATCGCTAAGTAGTTGAAATTAAACGAAAAAGTGGTTGGCAAATCGATTAAGCGGTCTATAATGCGCGGCAACAAATGCACTCGTAGCTCAGCTGGATAGAGTACTCGGCTACGAACCGAGCGGTCACAGGTTCGAATCCTGTCGAGTGCACCATATGACGAAGT